>CAMOQF010000120.1 GCA_946622645.1 uncultured Blautia sp.
ATGATGGTGGCTCCCGGCGAGGTGGAAGAGGCGATCTGCCGTCTGGCGCAGCTGGCCAGAGCCGCAGGCATCCATCTGGTCATCGCGACCCAGCGTCCTTCGGTCAACGTAATAACCGGGCTTATCAAAGCCAACATGCCCTCGCGGATCGCGTTTGCGGTCACGTCCGGCGTCGATTCCAGGACCATCCTGGATATGAACGGAGCTGAAAAGCTGCTCGGCAAAGGAGACATGCTGTTCTATCCGCAGGGTTATCAGAAACCTGCCAGGCTGCAGGGGGCGTTCGTCTCGGATGACGAAGTCGGCGCTGTGGTCCGGTATCTGACGGAGAAGAATCCGGCCGCCGTGTATGACGCCGCTGTGGAAGAACATGTCAATTCCGTCGGCATCTCCCAGGGCGGCGCCCGGGAGGAAGAACGCGACATCTATTTTGAAGAAGCCGGTAAATTCATCATCGAGAAAGAAAAAGCATCCATCGGGAGCCTGCAGAGGCTGTTCAAGATCGGCTTTAACCGCGCGGCCCGCATCATGGACCAGCTGTGCGACGCCGGCGTCGTGGGTCCTGAGGAAGGGACCAAGCCCCGCAAGATCCTGATGAACATGGAAGAGTTTCAGAATCTCCTGGAGCAGTAGAAGAGATGAAATGTCCAAAATGCGATAGAGAAGTTCCCCCGGGATTTTTGTTCTGTCCCCACTGTCTGGCAGAGATCCCGTGGGTAAAGGAATTTGATACGGTCGAGACCAGGCTTGAAAAGAAAAGGCTGGAAGAGAAGGACCTTCCTCCGGAAGACGATATAGACATTCTGCCGGACCGTCCGATCCGTGTCAGAAAAGAACGTGAGAGCCTGCCGAAATGGCTTTTTTCCGGCAGGCGTCTTGTGCTGTTATGGCTTGCGGCCGCCGGGGCGCTGCTGCTGCTGATTTATGTCCAGACCCACTCCTTTGAAGCGTATTACCGCAAAGCCGTGGAATCGATGAACGCGAAGGACTACGATCAGGCCCTGGCCAATATAGAGCTTGCGGCTGAAAAGAGACCGGATGATCTGAACACCAATCTTATGATGGCGGATATCCTGGAGCAGGAAGGAAAGCCGGACGAGGCTGTGCTGGTGCTGAAGCCGCTCATGGCATCCTACCCTGACAATGTGGATATCTGCATGGAAATGTGCCGGCTGCTGACGATCCAGGAACGGTACGCGGAGCTGAAAGACTTCCTGCGCGGGATCCGGTCGGAAAAAGTACGGGAAGCCTGTTCGGATTTTATCGTGGAACCGCCCAGGACAAGTCTTCCCGAGGGAACCTACGCGGGAGAGCAGACAGTTTCTCTCTTCACGGAAGGACAGAAGACATTCTACACGGTGAACGGGGATGATCCTGATACAAAAAGCACCTATTATGAAAATCCCATTATCCTGAAGGAAGGGACCACCGAGGTCAAGGCTGTCAGCGTGAACGCTCTGAACATACCGAGCGAAATCATGTGCTGGACATACGTGATCTCCGTGGATGTTCCGGATGCTCCGGAGATCACGCCGCATTCCGGTGCCTTTTATGAGTCTACACGGATCGAGATCGCGGTTCCGGACGGCTGCCGCGCGTATTATGCGTTTGACGAAATGCCCACCACGGAAAGTACGGAATATATGTCCCCGATCCAGATGCCTTCCGGCGCCCATGTGTTTTACGCGATCCTGGTAAGCGCCAGCGGCAATGTGAGCGAAGTGACCACCCGGGACTATTATCTGGAGTACTAAAGACATATGGAGATCAGGATCCTTTCCGTAGGAAAGATCAAAGAAAAATATCTGACGGACGCTATCGCCGAATACAGCAAAAGGCTTGGGCGTTACTGCAGGCTGACTTTTTTGCAGGTGACGGACGAGAAAACGCCGGACGACTGCCCGGAAGCGGTGACGCAGCAGATCCTTCAGACCGAAGGAGAGCGTCTTCTGAAATACATCCGTCCCCAGGATTACTGCATCGCGCTTGCGATCGAAGGAGAGATGACGGATTCTCCGGGCCTTTCCAGAAAGCTGGAGACCCTGGCGGTACAAGGACACAGCAGCTTTACATTTGTGATCGGAGGGTCCCTGGGGCTTTCGCGTGAAGTCCTTTCGCGGGCGGACTGGCTTCTGAGCTTTTCAAAGCTCACATTTCCCCACCAGCTGATGCAGGTGATCCTGCTGGAACAGATCTACCGTTCTTTCCGTATCATACATCACGAACCATATCATAAATGAGAGAAAAGGAAGCTTAATACATGCCGGGCAACATCGTGGAGCTTACGACCGAGATCCCTGTCAGAGAGCAGGCGAATCTTTTCGGTCAGTTTGATGAACATCTGAAGAAGATAGAAAAGACGCTGAACGTCACGCTGATCATGCGGGACGGCGTTTTGAAGATACTGGGAAATGAAGTGCAGGCGCAGCAGGCCAAAAAGATGATCGAGGATCTTCTGCGGCATGCCGAGCGCGGAAACATGATCACAGCCCAGAATGTGAATTATGCCCTTGCGCTTGCGGTGGAGAACAACACGCAGGCGCTTTCCGAGATCGATTCCGACCTGATCTGCAACACCATCCAGGGAAAGCCGGTTCGCCCGAAGACCCTCGGACAGAAGAATTATGTGGATCTGATCCGGAAGAAGATGATCGTGTTCGGAGTGGGCCCTGCCGGTACGGGCAAAACATACCTGGCCATGGCGATGGCCGTCACGGCTTTCCGAAATGAAGAAGTGAGCCGCATCATCCTGACCAGACCCGCCATAGAAGCGGGGGAAAAGCTCGGCTTTCTGCCGGGAGATCTCCAGAGTAAAGTCGATCCCTATCTGCGTCCTCTGTACGACGCGCTGTACCAGATCATGGGAGCCGACAGCTTTGCAAAAAACATGGAACGGGGACTGATCGAGGTGGCGCCGCTCGCCTATATGCGCGGCCGTACTCTTGACAATTCCTTCATCATTCTGGATGAAGCGCAGAACACCACCCCGGCGCAGATGAAGATGTTCCTCACCAGGATCGGTTTCGGTTCCAAGGTGGTGGTGACGGGCGACGCGACCCAGAAGGACCTTCCGAAGGACGCGGTCTCCGGTCTGGACGTAGCCATGAAGGTGCTGCACAAGATCGAGGACATCGGTTTCTGCACCCTTACGAGCAAGGACGTTGTCCGGCATCCGCTGGTACAGCAGATCGTCCAGGCTTATGAAGCATATGAGAAAAAGAATACGCCCGCCGGAGGTGCGAACACCGGTGCCGGCAGGCGAGGGAGAAAACGGATATGACGATCGAATATTCCTGTGAGACGGACATAGATCTGGGGCTGGACTGTGAAGCGGACGCGCTGCTGGTAGCTGAACAGATCCTGAATCAGGAGGAGTGTCCGTATGAAGCGCAGATCAGCCTCATCCTGACGGATGACGCGTCCATCCGAGAGGTCAATCAGGAGTTCCGCGGCATCGATAAAGCGACGGACGTGCTGTCCTTCCCGATGGTGCCCTTTGCTTCTCCGGCGGATTATCAGATTCTGGAAGAGGATGTCTCCTTCTTTGAACCTGACAGCGGAGAGCTGCTGCTAGGGGATATCATGATCAGCGCGGAACATGTTACAGCCCAGGCTGCTGCCTATGGACACAGTGTGCGCAGAGAATTCTGCTTCCTGGTGGCGCACAGCATGCTGCACCTTCTGGGGTATGATCACATGACGGAGGAAGAAGCCGCCGTTATGGAAGAACGGCAGGAGGCAGCGCTTTCGGCCCTGGGGATCACACGTTAATCTTCGATGCCGGAGAGACGTCCCGTGGCTTCAAGCTCCATGATCATATCCACCCGCAGCTGATGGCGGCCGCCCATAAACTCGGCGTTCAGCCATTCATCGACTATCATTCTGGCCAGTTCGGGGCCGATCACACGGGCTCCGAAGGCGATCACATTTGCATTATTATGCTGCTTTGAAAGCTTTGCAGTATAGGGATCCGAACAGATACAGCATCGGATCCCTTTCATTTTGTTGGCAGAGATGCCGATGCCTTCGCCGGTACCGCAGATGAGGATACCGCAGTCGGCTTCGCCGTCCTGGATCTTTTTGCAGGCACGGTAGGCCGAGATGGGATAGTGGAAAGAAGCGCTCTCGTCCGTGCCGACGTTGATCACTTCGTGGCCTTTTTCTTCCAGATATCTGGTGAGGTCCTGTTTCATTTCTACTGCGACATGGTCATTTCCGATGACGATTTTCATGGGGTTCTCCTTTCTGCGTCAAAAATGATTCTTAGTGAAGAGATGCGAGATCTGTAAAAAAGCCGGGGAAGGAAATGTTGACGCATTCCGTTCCGCGAATGTTCAGTTCACCTTCGCAGAGTCCTCCGGCGATGGCAAGGGACATGGCTACGCGGTGATCAAAATGACTCTCAACCACCGCGCCGTGCAGCGGCTTTCCGCCGTTTATGATCATGCCGTCCTCCGTCGCGGTGATGTCGGCGCCCATCTTCTGAAGGTTTTCGGTCATCACGGCAATGCGGTCGGACTCTTTTACACGCAGCTCTTTTGCGTCGCGGATGACGGTGGTGCCTTCCGCAAAGCAGGCCATGACGGCGATCATGGGCAGCTCGTCGATGAGCGTCGGGATGATGCTGCCTTCCACGGTGGTTCCTTTCAGAGGACTGCTTTTGACGAGCAGATCGCAGGAAGGCTCTCCTGATGTGGTTTCGTTCAAACGCTCGATGGAAGCGTCCATGGCGCTGCAGACGCGCAGGAAACCGTCCCGGGTGGGGTTGGTGCCCACATTTCTGAGGAGGATCTCGCTTCCGGGCGTTAGAAGAGCTGCTGCGATAAAGTAGGCAGCGGAAGAGATATCCCCCGGGACCACGATATCCTGTGCTTTCAGCGCAGGTGAGGGCTGTATGGTTACGGCGGTGCCTTCGGACTGAATATCGGCTCCGAGAGATGCGAGCATGATCTCGGTATGGTTGCGGGAAAGCACCGGCTCGATGACGGTGACGGGTGAATCTGCGTACAGCCCGGCCAGCAGCACGCAGGATTTGACCTGCGCCGATGAGACGGGAGACTGGTAGCGGATCCCTTTTAAGGCACGGCCCCGGATCACCAGCGGCGCGCAGTTGTTGCCGCGCTTGCTCCGGATATCCGCGTGCATCGAGAGCAGCGGAGAGATGATCCTTTTCATGGGTCTTTTGCAGATGGAAGCATCCCCGGTGATCATGGAGTCGAAATCCTGGCCGCAGAGGATCCCCGAAAGGAGACGGATCGTGGTTCCGCTGTTGCCGGCGTCCAATGTCCTGGCCGGGGCAGACAGGCCGTGCAGGCCTTTACCATGCACGATCACTTCATCGGCATTCTGTTCCATCGAAATGCCCATGGCTTTCAGGCAGGCGATGGTGGAGAGACAGTCCGCGCCGGTCAGAAAATGCGTGATCCGTGTGTCTCCCTCCGCCAGCGCGCCGAACATGACGGCTCTGTGCGAGATCGATTTATCCCCCGGAATGGTCAGCTCGCCATGCAGAGGACCCGTTTTCTGGATGATCATGGAGATATCTCCTTTCTGTCAGAAAGATTTTGATTTATTCTCGTTCAAATACGGTGTAGTTCCGGCGGCGGAGAAGCTCTTTTGCACTCTGAAGGGCTTTTTCCTCGTAGAATTCGATCTTGAGAGCGCCCTGCTCGAACTCCCGGTTGTGGATGATGCCGATGTTTTTGATGCTGATGTTGTCCAGCGCCAGAAGAGTGGCGATGGTGGCGATCGCGCCGGCTTCGTCCGGGATGTCCACGTAGAGGACGTGACTCTTTTTGAGCGGTCCGTTATCCACCACATCGATGGAATCACGATAGTTCCGGGAGGAAGTAAACAGGTCGAAAAGACTCCGGGTATCGCCGTTGTCGATATAACAGCGGATCTGGATCAGAAGGCGGATATAATCGTCCAGTACGGAAGAGAGATTGTCCCGGTTTTCCACACAGATCTGCTGCCACATGACAGGAGAGGAGGAAGCAATGCGCGTGATATCGCGGAAGCCTCCTGCGGCGATGGTCTTCATGTATTCCTGCTCATTGTCCAGAGAACGCACCAGATCTACCAGCGCGTAGGCGATGATATGAGGAAGATGGCTCACGCCGGCGGTGATGAAATCGTGTTCTTCGGCCGTGATCACCATGGGGATCGCTCCGGTGGAGGTCACAAGTCCGGTAAATTCCGTGAGTCGTTCCGGCGGGATCTCTTCTCCCGGCGTGATGATGTAATAGGCGTTTTCGAGGATCCGTTCGTTCGAAGCCGCATAGCCGGATCTTTCGCTGCCTGCCATGGGATGGCCGCCGATAAACCGGTCTGAAAGCCCGAGAGATACTGCTTCCCGATGGATATTTCCCTTCACGCTGCCGATATCCGTGACGATGCACCCGGGAGAAAGGAGCGGAACGGCTTTTTTCAGAAACGCGAGATTGTATTCGACCGGCGCTGCCAGAAAGAGATAATCACAGGAAAAAAGCCTGGGATCGTCTTCCTCCAGAACGCCGTCGATCACGTTTTCCGTCAAAGCCTGCGCAAGGGAATCCCTGTCCGGGTCGTAAGCGAGGATATGGAGGCCGGGGCGGCTTTTGCGGATCGCTTTCGCGATGGAACCGCCCATCAGTCCGAGCCCGTAGAAGCATATCGTATTCATATAATAAAACCTCTCTTTACGAGGCGTAAAGCCTTCTGTTTCTATTGCTTTTTCATTGTAAAATATCCCTGCATAAATGTCAATTATGTCCATGGTCACGAGGATTTTCTTTCTGAAAAACAAAATTCAAGGTCAATATGATAATAAAGACTTGCTTTTAAAAGTACATTTTAGTAGAATATA
>CAMOQF010000121.1 GCA_946622645.1 uncultured Blautia sp.
AAATGATGACGGAGGATCCGATTCAGAGTTTGAGATGGTGGAAGAAGCTCCCCTTGCCAGCATGGCCGATCCGGAGACTCTTACTGATTTTATCCGCTGGGGCGTACAGAAGTATCCTGCAAAAAAGTATGCGCTGATATTGTGGGATCACGGGGCGGCGCCAAGACCGGACTGTTCATCGATGAACTGTATGACGGCGATATCCTGTACCTCTATGAGCTGAAGAAATGTCTGGCGGACGCAGCTGTTCATTTTGAAGCGGTCGTGATCGATGCCTGTATGATGGCAAATATCGAGACGGCCTGCGTTCTCAAGAACAACGCAAACTGGATGGTGGCTTCGGAGGAGGAGGTCCCGGGAAAAGGGACCGCCATCGAGGGATGGCTCCAGGAACTTTTTAACAACCCCGGATGCGACGGCTGTGAGCTGGGACGGCGAAAAAGCGGCTCTTCCGGAAGAAGTTTCCTGGGAAGGGGAAGAGAACCTGTTGTAACATGAGTTTCTATGCGGCGGGAAAACGGTCAGTAAACGTCCTGACAGGACCCTGCTGAGAGAGATTGTGGGTGAAATGAGAGAATTTTTTGACAGCTGGATCTGGAAAAACCAGGTCGTTAAACTGATCGTGGTCGCAGCGGCAGCGTTTGTCGTTGTGTTTGTACTGCTGCGGGTGATCAGAAAAATATTTGCAAAATATTTTCATTCCAGAGACGACATCAATATCCGGTATGTGGAAAAGATACTCAGCACGCTGATCGTGCTGGTGGGGATCTTCTGGGTGATCATGAGCAACGAGACCACGGCTCCTTTTGGACGGATGCTGTTTCAGAGCACGGCGATCATCGGCGCGGTAGCCGGTCTTGCGGCACAGCCGGTGATATCGGATCTGTTCTGCGGACTCATGATCAGCGCATGCAAGCCCTTCGAGATCGGGGACCGTATCGAGCTGGATAACGGACAGGCGGGCATCGTGCGGGATATCACCATCCGGCACGTGGTGATCCGCGGGATCGATACGATCGACATCGTGATCCCCAACAGCAGGATCAACGCCATGAGCATTCAGAACATGAGCCGCTGCAAGGAAAGACGATCCATCCACTGCCGGTTCTCCATCGGGATGAACAGCGATGTGGAAAAAGCGATGGACGTTATACAGAACGCGGTGATGGATTCGCCTTACTCTGTCCCGGGCAGGACGGGAGAAGATGGGGATCAGTATGGCCCCGTATATTTTATCGCTTATGGAGAAAGCTCTCTTACGATGGCGACGACGGTTTACTACAGTCCTTCCACCCCGACGGAGACGGTAAAGCATGACATCAACCTGCGGGTCAAAAAGGCGCTGGATCAGAACGGGATCGAGATCCCGTATCCGTATATCAATGTGATCCGGGACCAGGCGTATCCTGACAGGCAATGAGATCTGCGGATGCAGAACTGACCTGGGGGAGCGCGCAGCGGAACTGATCTGGAATTTATATTCAATCAGGGAAATGATTGCCGATTCCTTACAGGGATAACGAGTGAATGCGCGATGTTTCAAATAGAAACAGCAGTTAATCGTGTTCACGAGTATAATATGCATACATGAAACAAGGGCCGGTGCTGCTGCACCGGCCCCTTGCTTTGTATCTGTGATACCGTACAGAGGGCTCCCTCTGTGCGGTGTTTTTATTCTTCTTCTACGCTGATGGGCCGTTCTTTGCTGTCCAGCACATCATATTTTGCGAGAAATTCGTCGTAGATCTTTGCATACTGTTCTTCGTTCAGCTCGTAGGCCTTCGGGGTATGCACGTGATAGTCCGGATGCGCCTGGAACTCTCTGCGGACAGCGCCGGAGACAGCCACGCAGTGCGAAGCGATCCGTTCAAAGCTGTTCAGAAGCTCCGTGAACACGGTGCCCTGCGCGAGCGCGCATTCTCCGCGGCTCAGCCTGCCGATATGGCGGGCTTTTAGTATTTCACAGAGGTAAGAGATGCCGGCGGAGAGGGGCTTGATCTGGACGGCGGTCTGCAGGTCGTGTTCCTGGAAGGAATACATGGTGTTGTTTACAAGCTCCCGTTCAGCTTCGATCACGGTGTTAAGATCCCTTCTGGCGTCTTCCGAGAAGGCGATGTTCTGGTCGTTCATCTCGTTGGTCACACGGGCAATGTTGGAAGCGTAGTCTCCGATCCGCTCCAGATCACCGATCACACGGAGGGAGAGGGTCACCTGTTTGGTCTGTGAGGACGACATCTCCTGTTTGGAAAGCTGGGTCAGGTAGTCTCCGAGGCGGGACTCGTATTTGTCGATCAGGTCTTCTTTGCGCTGGACTTTTTCAAATTTCTTCTGGTTGTAATTGAAGATCAGGTTCAGGGCACGCTGGACGTTTTTGCGGACCTTCTTGGACATGCCGCTGATGACACGGTTGCTTTGGCCGATGGCGAGAGCGGGAAGCGTCAGCAGACGTTCCTCCAGAAGGTCAAGCTCGGCGTGGTCTGCAAGGTCCTCCAGATCCTCCGCCGAATCCTTTATGATCTTCAACAGGAGCTCTTCCAGCTTTTTAATGAAGGGGAAGAGGCAGATCGCGGTCACGATGCGGACGATCGAGTTGGCCAGCGCGATCAGAACGGGAGTAACGGGCTTATCGACAAATGGGAACGAGAAGACCGCGTTCAGGCTGTAAAACAGGATGGTCCAGAGGATCATGCCGAAGGCGTTTTCCAGCAGATAGGCGAGGGCGGTGCGGACACCGCTCTTGTTGGCGCCGATGGCGGAGAGCAGGACCGGGCAGGATGCACCGACTCCGACACCCAGGATCACCGGGAAGGCGGAGGAAAATGTAAGGGCGCCTGTCACGGAAAGAGCCTGTACGATACCGATGGAAGCCGAGGCGCTCTGCAGGATGGCCGTCATGACGATGCCGAGCAGGATGCCGAGAAACGGGTTGGAGAACATGGTCACGGCTTCGGTGAAGGTGCTGCTCTCTTTCAGCGGAGCCACGGCGGCCGACATGGTCTGCATGCCGATCATCAGGATGGCAAAACCCATCAGGATGTAGCCCAGGTGCTTGTGCACGGACCGCTTGGCGAGCATTTTAAGCAGAATGCCGGCGATGGCAGCTACGGCGCTGATAGTGGCTGAGGAGAGGAGCCTGGCGATGCCGGAGGAGCCTTCGATATAGGAGAGGCACAGGATCCAGCCGGTGATGCTGGTGCCGATGTTGGCGCCCAGGGTGATGGCGATGGCCTGGTGCAGCTTCATCATACCGGAGTTGACAAAACCGATGACCATGACGGTGGTGGCGGATGAAGACTGGATCACGGAGGTCACGCCGGTACCCAGAAGGATTCCCTTGACGGGGGTATTGGTCATTTTGTAGAGAAAGGTTTCCAGCTTGTCTCCGGCCAGGTTTTTAAGCCCGTCGCCCATCTGCGACATGCCGAACAGGAAGAGAGCGACCCCGCACAGCAGTGAGAGGATCATGGTTACGATCTGCATGATAAGGTCTCCTTTATCAGAGGACATGTGTACTTACCTACATGGTTATCATATCTTATTATACCGCAAAATGCAATTTATACGCAATAATCAATATGTCTGACGATACGAACCGGATCAATGACGGCAGCGCACAGCCCATAAGGTTCAGGGCATTGATTTTCTTTGCAGATGAAATTCCCGGAGCAATTAAATAAACAATTAAATAACTATTTAATTAATACTTGACAAGTTAGCAAACGTAAACTATAATGATCATGAGGTTACGAAAACGATTTCAGAAACCTTATTGAAAACAGTTATCAATCTATATAGAATCGGAGGAGAACTTCATGGCAATCGTGGAATTTCAGGATGTCTCCCGTGTCTACAGAAACGGTGAACATGAACAATGGGCGCTGGATCATGTGAACCTGCGTCTGGAAGAAGGGAAATTTATAGTAGTCCTGGGACCGAGCGGAGCTGGTAAAAGCACGCTCCTGAATCTGCTCGGAGGTCTGGACAGTCCTACGGAAGGGACCATCCTGGTAGGCGGGAAAGATATCTCCACTCTCACCCCAAACGAACTGGCGGATTATCGTGCGTCTGCGGTCGGTTTCGTTTTCCAGAGCTACAATCTCATCCCGACTCTGACGGTGGTGGAAAATGTTGCGCTGGTCAAAGAGATCGCGCCGAACCCGCTGGGGAGTCACGATATGCTGAGGGCGGTCGGTCTGGAAGACCATATCCACAACTTCCCCTCGGAGCTTTCCGGCGGAGAACAGCAGAGGGTCTCCATCGCGAGGGCGCTGGCCAAAAACCCGCAGATCCTTCTGTGCGATGAACCGACAGGCGCTCTGGACAGTGAGACAGGCGTCATGGTCCTCAAGCTCCTTCTTTCCATGGCCCGGGATATGGGCAAAACGATCATTATCGTCACACATAACCAGAATATCGCAAAGATGGCCGATGTGGTGGTCCGCGTTAAGAACGGTAAGATCCGGTCCTGTGAAGAGCAGGCACATCCGCTGGCAGTGGAAGAGGTGGATTGGTAATGCTGATAAAAAAACTGATACGGACCTTCTGGCAGTATAAAGCCCAGTTCATCTCGATGGTGATCATGGTAGCGCTTGGCACAGGCGTGTTTCTGGGCTTCAATATTGAATGGTACAGCCTTGAAAAAAACACGAACGAGATCTATGAGGCGACAAACTTTGCGGATTACCGTATCTACTCGGAAAAAGGCTTTTCAGAGGAAGATCTGCAGGCCGTGCTGGCTGTCGATGGCGTGAAAGATGCTACGCGTTTTCTGTCGATCAATACGACGGCGGAAGCCGACAAGGACGTGGTCGCGCTTACCATCAGCGAAAACATGGATGTTTCCGGTATTCTGCTGATGGACGGCGAGCCTTATGACGATACGGATCCTGAGGGACTCTGGCTCTCGGATTCCTACGCAGAGGCGAACGATATCTCCCTGGGAGATTCCCTGACGCTCACCTACAAGACCATCTCGGTCACCGGAAAAGTCAAAGGGCTTGTCAAATCCAGCGAATATCTGATCTGTCTGCCGGACGAGACCCAGCTGATGCCGGATTACACTACCTGCGGATATGTCTATATTTCTCCTGTCATGCTGCAGGAGGCTGTTCCCGCGATGTTCCGCAGCATGATCGATTCGCTCTATTTCCAGATCAATGTCAAGAGCGATCTGGACAAAGAGTCCTTTGTGGAAGCCGTCGACAAAGCGCTGGGAAGCACCCGCCTGGTCCTTTCCAAGGACGAGACCATCTCCTGGTCGGAAGCGCAGGGGGAAGTAAACGAAGGCAAGACCATGGGATCCATCCTTCCGGTCCTGTTCCTGGCCATCGCGATCCTTACCATGGTCACCACCATGCACCGGATCACCGCGAGCGAAAAGACACAGATCGGAACGCTGAAGGCGCTGGGGTTTAAGGATAAGCGGATCCTGCGTCATTATTCTTCCTACGCGCTCATTATCGGCCTCATGGGGTCCCTTCTCGGCATCGCCATCGGCTATGGCCTGGGATGGTTCATCATGAATCCGGGCGGCGCTATGGCGACCTACATCGACATGCCTTCCTGGAATCTGTATGTGCCTTCTTTCTGCTGGATCGTTCTGCTTCTGATCAATGCCGCCCTTACGGTGATCGGCTTTTTCTCGGTCAAGAGCATGCTGCAGGGGACGGCGGCGGACGCCCTGCGCCCTTATACGCCAAAACGGATGAAACATCTGTGGCTGGAGGAGACAAAACGATTCAAGGCACTCGGATTCGGCACCAAATGGAATCTTCGCGACTGTCTGCGCCATAAATCCCGTTCCTTCATGACCCTCTTCGGGATCATCGGGTGCATGATCCTCCTGGTGGGCGGCATGGGCATGAAAGACACGATGGATGCGTTTGTGGATACTTTTTACGAAGAGGGCATCAACTATCGTACCCGCGTCAATCTGGATGCGGAAAACACCGACAATGAAAAGGCCGTGGAGACGGCAGAGAAGCTCTCAGGCGACTGGTGCGCGGAAAGAAGCGTACAGATCGGAGACCGCGGATATGGTCTGGAGATCTACAATATTCAGAATGATAAGGTCCGGTTTACGGACCAGGACATGAACCGGCTCACACTGGAGGACGATGGCGTGTACATCTGCTCCAGGATCGCCCGAGACTTTGGTATCGGGGAAGGCGACGATCTGACCTTCTCGCCTTACGACAGCAGCGAGTCCTATACGGTGCCGGTGTCGGGAGTCCTTTCTTCCATGTCGGAGAGCGTGGCGATGACTTCCGCGTTTGCGGACAAGACCGGCATCGATTATACCATCAGCACGATCTTTACGGATGAGACGGAGATCGAAGCGGACGAGCATATCGTGAATACACAGTCCAAACAGGCGATCATGGATTCTTTCAATACTTTCATGGATCTGATGAATACCATGATCTGGCTGCTGGTGCTGGCTGCCGTCATCCTGGGGATCGTGGTGCTTTATAATCTTGGCGTGATGAGCTATACAGAGCGGTATCGTGAGATGGCTACGCTTAAGGTGGTAGGATTTAAGGATAATAAGATCGCGAGGCTCCTGATCAGCCAGAATCTGTGGCTTACGGTGCTGGGGATCGTGATCGGGCTGCCGGCGGGAGTGGGCGTGCTGCAGTATCTGCTTACGGCGCTGGCGTCGGAATATGAGTTGAAGCTGGTGCTGGGGTGGCCGACTTATCTGGTGAGCGTGCTGCTGACGTTCGGGGTCTCGCTGGTGGTGGGACTTATGGTGGCACGGAAGAATAAACATATTGACATGGTCGCGGCCCTTAAGACTGAGGAGTGATTGAGGCCCTATGCGGGCGG
>CAMOQF010000122.1 GCA_946622645.1 uncultured Blautia sp.
ACAAGAAGCACCGCGATCAGATATGTCGGCGATATTCTCATTTCATCGATTCCTTCCATCCGCTTCTCCTTCCCGCAGCGCCAGGCAAAAAACCTCCCGTGCAGATCTCCTTATCCTTCTGCAGGTGATGCCCGTCCATGTCAAAAGGACACCGGCATACTATTTCCGGTGTCCTTTCAAAAGCGTTCACTATTTACCCGGCCCGGCCACGGTCTGGCCTTCGATCAGCTCCACCGGGAAGATAGTGGGTTTTCTGGAAGCAGTATTCGGATGCTCGACCAGATCGATCAGCCGGTCTGCGGCCACTTTTCCCATGGTGATGCTGTTCTGATGGATCGTCGTAAGCCTGGGCGCAAGCGCCTGCGTAAGGGGGATCCCGTCATAACCCGCGAAGGAAATGTCCTCCGGAATGCGTTTTCCAAGCTCCCGCGCAGCTTCCTGGGCCCCCAGGTAGGTCATATCGTCCGGCAGCAGGATGCAGGTGGGCGGCTCCGGAAGCCGCAGCATCTCCAGGACAAGCTTTCTTGTCAGGGGGATGTCGTGATACATGCTCTCCCGCAGATATTCCTCCGGTACCGGAAGATGATGAACGGCCATCGTATTTTTATACTGGCTGATACGTGTCCGGGTGACGATGGAGTTATTGTGTCCGTAGACAAAAGCGATCCGTTCATGGCCTTTGGAGATCGCATATTCCACAAGCCTTTGCACGCCTGTTTCATTGTCGGAAAGCACAGCGGGGATCCCTTTAAAGATGTGGTCCACCGAGACGCACGGAAGACCGCTTTTTACCAGCTCCTTGATCTTCGGATGTGCAAAATTGCCGCAGAGCAGCACCAGCCCGTCTATGCCGCGGCGTATACAGTGCGCCTGGAGGGATTCCTCCGTCTCCTCCAGAGGATGATAGAGAAAGGAAACGTCATAACCGTGCTTCTCCGCTTCATCCTTAAAGGCGTTCATGATCAGGCTGAAGAAAGGATGCGTCAGGCCTTTTACGCTCTCCTCCTGATAAAGGATCCCCAGATTGTTGTTCCGGGAATAAACAGGCCCGGATCCTCCCTGAACGATATTCTTTTCCTCCAACATTTCCACCTCCCCCTGTTATCAGAATTCTCTTTCTATTGTACAGAATACCGGGTGAGGTGTCAAGTTTCCGTGTCGTTCTTCTCCGGATGTCCGGAATGTCACGCATTGACCTCCGGTAGATGAAAGAGATCCCCTCACAGAATCAGCATGGCGTCGCCAAAAGAGAAAAACCGGTATTTTTCCTCCACGGCTTCACGGTAGGCGCGCATGATATTCTCTTTGCCGGCAAGGGCGGAGACAAGCATGAGAAGGGTGGATTCCGGCAGGTGGAAATTGGTGATGAGACCGTCGATCATCTTGAAATGATAGCCCGGATAGATGAAGATATCCGTCCAGCCGGTCTGCGCGTGCAGGATTCCATCCGGCGTCGATGCTGATTCCAGCGTACGACAGCTGGTGGTGCCGACCGCGATGATGCGCCCGCCGGCCGCCCTTGCATCGTTGATGATCTTCGCCTGGTCTTCCTCTACCACATAGAATTCCGAGTGCATCTGATGGGATTCCACATCCTCCACTTTAACCGGGCGGAAAGTACCGAGCCCCACATGCAGAGTCACATGAGCGATCAGAACGCCCATATTGCGCAGTTCATCGAGCAAAGGCAGAGTGAAATGCAGTCCGGCCGTCGGAGCCGCCGCAGAGCCTTCTGCGCGGGCGTAGACCGTCTGATAACGGTTCTTGTCCTCCAGTTTGTGCGTAATATAAGGCGGAAGCGGCATTTCGCCAAGCTGGTCCAGGATCTCTTCGAAGATCCCCTCGTAGGAAAAGCGGATGTGCCGGTTTCCGTCCGGGAGGACTTCCGTGATGGTTCCGGAAAGAATACCTTCGCCGAATTCGATCTCCGCTCCCTCCCGGCACTTTTTTCCGGGGCGCACAAGGCATTCCCAGACGTCGTCGGTCTCTCTTTTTAACAGCAGGATCTCCACCGCGCCTCCGGAACCTTTCCGATGGCCGTAGAGCCTGGCCGGGATCACCTTTGTATCGTTGATCACCAGACAGTCTCCGGGGCGCAGATAGTCCCGTATATCCGTAAAATGACGATGCTCCAGGCTCCCGTCGGCAAGGGACAGATGTAAAAGCCTGGACGCGCTCCTGTCCTGAAGCGGATCCTGCGCGATCAGCTCCTTCGGGAGATCATAATAAAAATCAGATGTTTTCATGAACGATCCTCTTTTGTTGAAGCGGTATCAGCTGCAGCGGAACAGCCTTCCGCCTTCTTCAGCGTGTCTTTCTTTTTTTCTTCGGCGCGTTCCTCTTTCCACTGCTTTTTGAGCGCTCTTACGAACGCCCACTCTTTGTTGGTCAGGTCGGAGGACGGCAGCAGGTCGGGACGGCTCTTCAGAGTCCGCAGGATGGACTGTTCCCGCCGCCAGGCATCCACATTGCCGTGATGGCCGGAGAGGAGGACCTCCGGCACTTCCTTCCCGTGCCAGACCTGGGGTCTTGTGTACTGGGGATACTCCAGAAGACCGGCGGAAAACGATTCGGTCTCGCCGGATTCTTCATTTCCAAGAACGCCGGGCACCATACGGGATACGGCGTCCATCACCACCAGCGCCGGCAGCTCGCCTCCGGTCAGCACATAGTCGCCGATGGAGATCGGATCTGTCACGATCTCCTCCAGCACGCGCTCGTCGATCCCCTCATAATGACCGCAGAGGAAGATCAGCGCATCCTCAGAAGCCAGCTCTCTGGCTTTTTTCTGCGTAAAGGTTTCCCCCTGGGGAGTCAGGAAGATGGTCCTCACCGGCTTTTCCAGCGTCTTCTGCACGCTTTCCCAGGCAAGATAAACCGGCTCCGCCTGCATCAGCATGCCGGCTCCCCCTCCGAAAGGATAATCGTCCACCTTGTTGTGCTTGTTGAAGGCAAAATCACGGATATTGACTGCGTTTACCGTGAGCGCGCCGCTTTCTATGGCCCGTCCCGTGATGCTGATCTTCATCGATTCCGTGATCATCTCCGGAAACAATGTCAGTACATGAAAATCCATCTTATTCCAGCCCCTTCATGATACGGACCATCATACGGCCTTCCTCCGGATCCACATCGAGGATGCAGTCGTGGATTGCGGGAAGAAGGATCTCGCTCCCGTCCGTCCTGGTCACGATGTAGACGTCGTTCGCGCCGGTCTCCATCACGTCCTTCAGCGTTCCGTAGTCGGAGCCGTCCTCCAGCACTACCTTCATACCGAGCAGGTCCGCGATATAGTATTCATCCTCCCCGAGCTCAGCCCCCTCCGAACGGGGGATCAGAAGATCCTTCCCCTTCAGGAACATCACATCGTCGCAGGTATTGTACTCTTTAAATTTCACAATGACCAGGTTCTTGAAAAAGCGCACTTTTTCGAGCGTGAGCGGCAGAAACTCTTTTCCCGCATCCGCAAGGACCTCCGAAAGCTCCAGGAAACGTTCCGGCGAGTCCGTGGTGGGAAAAACCTTCAGCTCTCCTTTGATCCCGTGGGTCGTGGTGACCACGCCGACCTTCAGATAATCTTCCATCAGAAAATCTCCATAACTGCAAAGAAGAGGCCATGGTATGGCCTCTTACATAATATCAACGATAACCTTCTTGGGGCTTTTGGCGGAGGCGGCTTTGACCACGGTCCGGATCGCCTTCGCGATCCTGCCCTGCCTGCCGATCACCTTGCCCATGTCCGAAGGATTGACCTTCAGCTCGACCACAATACAATCTTCTTTTTCCGTCTCGGTGACGACCACCTCGTCCGGATGTTCAACAAGATTCCTTGCGATCACTTCAACAAGTTTTTTCATTCAATACCTCATTTCTCGATGCCGGCAAGCTTAAAGATCTTGGCAACCGTCTCTGTCGGCTGCGCACCGTTTGCAAGCCATTTTCTGGCTGCTTCTTCATCTACCTTGTAGGTGCTGGGATCGGTGTTGGGATCATAGGTGCCGATCTCTTCGATGCATCTTCCGTCACGTTTGTTGCGGGAATCAGCCACCACGATCCGATAAAAAGGTGCTTTCTTCTTTCCAAGTCTTGTCAATCTGATCTTAACTGCCATTGTTTCATTTCCTCCGTATTATTATAATTTTATTCTGTATTGTATTTAAAAGGGAAGCCTGAAGCCGCCTTTCATACCGCCTTTACCGCCCATCATTCCGGGCATCTGTTTCATCATTTTTTTGCTTTGTTCAAACTGTTTGACCAGTCGGTTCACTTCCTGCAGGTCCACGCCGGCGCCTTTTGCGATCCGCGCTTTTCTGGAAACATTCAGGAGGGATGGATTGCTGCGCTCCTGGGGCGTCATGCTCAGGATGATGGCCTTGGTCCTGTCCATCGCCTTCTCATCGATCATGCCTTCCAGCTCCCGGGCCTTATGGCCGATGCCGGGAAGCATGTTCAGGATGGAGCTGATCCCGCCCATGTTGTTCATCTGTTCCATGCTTGTCAGATAATCGTTGAAGTCGAAATCCATCTTCTTCAGCTTTTTCTGCATTTCCTGGGCCTGTTCTTTGTCGACGGAGGCTTCCACCTTTTCGATGAGGCTCATCACGTCGCCCATTCCCAGGATACGGGAAGCCATGCGGTCCGGATAGAACGGTTCCAGGTCGGAAAGCTTTTCACCGGTGCTGGCGTACAGGATCGGTTTGCCTGTCACGGCTTTGATGGAAAGAGCCGCGCCGCCTCTGGTGTCGCCGTCCAGCTTGGTGACGATCACGCCGTCGATGCCTACTTTTTCAGTGAAGGCCTGCGATACGTTGACCGCGTCCTGACCGGTCATGGCGTCCACCACCAGGATGGTCCCGTCGATGGGGAGCGCTTCCTTGATGCGTGACAGTTCCGCCATCATGTCTTCATCGATGTGAAGTCTTCCGGCGGTATCGATCAGCAGAACGTTCTGCTGGTTGTTCTTTGCATGGTTGTAGGCTGCGGTGGCGATGTCAACGGGATCGTTCTTATCTCCCATGGAGAAGACTTCCACGCCGACTTTTTCGCCGTTCACCTGCAGCTGCTTGATGGCCGCGGGCCTGTACACGTCGCAGGCTGCCATCAGGGGCCGTCTGCCTTTTGATTTGAGGTAGGCGGCAAGCTTCGCGCAGGTGGTGGTCTTGCCGGCGCCCTGCAGGCCTGCCAGCATGATCACGGAGATCTCGTTGGGCGTCTTAAGGGGAAGTTCGGTCATCTCGCTGCCCATGAGGTTTACCATCTCTTCGTTGACGATCTTGATGACCATCTGGGCCGGGTTGAGACCGTTCATCACGTCCTGACCTACGGCACGCTCCTGCACGGATTTTGTAAACTGCTTGACCACGCGGAAGTTGACGTCAGCTTCCAGAAGAGCCATCTTGACTTCTTTCAGGGCTGTCTTGACATCGTCCTCCGTAAGGCGGCCTTTGCTGCGCAGTCTTTTGAATACATTCTGAAGTTTATCTGTCAGGCTTTCAAATGCCATGGATCACAGTTCCTCCAATATGGTGTCTGTCTAATTCTGCGGTCTTCTCCGACCGGATCCATATGCCATGGATCACAGCTCATCTAATATGGTGTCTGTCAGATCAACGATCTCCTGCAAGCCGGATGCTCCGGCTATGCTGCGGATATGGCTGACTTCCTTCCTGATCGTGAGGAAGCGTTCCACAAGGTGGAGTTTTGTCTCATATCCGTCCAGGATCGTGTTGCAGCGGCGGATCATGTCGTGGACGCCCTGGCGGCTGATGCCGAATTCTTCGGAGGCTTCCCGAAGACTCTGGTCTTCCAGGACGACGCTTTCGTAGATCTGTTTCTGCCGCTCCGTCAACAGTTCTCCATAAAAATCATACAGAAGTGTATGCTTCACAAAATCTTCCATAAAACGTCACCGTAGGCTATCTTACACGATAACCGGGCCGGTGTCAAGTGTTTTTTCTTGACACTTTCTGTTGGTTGAAATTGGTTGCTTTCGGCGGGGCATTTTCGCCGCCGGAGGGGGTGTCGCTTTCAACGTACGTGAGGAGGGGGCCGTGTGGCTTCTGTTTCAGTCCTGCGGGCAAAGCCCATCTGAGCTAACTGCTAACTTCGACCGGTTTCGGATGTACCATCTGAAACCGCCCTTGCGGGTAAGACGCTCAGCAAAGGCTTCGCGCCAAGTCTTCATAAGCAGTGGATCTCATCTGGTCAAAAAGCGCCCTCTAAAAGGGCCTGAAACAGAAGCCACACGGCCCCCTCCTCACTGTTCGTCGAATGTTCAAAAGAGAGTCAGGCTGTATTCCTTTCATGAACAGCAACAGACAGACGGGCGGGGAGCACATGGATATCACAACCTCTGCACAAGTCGTGGAAAACCTTAAGTGGCCGGTGAGCTGCGTTGCTCCCAAAAAGCGAGCTGTTTGAGCCCTCAGGCGAGTTCGAGCTTTTTGGAAGCGCCTTTAGCAGATCCCCGGGCACTTTAGTTTTTCCCGACGCGGAAGCCAGTTGAGATATCCATGTGCTTCCCGCCCGGCGTCCGGTTCCCCCATCCAGAACGCAGTCTACAACCTATCGGCGAAAGCAGCCCCCCCTCGGCAGCGATAACCTTCCGGTGTAAGCCACCCCGAGCAAGGAAAAAGCCCGGAAAAAGTGCTTTTCCGGGCAGTGATGATCGTTTAATCCGGCCAGTTGAATTCGCTTGCGTCGAAATCAGCCGGAGCAGAAAACAGATTATAATCTTTCTCAGGTTCTTTGGCGGGGGTGTCGGACGGCTGCAGCTCAGGCGCATCGTCCTCCAGGT
>CAMOQF010000123.1 GCA_946622645.1 uncultured Blautia sp.
ATACTTGCAACTTTTGCACTGGATGATAATGATTGGTACATTTCCCGAAACGGAACTTTATATTAATAAAACCAGCTACTCATCAGCTGCTTATTCTAAAGAACTTGCAAGAATGTGTGCTTTGGGATATACTGACAATACTTCAGAAAAGAGTTTGTTGGAGAGTGGATTATGGCAAAGTATGAACTGATCAGGACGTGCGGGAGAGCCAAGCGCGGGCGGTTCCACACCGTGCATGGCACGATCGAGACGCCTGTTTTTATGAATGTTGGCACGGTGGGAGCCATCAAGGGGGCCGTCTCGACGATGGATCTGTACGAGATCGGTACGCAGGTGGAGCTGTCCAACACCTATCACCTGCATGTGCGGCCGGGAGACAACATCGTCCGGCAGATGGGCGGTTTACATAAGTTTATGAACTGGGACCGGCCAATCCTCACGGATTCCGGCGGTTTTCAGGTGTTTTCCCTGGCAGGACTCCGGAAGATCAGGGAAGAAGGCGTCACATTCCAGTCCCACATCGACGGACACCGGATCTTTATGGGGCCTGAAGAAAGCATGCAGATTCAGTCGAACCTGGCTTCCACCATCGCGATGGCCTTTGACGAATGTCCCAGCAGTATGGCGGAACGATCCTACGTAGAACAGTCCGTGGACCGCACCACGCGCTGGCTGGTACGCTGCAAAAAGGAGATGGACAGGCTGAACAGTCTTCCGGACACCATCAACAAAGAACAGCTCCTGTTCGGCATCAACCAGGGCGCCATATTTGAAGACATCCGTATCCGGCATGCCGACACGATATCGGAGATGAACCTGGACGGCTACGCGGTCGGAGGTCTGGCCGTCGGAGAGACCCACGAGCAGATGTATCATATCCTGGATGAGGTGGTTCCCCATCTTCCGCAGGACAAACCCACCTACCTGATGGGAGTGGGAACACCGGCCAATATCCTGGAAGGCGTGGAACGCGGCATCGACTTTTTTGACTGTGTCTATCCCAGCCGGAACGGCCGTCACGGCCATGTTTATACCAATCACGGCAAGATGAACATGCTGAACGCACAGTATCAGCTGGATCCGCGTCCTATCGAGGAAGGCTGCGGCTGCCCGGCGTGCCGGTCCTATTCGCGTGCTTATATCCGCCACTTATTAAAAGCAGGAGAGATGCTGGGGCTTCGTCTCTGTGTTCTTCACAACCTGTATTTTTACAATCATCTGATGGAAGAGATCCGTGACGCGCTCGATTCCGGGACCTTTCCGGAGTACAAAAAAATGCGTCTTGAAGGATTTGCGGAAGGCAAGATCAACGGCCGCTGATGGAAAAACTTCCATAGAATATAAAAAAGTGCTTGAAGAACCCATGTTTTTTGTGTATAGTATCTTGTGACGTGTCAGGGACCTGCTTCGGCAGGTCTGCGTGAAAGAAACAAATAAATCAGGAGGTATGATTATGGACGCAGGCGGAATGAGCACGACCTTTATGATCGTCTGGATCGTTATTCTTTTTGCTGTTATGTATTTTGTCACTATCAGACCCTCGAGCAAGGAACGCAAACGCGTTCAGGCCATGCTCGCAGCTATGGAGGTCGGTGACAGTGTCGTGACGACCGGCGGCTTTTACGGTGTGATCATCGACATGACAGATGAAGACGTCATCGTAGAATTCGGCAACAACAAAAACTGTCGTATTCCCATGAGAAAACAGGCCATCGCAGAGGTTGAAAAAGCGGATCAGGCTTCCGCATAAGAGAGTTTCCCGGACCAGACACTGCTGATGGCGGTGTCTGGCTTTTTTAAAAGAAAGAAAAGAGCGCACATAAACAAGTAGGAGGTTATGCAAAAATGAGCAGAGTGTACAATTTTTCGGCAGGTCCCGCAGTGCTCCCGGAAAGCGTCCTTGAGGAAGTAGCCCGTGAGATGATGGATTACAACAACACAGGTATGTCCGTGATGGAGATGAGCCACAGGAGCGCAGCCTTCCAGCAGATCATCGACGAAGCCGAAAAAGACCTGCGTGAACTGATGAACATTCCGGACAACTATAAGGTGCTTTTCCTACAGGGCGGCGCTTCGCAGCAGTTTGCGATGATCCCCATGAACCTTATGAAGAACAGAGTCGCTGACTTTATTGTCACCGGACAGTGGGCTAAAAAGGCATACCAGGAAGCCCAGAAATACGGAAAAGCCAACAAGATCGCTTCCTCCGAGGACAAAACTTTCTCTTATATCCCGGATTGCAGCGACCTTCCGATCAGCCCGGATGCGGATTATGTATATATCTGCGAAAACAATACCATCTACGGCACCAAGTTCAAAGAGCTGCCCAACACCAAGGGTAAGCTTCTGGTAGCTGACGTTTCGTCCTGCTTCCTGTCCGAGCCGGTCGATGTTACCAAATACGGCATTATTTACGGCGGCGTGCAGAAGAACATCGGACCGGCCGGCATGGTCATTGTGATCATCCGTGAAGATCTGATCTCTGAGGACGTGCTTCCCGGCACACCCACCATGCTGACCTACAAGACCCATGCGGACGCAGGTTCTCTTTACAATACGCCCAACGCCTACTGCATCTATGTCTGCGGCAAAGTGTTCAAATGGCTGAAAAACATGGGCGGCCTTACCGAGATGCAGAGAAGGAACGAAGAGAAGGCAAAGATCCTCTACGATTTCCTGGATTCCAGCAAGCTCTTCAAAGGAACCGTAGTCGCCAAGGACCGCTCCCTTATGAACGTACCCTTCGTGACCGGAGACAAAGATCTGGATGCGAAATTTGTCAAAGAAGCAACGGCCGAAGGCCTTGTCAACCTGAAGGGTCACCGTACCGTCGGCGGTATGCGCGCAAGCATCTACAACGCAATGCCGAAGGAGGGCGTTGAGAAGCTTGTCGCCTTTATGAAAAAGTTTGAGGAGGAAAACGCATAATGTTCCGTTATCATTGCCTGAATCCAATTTCCCAGACCGGACTGAACCAGCTGCCGGAGGACTACAAAAAAGTAGATACACTGGAAGAGGCTGATGCCGTCCTTGTCCGCAGCGCCAAGATGCATGATCTGACCCTGCCGGAGTCTGTCTGCGCGGTAGCCCGCGCAGGAGCCGGCGTCAATAACATTCCGGTGAAAGAGTACGCTGAAAAAGGCGTGGTCGTCTTCAATACCCCCGGTGCCAACGCAAACGGCGTGAAAGAACTTGTGATCGCCGGCATGCTGCTGGCTTCCCGCGATATCGTTGGCGGTATCGAATGGGTCGCAAGAGAAAAGGACAGAGAAGACATCGACAAGCTGGCTGAAAAACAGAAAAAGCAGTTTGCCGGATGTGAGATCGCCGGAAAGAAGCTGGGCATCATCGGCCTCGGCGCGATCGGCGCCATGGTGGCCAACGCAGCTTGCGGTCTTGGAATGGACGTCTATGGATATGATCCTTACCTTTCCATCGACGCGGCCTGGAATCTTTCCAGAACCATCCACCACAGCAAGAGCCTGGATGAGATCTACACCCAGTGCGACTATATCACCATCCATGTTCCGCTTGTGGATGACACCAGAAAGATGATCAATCAGGAAGCCTTCGACAAGATGAAGGACGGCGTGGTGCTTCTGAACTTTGCAAGAGATCTGCTCGTGGACGAGGACGCCCTGATCAGCGCTCTGGAGGCCGGCAAGGTCAAAAAGTATGTGACAGACTTTGCAAACCCCACCGTAGCCGGAAGAGAAGGCATCCTGGTCACTCCCCATCTGGGCGCTTCCACCGAAGAGTCCGAGGAAAACTGCGCTGTCATGGCGGCCAAAGAGATCCGCGATTTCCTGGAGAACGGTAATATCAAGAACTCTGTCAATTTCCCGAACTGCGATATGGGTACCTGCATCTCTGTCGGCAGGATCGGCGTTACACACAGGAACATTCCCAACATGATCGGTCAGCTTACCCAGATCCTTGGTAAGGAAGGCCTGAACATCGCCGATATGACCAACAAGAGCAAGGGCGAAAACGCTTACACTTTGATCGATCTGGAGAGCGCGGCTTCCCTTCATGCCCTCGAAGCGCTGAAAGCTATTGAAGGCGTGACCCGTGTCCGCGTAATCAAATAAAATAATGGTTTACATTTTGAAATGAATACGCTATAATGTGTCTGTGCCTGCACAGGCACTATGCTGGAATAGCTCAGTCGGTAGAGCACTTCACTCGTAATGAAGGGGTCGAGAGTTCGAGTCTCTTTTCCAGCTCACCAAAGCCGGAAGCATATGAATGCTTCCGGCTTTTTTCATCAAGAAGTTCACAATACCATCGTAATAATAACGATACCTGCTTTACTGCCATTGGATTCTGAAGTATAATGCTGCTGACAACCTGAAGAAAGAGAAAGGGATAATGATGACATGACGGTATTTACGTACGGGAATCCAGATGCGGGTATCGTCCTGATACAACCGGTGGATGATCATGATATGTCTGTAATTGACAGCGAAGTCAGGTACATCCGGGAACTGACGGATAAAGAATTCAGTCTCATCGCTGTTAAGGTCGAGCATTGGAACACTGACCTGTCTCCGTGGGAGGCTCCTGCTGTTTTCGGGAATGAAGGCTTCGGCAATGGCGCCGCCGATACACTGGCAGAGATAATGAAACTGATCAACGATCCTTGTAAAGCGTACATCATTGGCGGATATTCGCTGGCCGGACTGTTTGCCTTATGGGTGGCTGTCAGGACGGATTTATTCTGCGGTGTGGCTGCCGCATCCCCTTCGGTATGGTTTCCGGGTTTCATAGACTACCTGGAGGATCATATCGTTCACGCGGAAACAGTTTATCTCAGCCTTGGCGATAAGGAAGAGAAGACAAGAAATCCGGTAATGTCCAAAGTCGGTGAATGTATCCGGGAAGGGTATAAGTGCCTTTTTGAAAAGGGATGTGACTGCACCCTGGAATGGAACAGCGGAAATCATTTCAAGGAGCCGGACCTGCGGACAGCAAAAGCATTTGCCTGGGTAATGGAGAGAACGGTGCCGCACGGTCATAAATCTTGTTTCCTGTCTGACGATGATTCGCCTGAGGCGTGACCGCCTATCTGTTGGTTTCGCAGGATCGTGGTCGCGCCTTCCTGCAGGTTCATCCCTTTCAGTATCGCATTTTTCCCGAACTTTTCTTTGAGCAGAAGGGTGGCTTCCTGAAGCCGTTTCTCCTTGGCATCTGCTTCTGCCTCCAGCTTCTTTTTCTTTTCCAGCTCGTCATAATCCACAAAGAGACTCATCTGTTCCGGTTCCTCAGGGGGGATTTCGCCTTCCGGGATCAGATTGGCAGCCACAACAGTGATGCGTCTGACCATAAGGTCCGGATCGATGATCCGGTCATACAATTCCATCATCACATCCATGATACGGCGGGTGCTGCTTGTATAGCGGTCAACACTGCCGGACCCGTGAGCGTGTTCGGGAGCGATACGTCCATAATAATCGGGCTTCACTTTCCCTTTATATCTTTTGCCGGTTTTGACGACTTTGAAAGCAGGGGCAGACCCGGAACGCCCGCGGCTGTCATACTCAATGCTGGTGCGGTCGTAGTTGATGGTCAGAACCACCTGGTTCGTCACAAGCTTCTTCCTGACCAGATCCAGAGCCAGCAGCTCCGTCATCTCACGGACGATCAGTTTTGCTTTCTCCGCGTCATACGGTTCCATGAGGACCTGCCCGGAGGAGATGCTGTTCGTTTCAGGCTTATAGGATTTGATATTCTTTATTTCTGTCGGTTCCCATCCCCAGGCGTGATCTATAAGAAGCTCGGCGTTGATGCCGAGGGCAGAGTACAGCAGATCCTCATTCTGTTCGCTTAAGCGTGCAATGTCGCCCATGGTAAAGCAGGAGAGGGCTTCGAGCCTTCTGGCAATTCCCTTGCCGACTCTCCAGAAATCCGTGATCGGCTTATGGCACCAGAGCAGTTCCCGGTATGTCCTTTCATTCAGCTCCGCGATCCTCACTCCGTCTTTATCAGCAGGTACGTGCTTTGCGACGATGTCCATAGCGACTTTGGCGAGGTACAGGTTTGTACCGATCCCGGCAGCTGCCGTAATGCCGGTTTCATTCAGAACGTCCTTTATCATGGTGATCGCAAGCTCATGGGCTGTCATCCGGTACGTATTCAGGTATCCGGTGACATCAAGAAAGACCTCGTCTATACTGTACACATGGATATCCTCCGGGCTCACGTATCTCGTATAGATCCCGAAGATCCTGGTGCTGATCTCTTCGTAGAGTTTCATGCGCGGAGGAGCAACAAGATAAGAGAGTTCCAGGGAAGGATCAGATGCGAGAGCCCTGGAATCAAAAGAAGAGGCTGTAAAGCGGCGGAAGCCTGTTGCAGGATCCTTCGGCAGGATACCAAGACGCAGCGCGTTCCGGAACCTTTCCGCATTGACCTGTCTGACTTTTTCGATGACCTCAAACAGCCTGGCACGCCCGGGAATTCCGCATGCTTTCAGGCTCGGGGATACGGCAAGGCAGATGGTTTTTTCGGTACGGCTTTCGTCCGCCACAACAAGATTTGTGGTCAGTGGATCAAGGTTTCTTTCGACGAGTTCCGCGGAGGCATAAAATGACTTGAGATCGATACTGATGATAACCAAGCGTTTCACCTCCAGACTCTGCTCCAGGCGTTTTTCATAAACTCTGTTCCTTGACAAAAGGATATCACAAAATTATGAT
>CAMOQF010000124.1 GCA_946622645.1 uncultured Blautia sp.
TATATAGAAGGAAAATCTCATGAACTGTTCTGGATATCAGGAGGTTTGAAAGATGAAAAAGCGCATAGGTTCTACGCTCTCTTTGTTAATGGCAGCTCTGCTGTGCGTGCAGGTTCCGGCGGAGACGATGGGGATCGGGACGGACGATTTTGCAGCCGAAGCAGAAGGAAGTATTATTTCGGAAGAAGCACAGGAGGCTCCGGATATCGCGGGCAGCGTTTCGACCGACAAGCCGGCTCTTCCGGAGATTCTGCAAGGCCTTGTGGAGCAGCCGGAAGAGACCGTCAAAGACCAGAAGGGCATACAGGGCGCAGGTTCCGGCATTTCGGAGGAAGTGGCTGCATCGTACCAGACGGTGGAAGATCCGGACCAGGGTTTTGAAACCAAGTGCCTGGCAGACTATTATTGGTCTTATGTGCAGGAAGGGTGCTACATCAGCCTGGGGGAACCCGAAGAGATCCCCGGCATACTGATTGCCCGTTATCGAAACGACAGTAGAACGCCTGAGGAATATCTGACAGAGTACGTCACTCCTCATATGAAAGAGAAGTATGGAGATGATCTGTTCCAGATAAGCAAGATCACAGAGTTTGAGATGGGCGGAAAGCATGTAGCCGAGATCTCTTATCTGATCCATTACGGATCGGAAACGCTCCAGATCACCCGCATACAGTGGCAGGCCGGCACGGATCTGGTGGAATTTGCGGTGGCTTTTACGGATGAAGATTCCGAAGAGATTTTCGAAGCCTTACAGATCGCCATTGCCAATTTCACTTTTACGGACGGAACCGTGGTCACAAGCCAGCCATCCTCCGGACCTGCGGGTCATACCGACACAACCGGTCCGCAGTCTGTTCCCGGAGAAGAAGAAGGCCTGGAGGTCGTTCCTTCCGAAGCTTCCCAGGTGAAGTATGTGTCATACGAAGGCATCGGCGGATGGTTCACGGTTGAGATCCCCGAAGGCTGGGAGTACTATATCGGCACGCCTCCGGATTATCAGATGGAATTTATCGGTTTCAGCATATCTGCGTATGATCCTGCACAGCCCGAGAGAGCGGTTCATTGGATCCTCTGCAGCCAGGGCATGCCGAATTCCAAAGAGTCTAAAGAATGGTGGCAGGCATATCAGCCGGATTATCCGACGGCCGTTCTGCCTGCCCCTGAAAAACCAACGACGGAAGGCGTCTTTGAGGCTCTTTCCGGATACAAAACATCCGGCTATACCGATTTTGAAACCGTATGCTCGCTGGGTCAGACACCGATCGGGGGAGAAGCAATCTACGGAGAATGTACCAGCGCTGAAACAGGCCGGAGGATGAGCGCCTTCTGTACTGGCAAAGTCCAGAATGTTTCCATGCCGGTCTTGAACAGAACGCCCGAAAATATGTGGGATTTTTCCACAACGGATGCCGGGTGGCTTCTTATTTATGATATGGCCATGATATCGGCTCCGGAAGGAGAGCTTTCGGACTGGATGCCGGTCATGAGCCATATCCTGGGCTCCATCACGTTCAGCGATGATTTTTACAAGCTGCGAGAGAGAGAATGGGCCATGATCAATTCGACGATCGCATATGTGGCTTCCATCGGCAGCCAGATCGGTGACATGATCATGGATTCCTGGCAGAAACAGAGCGACACCAACTTCATTATCTCCCAGAAACAGAGCGACGCCACCCTCGGCTACGAACGCGTCTACGATACCGAAACGGGCGAATACTACAAAGCCGAAAACGGCTTTACCGACAACTACACCGGTTCACGCTACCAGCCCGCCGACTCCGACGCCGCCTACCTCGCTCCCACCGCCGGCACAATATATTGGAAGTAAAAAAATGACACCTTTATCAATAGTCTGCTTCCATCTAAAAAAAGCGTGGCCGGAAAAAGGAGGGGTCCGGGGAGGGAAAGACGGCCTTCGCCACTCCGAGCGTTTTCCCTCCCCGGGAATCCCCCCTCGCTGACAGGCGACGCCCTTCCGGCGAAAGGAACCTGCCCTTTCGGCGCAGCTGAAAATCCGGTATGCGCGGATTTGCGCATACTACTTGCCTTTTGACAAGAAAATAGGTATAATATAATGTGCTTTCGGATTTGCGCGTTAACGCACGAAAGTGAAATTACAGAAAACGGGAGTTTTTCGTATGTCTAAATACCTCGTAAAAAGGATCTTATTAGCGGTCGTCAGTGTGTTTGTGATCTGTCTGATCACATTCTTCGCGATGAACGCGGTTCCGGGCGGTCCGTTCAATTCTGAAAAAGCCCTCACCCCTGCGGTCAAAGCCACTCTGCTTGAACGCTTCAATCTCGACAAGCCCATCGGGCAGCAGTTCCTGATCTACATGAGGAACATGCTCCATGGCGACTTTGGTATTTCGTTAAAGACCGGCCGTGACATCAGCGGCACCCTCCTGGAGTGCTTCGCGGTGTCAGCCAAGATCGGCGGTATCGCTGCTCTGTTCGCGGTGATCATCGGCGTGATCCTGGGTGCGCTTGCGGCTCTGTTCCGCAACAAATGGCCGGATCGTCTGATCATTTTCCTCACCACGCTTTTTACGGCAATGCCTTCGTTTGTGTTTGCGACACTTTTATTGATGGTATTCTGTATCCAGTTAAAATGGCTCCCTGTGTGGGATGCTTCCAACCGAAGTCTGGTCCTGCCTGTCATTGCCCTGGCGGCTTACCCCACGGCTTACGTGACAAGGCTTACCAAGACCAGTATGCTGGACGCCCTGAGCCAGGATTACATCCGTACCGCCCGCAGTAAGGGCGTGTCGACCGTCAAGGTGATCTTCAAGCACGCGCTCCGCAACGCCCTGATCCCGGTCATCACCTATGTGGGTCCCATGCTGGCCTACATCCTGACGGGCTCTCTGGTGGTAGAAAACATTTTCAGTATCGGCGGCCTGGGCAAGCAGTTCGTCCAGTCCATCACCAACCGCGACTATCCCATGATCATGGCCACAACGATTTTCCTGGCGGTCATCATGGTCGTCATGAATCTCCTGAGCGATATTCTGTACAAAGTCGTAGATCCACGAATCAAATTAGACTAGGAGCATCCCTATGGACACACCTAAAAAGAATCCTTTCAGCCTGCAGATCGACGTCAGCAGGTTTGAAAAGGCTACAGAGGAAGAAAAAAGGCAGCAGGACGTGATGAGCGAGTCCACCACCTTCTTTAAGGACGGTATGCGCAAGCTCATGAAGAACCCCCTCGCGGTGGCTTCCATGATCGTACTGATCCTGGTGATCGGGACCATCATCATCGCGCCCATGGTCGTGCCCTACGGGTACGAGGAAATGATCAGCGTCAACGGCAAACGTGACAAGACCGCCAAAAACCTGGGTCCCTTTGAATACTCCAAGCGGGAACAGGCTGTCATCGATGAAGGCGGGAGCGTATTCCCCCATATCATGGGGACGGATTCGCAGTGCCGTGACTACTTTATCCGTGTGGTGGAAGGCACCAAGATCTCCCTTTCGGTAGGTCTGTTTGCATCCATCCTGGTCCTGATCATCGGCGTTTTGTACGGCTCCATCTCCGGCTATCTGGGCGGGAAGGTGGACCTGATCATGATGCGTATCGTTGATATCATCTATTCCCTTCCCGACATGCTGATCATCATTCTGCTGTCGGTGGTGCTGAACGAGCGGCTGGCCAACTCCAACAATCCGGTCATCCAGTCCCTGGGCACCAACATGGTATCCATCTTCGTCGTGTTCGGCCTTCTGTACTGGGTCGGCATGGCAAGACTGGTCCGCGGCGAGATCTTAAAGATCAAAAACAACGAATACATTCTGGCGGCAAAAGCGGTCGGAGCAAAATCCAGCCGTATTATCCGCACGCATATTATACCGAACTGTATCAGCGTCATCATCATCACCACGGCGCTGCAGATTCCGTCGGCTATCTTTACAGAGAGTTTCCTTTCCTTCGTCGGAATGGGCGTCAAGGCTCCCATGCCTTCACTTGGCTCTCTTGCCAACTCCGCCCGGGAGGGCCTGCAGAGTTATCCCCTGCAGCTCGTGTTCCCGGCTGTCACCATCGTCCTGATCGTGCTGGCGTTTAACCTGTTGGGCGACGGCCTGCGCGATGCATTCGATCCGAAGCTCAGGAGGTGACCGGTATGGCAGAAAATACAGCAAAAAAACCACCCCTTCTGCAGGTTGTCGACCTGCATACCTCCTTCACCACCGATAAAGGTGAAGTGCAGGCGGTCAACGGGGTCAGCTTTACCCTGGAGGAAGGCAAGACTCTTGGCATCGTGGGAGAATCGGGCTCCGGCAAATCCGTGACGGCCTATTCCATCATGCAGATCCTGGAGCAGAACGGCCACATCACCCAGGGACAGATCCTCTTTCAGGGGAACGATATCACACATTATTCCTCCAAACAGATGCAGGATTTCCGCGGCAAAAAGTGTTCCATCATCTTCCAGGATCCCATGACATCCCTGAATCCGGTGTACACGGTGGGAAACCAGATCATGGAAGCCGTCCTGGTCCATCATGAAAAGTCCAAAGCGGAAGCCCGCGATATCGCCATCAACATGCTGAAGCTCGTGGGCATCAACGATGCGGAGCGCCGTTTTAAACAGCACCCGCACGAGCTCTCCGGCGGTATGAGACAGCGTGTCATGATCGCAATGGCCCTGGCCAGCGAGCCCTGGATCCTGATTGCGGATGAGCCTACCACAGCGCTGGACGTGACCATTCAGGCCCAGATCCTGGAACTGATGCAGGAGCTGCAGCAAAAGCTGAACATGGCCATCATCATCGTGACCCATGACCTCGGCGTCATCGCGCAGATGGCGGATGAGATCGTGGTCATGTACGGCGGCCGTATCTGCGAACGCGGCACGGCGGACGAGATCTTCTATCATCCTGCTCACGAATATACCAAGGGACTGCTTCGCTCCATACCCAGTGTGGACAACATGAAGGAGAAGCTGGTTCCCATAGCCGGAACCCCCATCAATCTTCTGAACATGCCGAAGGGCTGCGCGTTCTGCGCGCGCTGCGACAATGCCATGAAGATCTGCCTGGAGGAGGTTCCCCCGGAGCTTCCCCTGCCGGACGGTCATTACGCCTCCTGCTGGATGAATGTGGTAAATCACAACTATGTGGAGGAACCGGCCGATGAATAATACAGTACAAAATACAGAAAAAAACCTGGTCGAAGTTCGGGACCTTCAGGAATATTTTCCGATCAGAACAGGCCTGTTCAAAAAGACCATGCTGAAAGCGGTGGACGGCGTCAACTTTTCCATAAAGCCCGGCGAGACCCTCGGACTGGTGGGGGAATCGGGCTGCGGCAAAACGACAGTGGGGCGTACGCTTCTCCGGCTGTACAAGCCCACCGGCGGCCAGATCTTCTTTGACGGAAACGAAGTCACCGACAAAAACATGCAAAACTATCGCAAAGAGATGCAGATGGTTTTTCAGGATCCTTATTCCTCGCTGGATCCCCGTATGACCGTAGAAGACATTATCGGTGAACCGCTTGACGTTCACAAACTGTACAAGTCCAAAGGAGAGCGCCGTGACAAGATCCTGGAGCTCATGGGCCTTGTAGGGCTGAACGCGGAGCACGCCACCCGGTATGTCCATGAATTTTCCGGCGGCCAGAGACAGAGGATCGGCATCGCCAGAGCTCTGGCGGTCAATCCCCGGTTCATCGTCTGTGACGAGCCGGTGTCCGCGCTGGATGTTTCCATCCAGGCGCAGGTCATCAACATGTTTGAGGAACTGCAGGAAAAGCTTGGAGTTGCTTACCTGTTCATAGCACACGATCTGCTGGTGGTGCATCACATTTCAGACCGCATCGCGGTCATGTACCTGGGACGGATCGTAGAAACCGCAGACGCGGATGAATTGAACGAATCACCGATTCATCCCTACACACTTTCCCTGCTCTCGGCAGTACCGATCCCGGATCCCAATACTGCAAGGGCTCAAAAACGTATCATTCTCGAAGGCGACGTACCCAGTCCGCTGAACATGCCGTCAGGCTGTGCATTCCGCACCAGATGCCGTTACGCAACGGAGCAATGTGCTAAGGAGTGTCCTCCCTTGACAGACAGAGGAAACGGCCATCTGGTTGCGTGCTGGTGTAAATGATAAAGTAACTGTTAACTGCATCAAGGAGGAAAGGTTTTATGAAAAAAAAGGCTTTGGCTCTGTTCCTTTCAGTGATGACAGCAGCGTCTCTGCTTGCAGGCTGCGGTTCCGGCTCTGAAAAGAAGGAAGAGACAAAAACTGAAACCAAGGCAGAAGACGCCAAGGAAGAAGTGAAAGAAGCTGCAGACGATGCCAAGGATGCTGCAAAAGACACAGCTGAAAAGGCAGAAGAAGCTGTAGAAGACGCGAAAGATGCTGTCGAAGAGAAAGCAGAAGACGCAAAAGACGCTGTTGAAGAAAAAGCGGAAGATGCCAAGGAAGCTGCTGATGAAGCAGCTGACAAAGCAGAAGAAGCAGTTGATGACGCCAAAGACGCCGTCGAAGAAAAAGTTGACGAAGCTAAGGATACTGTTGCAGCAGTTGGCGATGCAGCAGAGGATGCCGCAGATGCAGCCAAAGACGCTGTAGAAGAAAAAGCCGACGAGGCTAAGGATGCTGTCGACGAGGCTAAAGACGCTGTCGAAGAGAAAGTTGACGAATCGAAAGACGCCGTCGAAGAAAAAGTTGACGAA
>CAMOQF010000125.1 GCA_946622645.1 uncultured Blautia sp.
CCATCGGGGAGACCGTGGTGGATTTGTTCTCCTCATACTGCTGCGGAAAATGATGATGCATCATGGAGATAAAAGCCGGGCAGCAGGAAGTGGTCATCTTGCGGCCTTCTTTTCTGGCCTCGATCCACTCTTTTGCCTCATAGGCTGCCGTCATGTCGCCTCCGAGACCGACTTCGACCATATCGGAAAATCCGACCTTTTTCAGAGCAGCCTTGATGGAGGCCATCCCGATGTCGTTTCCGAACTGGCCTTCTGTTGCCGGAGCGCACATTGCGATCACACGTTTGCCGGCTTTGATGGCTTTGATGATATCGACGACATAGATCTTGGAGCCGATCGCGCCGAACGGGCAGGCGTGAATACAATGACCGCAGTGGATGCATTTATTTTCGTCGATCATGCAGAGTCCGTTGTCATCGTACGAGATGGCGTCGACCGGGCAGGCTGCCTTGCAGGGACGCTGACTGTGGATGATGGCGTTGAAGGGGCAGGCTTTTGCGCACAGGCCGCAGGATTTGCACTTGTTGGGATCGATCTTCATCTTGGTATCGCCCGGAGAGATGGCGCCGAAACGGCAGGCGTTCAGACAGGCTTTGCCGAGGCAGAAACGGCAGCTGTCCGTGACGGTGTGATCCTGGATGGGACAGTCGTCGCAGGCGGCCGGAATGACGGCCACGACATTTTTGGTCGGATGATTGATATCAGGATTCAGTCCCATGGCAAGGCGGATACGCCCGCGTACGATCTCCCTTTCTTTATAGATGCAGCACCGGTATTTCGGCTTGGGACCGGGGCTGACTTCATAGACGACCTGTTCCCTGGATTCATGGGTAATATTGTCATCCCAGGCAAGACGACAGACTTCGCGGAGCACGTGATGCTTCAGTTCTACAAGATTCTTGTCATTGGTGATCATCCTGAGTTCCTTCCTTTGCATGGTCTATTGAATTTAAGTATAACATAAAGGGGCGCTGCTTGACAATGGCGCCGCACCGGATTGACCGTTAGATTTGCGTGTGTTATTCTTAATGTACGCCGACAACGACGAGATTCTGGAAGAAACTTAAAGAGGTACAGCATGAGCATCTGGATGATTTTAGGCACAGCCGTCACAATACTGACCATTCTTTCGCTTCTGATTCTCGGAGCGAAAGTAAGGAAGTTTCCTTTTCTTCAGAAACCAGCCGGAGGGAAAGGCTGGATCGCTTTTCTGGTAGGACTTCTGATCTCAGCCGCGCTGGCTGCAGTTTTGTATTTTTGCATCGGCATGATCAATATGATGATCTGCATCCTGCATATCGCCGTGATCTGGCTTCTGAGCGACGCGGTCGGATGGATCATCAACAGGATCCGTAAAAAACGCCGGGGGCATATCTACCCGGCCGGGATCTGCGCGATTATCTTTTCGCTGCTTTATCTTGGGTATGGATGGTACAGTGCCCATCATGTGGTCAGAACGGATTATACGGTGGAAACCGACAAGGACCTGGACGGAGAACCCCTGCGGATCGCGATGTTAGCGGATTCTCATGTCGGAGCGACCTTCCACAGCGGGGAATTTGCCGGATATGTCAAGGAGATAGAAGCGGCAGAGCCGGACGTGCTGGTGATCGTGGGCGATTTTATCGATGACGATACGACAAAGGAAGATATGGTCGAATGCTGCGAAGCGCTGGGAAGCATCTCCGTGAAAGACGGGATCTACTTTGTGTACGGAAACCACGACAGAGGGTATTATCCTCCGTCTTACCGCGGATATGACGGAAACGATCTTGTCGCAGAGCTGGAAAAAAACGGCGTGACGATCCTGCAGGATGAGACTTTGCTGCTGGATGACCGCTATTATCTGATCGGCCGCGAGGATGCCCAGCGACCGGGCAGGGCCGGAATGGAAGAACTGCTGACAGAGCCTGATCCGGACCGGTATATGGTCGTGCTGGATCACGAACCGCATGATTATGAAGCGCAGGAGCAGAGCGGCGTGGATCTGGTCCTTTCTGGTCATACCCACGGAGGCTGGCTGTTTCCTGCCACTGTTATTTCGCAGTACATGGGGACAGATGACAAAGTTTACGGAATAGAAAAGCGTTCTGATACGACCTTTATTGTCACTTCGGGTATTTCCGACTGGAACCTGAAGTTCAAGACCGGCTGCATAGCCGAGTGGGTCATGGTCACGGTGGAATAAAGGTGTTTGGAATATGTTTACACCGCTCTTCTTTATCCGGAAAGGCTATGCCTGGAGCCTGCTGGTGCTTTCGGTGGCGCTTATGGTACGATGGGAGATCACCTTCTACCGGCATCCGGAGCGCTTTTCTGAACAGACAAATGAATATCTGCAGTGTAAAAACTGTACGGAAAAGCTCTGCACACATAAAAAACAGCTGAAAAGTCTGTGGGAGCACATAGAATAATATTCCGAGGAACGGATCAGACGCTTGAGAAAATGATAAGCAAACGCAAGTAACCCGTCAGACACACATGATTCATCATGACAGGAGGAAAAGATGAGCAAAGCAAAAGTGTACTTTACGGATTTCAGAACACAGCTGGACGTAAGCCAGGGCGTCAAGCTGCAGAAGCTGATCAAAAAAGCAGGCATCGGAGATATCGATCTGGACGGGAAATTTGTCGCCATCAAGATGCATTTCGGAGAGCTTGGCAATTTTTCCTACCTCCGTCCCAATTATGTCAAGGCGGTGGCGGACGTGGTGAAAGAGTTCGGCGGAAAACCGTTCCTGACAGACTGCAACACACTGTATCCGGGCAGCCGCAAGAACGCGATCGATCATCTGACCAACGCGGAGATCAACGGCTTCAATACCATCACGACCGGATGTCATGTGATCATAGGAGACGGCCTCCGCGGGACAGATGATATCGAAGTGCCCGTCCCCAACGGCGAATACTGTAAGACGGCTCTCATCGGCCGTGCGCTGATGGATGCGGACGTGCTGATCTCGCTCAGCCACTTCAAAGGACATGAGATGACCGGATTCGGCGGCGCCATCAAGAACATCGGCATGGGCGGGGGAAGCCGGGCCGGAAAGATGTTCCAGCACAACGACGGAACGCCGATCGTAGAGACGGACCTGTGCCGGGGCTGCCGCCGCTGCGCAAAGGAATGCGGAAGCGACGCCATCACGTATCGTGACAAAAAAGCCTACATCGATCCGGACATCTGCAAGGGCTGCGGACGCTGCATCGGAGCCTGCGCTTTTGACGCCATCCACAACATCAACGGGACCGCTACCGAACGCCTCTGCTGCAAGATGGCGGAATATACACAGGCGATCTGTTACGGACGTCCCTGTTTCCATATCAGCCTGATCATGGATGTCTCGCCCAACTGTGACTGTCATGGCGAGAACGACGCTCCGATCCTCCCGAACCTTGGAATGCTGGCATCTTTTGACCCGGTAGCCCTGGACCAGGCCTGCGCCGATCTGTGCCTGCAGGCGGAGCCGATCCGCAACTCTCAGCTGGGAGACAATCTGGCTTCGGAGGGATGGCACTGCCACCATGACCATTTCCTGGACAACAATCCCAATGTCCGCTGGAAAGAGACGCTTGCGCACGGAGAAAAGATCGGACTTGGAACCCGCGATTATGAACTGATTAAGATGTAAATCTGTCCTGAATGGACGATCACGGAATGAGAGGAGATTGCAATGGCAAAAGTGTTAATGCTGAACGGAAGTCCGCATAAAAACGGCTGCACTGCCGCAGCCCTGCAGGAAATGATTACGGTGTTTGAGCAGGAAGGGATCGAAACAGAGCTGATCCATGTCGGAAACAAGGATATCCGGGGATGCATTTCCTGCAATTACTGTTCCGAGAAAGGCCGGTGCGCGATCGAAGATCTGGTCAATGAAACGGCGGTGAAGCTGCAGGCGGCCGATGGTCTTGTGATCGGTTCTCCCGTGTACTTCGCCTCCCCGAACGCGACACTTCTGGCGTTTATGGACAGGCTGTTCTACAGCACTTCGTTCTCAAAACAGATGAAAGTCGGCGCTGCTGTCGTCAGCTGCAGGCGAGGCGGCAACACTGCCTCCTTCGATGTGCTGAACAAGTACTTCACGATCAGCGGAATGCCGGTCGCTTCCAGCACCTACTGGAACCAGGTCCATGGCTTTTCTGCTGAGGACGTGGCAAAAGACCTCGAAGGCCTTCAGACGATGCGGAACCTCGCACGAAACATGAGCTTCATGATCAAGGCGTTCGCGGATGCAAGAGAGAAGTATGGATATCCGGAAATGGAACATGAATGCTTTACGAGCTTTCCGGATGGAAAATGATCAATGCATAACAAAAACAACCGGAGTTTTACGGCTCCGGTTGTTTTTGTTATGGTTCTGTTTCGTATCAATCCACTACATCATAGATGTCCTGGGTTTCCGCTTCCATGAAGGTTCCGTCGTTCTGGTCATAGAACTCGTGTCCTTCTTCATCGAACCATGCGCCGCCTTCGAAGTGAATGGTGACGGGGCGTCTGGAACCCTGGGATTCCAGGTGCTTGATCTGTGCTGCGGATTCTTCCGCTGCAGGCTCTTCTGCTGCAGGCTCTTCTGCTGCGGGCTCTTCTGCTGCGGGCTCTTCCTGCGCAGGTTCTTCCTCAGAAGCGGGAGCCTCGGGCATATCAAGCGTAAGGACTGTGCCGTCAGCTGCGGTGTAGGTATAGTCGCCGTTTCCGGTAAAGCTCTTTTTGTCCGGTGTGTAGAAAAGTCCATCGGAGTACGGGGTCAGCATGGTTGAATCGCCGTTTGCATAATAGACTACAAAGGATTCACCCTCGGGCTTGACGGTCAGGAATTTGGTTCCGTTGGAGGCAGTGAACTCGATCTCGCCGGTCCTGGTGTAGGCGGCGCCTGCAGGATCATACCATTTCTGGTCTTTTGCTTCTTTGAGGGTGACAGCCTCTGCGGCTTCCGTATAGATGACAGCGGTCTTGCCGGTAAACTGCGGCTTCTTGGAATCTTCTGCAGCCTTTTCTTTGGCCTTGATGATGGCGTCGGCATACTCTTTCATCATGCCGGTGGCTGTTTTTTCGGGATCTTCAAAGGATGCTTTAAACAGGACTACGACAGGCTCTTCGTCTTCGTCTTCCGGTGTGATGGTCTGGCGGACATAATTTCCAAAGTCTTCGCCCAGGAAGAAGTCAAACTGCATGCGTTCCTCGTCAAAAGCCATGACGATGTATTCGCCGTCCGGAGTCTCTTCCGGGGAGAGCGTTTCGGGATCTACGTAGGTGAAGGTCGCGCTTTCGGCAAGTTCTTTCAGCTCTTTCTTTTCAGGATAGACAGAGGGATCAAGAGTGCCGAAATCAAGCGAGCGGATCTCATATTTTGCATCTTCCTGGAATAATGCGCGGGCCAGGTGGATATCTACATCAGTGTTGGTATAAACCTTCTTGTTGAGGCCGTTGTCGGCGATCATTGCTTCGCGGAAGTCTTCGGCAGCCCATTTGTTCAGGGCAGTCCACTGATCCATGGAAGCTTCCATCTCTTCGTCTGTAGCGCGTGCCAGAGTGACGTCGGTGGGATGGGCGGATACATAATAAGTGCCGTCCTTCTCGGCAAATACGTCCATGCCGGACATATCATCGCAGCGATACTCTTTCAGCTTGTCTTCATCGAGCGTGCAGATGCTAAAAAGGAGACCTGCGCCGTCCTTTTCCGATCCGGCTGCTTCGATGGAGGCTGTCTCCGATACACGGATCAGTTCGCCCTCGTTCAGTCCTTCCGTCTGGATCGTCAGCTGGTCTTTGTACTCCTCCGGAAACTCAAACACGAGCCCGCCGGCTTCGATCTTCTGTTCTTCTGCCATGGTTCCTGCTGCTGCAGCTACAACGACTGCCGCTGCCATCATAAATGCGATACCTGTTTTTTTCATGATTTTTTCTCCGTTTCTTTTTTTATATGAATTGATTATTTTATGAAGTTATTGTTCACCCAGCCGCTTTTGTTGAGCGACGGCGCATATACCCAGGTATATCCATTGTCGGAATCGTTGCCGATCACCTGGACTTCTTCGCCGTTGTACAGCTGACCGATTTCGTTCCTGGGATCGTAAGAAGGGGCGGTCCTGAGCGCAAGCCAGCCGGTCTTAAGACCGGATACGGTTTTCATAGGTCCTTCAAAGATCCCCTGCTTGCCATCTGCTCCGCCGTTGACCTGTTCCAGTTCCTGTACGCTTATTTTATCTTTCATCTTATCAAACCTCCATCTGTGATCTGTATTTTTGATTTTCCGGTTCAGCCGGTCTTGTTTTGATCTGTAGATACCTTACCATTGTGTTTTGCACACAAGTATCACATAAATTGAGGGACGATGATGTGCATCCGATGATCCAGGCCCTGAACGCATTGGATTATGACGTGTGGGTGACAGGCAATCATGAGTATAATTATGGAATGGACATAACCAAAAAGGCCATAGCAGACGTAGAAGCTGAGGTCCTGACCGGAAATGTCTACGATGAGAACGGGAGGACGCCGAACGTAGACGTCATCACCGAAGAAGAGGTCAGAGAAGAACTGAGTAAAGGATAAATAAGAAACAAATAAAACGGTTTTAATCTTATTTTAATCTGATCTCCCTTATTATTTTATCTTTCCGGCCTATACTGTGCTCAT
>CAMOQF010000126.1 GCA_946622645.1 uncultured Blautia sp.
GGATTGATCAGATCTCCCTCGGGGGTTACCATCCGGACAGACTGTCGGTATTTCCGGGCGATCATCATGGCATGATCGATGGTATCCACGACCACCGTCTTTCCAAGCAGATATTCTGCAAGATACCGGAACCGGTCCTCACAGGAGACCAGCGTATGGGCAAGTCCGATCACGCCTTTTTCCGACAGGATCTCTTTCTGCTGAAATACGCCGCGGGTATTCAGACTGTTCAGCGGCAGGAAGGTTGCCCTGCCGTACCGGTTCCGTTTAAGATGATCGATCATCTTTCTCGCCGTCTCATCGGTATCCGTCACGATGTTCTGAATACTGCCGCCCAGGGCGGTTTCGATCGCAAGCTCATATTCTTTTTCCACCTGGAGCAGATCCGCCACCACGCCGAGAATTCCCGGCGTATCGTTCTTTCTTTCCATGACCCGGCGGATCGACTGGCCATAGCCTTCGTACCGTTCCGTAATATTTTTCAGCGATTCCAGACGGGATTCTTCCCTGTGAAAGGTCCTCTGCCCAATCTCCATCTGCTCGTTCTGCTTTTTCAGCTCGGACTGCAGACCACTCACCTGTGAATCCAGGCGTTCACACTCCTCATTCATCCGGTTGATCCGCTCCGTCACCGCATTATAATTTACGGAGGCTTTTTTCTCCTGCTCCTTCAGTTCCTCTTCTTCGGTTCTGAGGCGCAGAAGCTTCTGGCTGATCCCTGCCTGCCGGATATCGATCTGTTCCATCAGGGCATCCACACGCTGGACCTGCCCCTTGGTATTGGCCCGGGAATTCAGAAGCTCGATGATCTCGTTTTTTCCTTCCTCTACCGCGTCCGAGCATTCCTGTATGTGTTTCTGGATATCCGAGAGCCGGTTTTCCTGCTCTTTCTGCCCTTTCCGGGCATCCTTCAGATCCCTCCGGAGGACGCTTTCCTCCTCCTCCAGCTGTTCAAGAGCCGAACGATGGGAGGTGCTCTCCTCCTTCACCACCGTCAGTCTGGATTTCAGATGCGCGTCTGCCTGTTCACCGGAAACGATCTGCTGCTTCAGTACATCGATCTGCCCCGACAGCTGCTGACGGCGCACCGCGTTGTTCTGCAGCCGTTCCCGGATCTGGTCGATCTTTTCATTCAGCTCCGAAAGCTCCGTCTCGATCCGGTTATATTCATCTCCCGTGTGCTCATACTCTGTACGGGCTTCCGAGAGCTGTTCTTCCGCGGCTGAAAGCTTTTCGGCGAGTTCGGCCAGGGTACGGGTTCCCTTCTCGTAATCCAGCAGAAACAGGTTTACATCCAGGATCCGCAGTTCATCTCTTCTGGCCAGATATTCCTTGGCCGCCTCGCTCTGCCGTTCCAGCGGCCCCAGCTGCCGGGTCAGTTCCGAAAGAATATCGGTGAGACGAACCATGTTCTGCTGCTCTTCCGCCAGCTTTTTCACCGTCATGTTTTTGCGGCGCTTGAACTTTACGATCCCTGCAGCCTCGTCAAACAGCTCCCGCCGTTCTTCCGGTTTTCCGCTCAGGATCTTGTCGATCTGTCCCTGTCCGATGATGGAGTAGCCTTCTTTTCCGATACCGGTATCATAGAACATCTCGTTGATATCCTTGAGCCGGCAGGCGCTGCCATTGATCAGATATTCACTCTCACCGGAACGATACAGCCGCCGGGTGACGGTCACCTCCTGAAAATCCACGCTCAGCTTATGATCCGAATTGTCAAGGGTGATGGCAACGGAGGCATAGGAGAGCGGCTTTCTCGTTTCGGTCCCCGAAAAGATGACGTCCTGCATATTGCCGCCCCGAAGCTGTTTGGCGCTCTGCTCACCCAGCACCCAGCGGACTGCATCCGCCACATTGCTTTTCCCGCTGCCGTTCGGTCCGACGATCCCGGTGATCCCGTTATGAAATTCAAAATTGATTTTCTGTGCAAAGGATTTGAATCCATGCACTTCTATACTTTTCAGATACATTGCTCACCTGTCAGGATCTTTCAGCGCTTTTACAGCTTTTGCAGCAGCCGCCTGTTCTGCGGCTTTTTTGGTATGTCCGATCCCTTCGCCAAGCAGCTGACCTTCCAGCATGACATGAACGGTAAACCGTTTGTCATGATCCGGACCCTGTTCATCCACCAGGCTGTATTCCACCGTCGAGTTTCCGCTTTCCTGTACGATCTCCTGCAATATGGTCTTGCTGTCGGAAAAGATCTCCATTTCCACTACATTGTCCAGGATAAAGGACCGGATAAAGGAGGACGCAGCCGAAAAGCCGCCGTCCAGATAGATCGCACCGATCAAGGCTTCGGTGGCATCCGAAACAATGCTGTCCCTTTTCCGCCCCCCTGTCATCTCCTCTCCTTTTCCAAGGAGAATAAACCGCTGAAGATCGAATTGCCGGGCACAGAATGCGAGACTGGGTTCACACACCATGGACGCCCGTTTCTTTGTCAGTTTTCCTTCCGGGATCTCCGGATATTTTCTGTACAGGTATTCACTGCTCACAAGCTCAAGGACCGCATCACCCAGAAATTCAAGACGTTCGTTGGAGCCCAGCTTGCCCAGGTGCTTTTCGTTCGCGCTGGAGCTGTGAGTCATCGCATGCAGAAGCAGATCCTGGTCTTTAAAATGATATCCGATCTTTTTCTGCAGCTCTTCCAGTTTTGTTTGCATTGGATAAACCTCGTGTCGTTATACTCTTTTTCCTTCTGATGGCTTCAGAAGCGATGCTGTAACGTCCGCTATATCCTGCACCGTTTCAGGACGGTCCTGCAGAGCCGCATCCACCTCGATATTGAAGATCTCCTCGATCTTCATCCAGATCTGGGTCAGATCCAGCGAATCGAGACCCAGGTCATCCGTCAGATAAGCGGAAGGCTCCACCTTCGAAGGATCTGTCCCGAGAACCTCCGCCAGGATCGCCGTGATCTGATTCAGTTCCATCTTCCGTCTCCTCCGTGTCAGTTATGGCCATTCAGCTTTTTGTCGATAATCTCGTTGATCTTCTGTTTTTTAAACTCGGCGCATTGAAAAATACCGTTTTTGATCTCTTTCGCATTGGCACTTCCATGAGTCTTCACCACAAGACCATTCAGGCCCAGGAGCGGAGCTCCCCCATGTTCGGACGAATCCAGCTTGGAGAAGGTCTCTTTCATGGCAGGCTTTACCAGAAGGCCGCCGATCTTGGTACGGAAACTGGAATAGATCGATCCCTTCAGTTCATGTACCAGCGTCTTCGCGACCCCTTCGATCAGCTTAAGAATGACATTTCCGGTAAACGCTTCACAGACGATCACATCCGCGTACCCGCTCAGGATCTCCCTGGACTCAATGCTGCCGATAAAGTTGATATCCTTGCATTCCTTAAGAAGAGGGAAGGTCTCTTTCACAAGAGCATTGCCCTTTTCCTCTTCCGCTCCGATATTGACGATTGCCACCTTCGGATTCTTGACTCCGATGATATTTTCCATATATATAGAGCCCATCCTGGCGAACTGTACCAGATGAGACGGTCTTGCATCTACATTTGCGCCGCAGTCGACCAGAAGCGAAACGCCCTTGGATGTAGGCAGAAGAGGCGCAAGCGGAGCTCTTTCCACTCCCGGCAGCTTCCGGATGATGGCCGTACCGCCCACCAGAACGGCTCCGCTGTTTCCGGAAGAAACAAACGCATCCGCCTCACCGGCTTTTACCATGCGAAGCCCCTTCACAAGAGAAGAATCCCTTTTCTCCATAATGGCCTTAGTCGGCATTTCCGCAGTCTCGATCACTTCTCTGGCATCCACGACCTGAAGACAGTCCGCGGGATAGGGACCATAGTTCTTCAGTTCCTTGTTGATTTTCTCTTTCTGACCAACAAGGATCACATGGATATCCTTTCGTTCATTTACGGCATCCACTGCAGCGCGTACGGGAGCCTGTGGAGCATTGTCACCGCCCATGGCGTCCACAACTACTCTTGTTATATCTTCCATTTCATCACCTGTCCTGTGTTTATGATCTTCTGTTGCTGTATTCTTATCATACAGGAGATCCTCTTCGAAGTAAAGCGGACATTCGCAATCCGCTTCACCGCCTGTTCATGATCCTGTCCGTCCGCTTCACGCCAGCATATCGGTTCTGCCGTCCAGGACGGCTTCTGTCAGCTTATCTCCTTTGTAGGTCAGCTTCAGCGAAAAGAAGGCGTGGTTTTCCGCGAGAAGCCGTAGAAAGCAGTGATCCCCTTCCCACAGCTGCAGAGACGGAACCTTTTCGATGGGAACCCATTCCAGATTTCCTTCATCGCAGGTTTTCAGCTCTCCGGTAAAATGCCGTGATGTGTACAGGCACATATACTCCGTGCCATATCCCTCCTGGGTGAAGGTGATCAGTCCCCGGAAGCTCCAGTCCAGAAGCGTAAGCCCGGTCTCCTCCAGGACTTCTCTTTGCAGACAGTCTTCCGGGCTTTCCCCCTCCTCCACATGGCCGCCGACACCGATCCATTTGTCTTTGTTGACATCCTTCTCTTTCTTGACCCTGTGCAGCATCAGCCAGGATCCGTCCTTCTCCAGATAGCATAACGTGGTGACCGGATTTTTAATCATGGAATTCCTCTTTCTTAGCACTTTTTTTCATATGATGTGCAAAACGGGAGCTTTGCATATGCAAAACCCCCGTGCTTTTCGGATCCATCAATCTTCGATCTTGATGATCTCTTTTTTGTTATAGCTGCCGCATGCCTTGCAGACTCTGTGCGGCATCATCAGCGCGCCGCATTTGCTGCACTTTACAAGATTCGGAGCAGACATTTTCCATGTAGCTCTTCTCTTGTCGCGTCTTGCCTTTGAAGTTTTATTCTTTGGGCAGATGGACATATGTTACACCTCCTTAAATTTACTAAAGATATCACTGATGGCGGCCATGCGCGGATCCTTTGGTTCATCTGCGCAACCGCAGGGACCAAGGTTCAGATCCTTGCCGCACCGGCTGCATATGCCCTTACAATCCTCTTTACAAAGTACCTTCACAGGCCAGTTCATCAGCACCTCAAGATAGACCATCCGGTCTATGTCCAGGTTTGTTCCTGTCAGATAGGAAATCTCATCCATCTCGGCGATCCGCTGCTCTTCCGTCTTTTTCATATCCAGTTTTCTGGAAATATCATACGGAATCTGTACATTCACAGCTTTCAGACAACGGTCACAGGGAATCGTTACGCAGATCCCGCCCGAAGCCGAAACGGAAACAGTCTTATTTCCGATGTTGGTTACCGTAATCTCCACAGGGGAGGCGGAAATGACCGGATAGCGGAGACCATTCACCGCCACTTCCATAAACTCCACGCTGCCCTGATGTTTTTCGGTTTTTCCGGTATTTTCAGTAATCTCACGGAGCGATACGATCATAACTGACTCCTATCCACACTTTTTCAATTATACATACCGATAATCGGTTTGTCAACGAAAAAGTTTCAGAGAATTTCTTATTTTGCTTTGTTTACCAGGGCTACCGTATCTCTGCAGATCGCCAGTTCCTCGTTGGTCGGGATAACGGCGACCTTTACCTTGGAATCCGGAGTGGAGATGACGGTTTCCTCGCCTCTCTTCTTGTTGGCCTCTTCGTCCAGCTTGACGCCGAGATAGCCGAGATTCTTTACAACTGCCGCTCTTACGTTGCCGTCATTCTCACCGATTCCGGCCGTAAAGACGATGGCATCCACACCGTTCATGGCAGCCACATAACCGCCCACATATTTAAGGACATCGTAGGTCAGAACGTCAAAGGCGTTTTTCGCATCTTCGTTGTTGTCGGCCGCGGCGGCTTCCAGATCTCTCATATCACTGGAAACACCGGACATGCCCAGAAGGCCGGATTTCTTGTTCAGAACGTTCATGACGCCCGGAAGATCCAGATTGTCCTTCTTTGCCACATACTCCATGATCGCAGGATCAATGCTTCCGGAACGGGTACCCATGACCACACCTTCCAGCGGAGTGAGGCCCATGGTTGTATCGATACATTTTCCGTTCACAACGGCGCTGATGGAGGAACCGTTGCCGAGGTGGCATACGATCACCTTGGAATTGTCCGGATCCAGACCCAGGAATTCAACCGCACGTTTGGAAACATAGCTGTGGCTGGTTCCGTGGAAGCCGTATCTTCTTATTTTATAATCTTTGTAGTAACGGATCGGAAGGCCGTACAGATAAGCCTTCGGCGGCATGGTCTGATGGAATGCGGTGTCAAAAACAGCCACCTGCGGAACGCCGGGCATCAGCTCGGAGCACACATTGATGCCGATCAGGTTTGCCGGATTGTGGAGCGGTGCAAGCTCGTTGCATTCTTCCACGGCCTTCAGCATCTCATCGGTGATGATGGCGGAGGAAGCAAATTTTTCGCCTCCGTGCACCACACGGTGTCCGATGGCGTCGACCTCCTTCAGGCTCTTGATGGCGCCGGTCTTTTCGTTTGTCAGCGCATTCAGCACCAGCTGGATCGCTTCTTTATGGGTAGGCATGGGAGCCTCGGTGATCTCTTTGTCAAGACCGGCCTTCTGATAAACCAGTCTGCCGTCAATACCGATCCGCTCGCAGAGACCCTTTGCCAGTACGTTTTCGGTCTCGGAATCGATCAGCTGATATTTAAGGGAAGAGCTTCC
>CAMOQF010000127.1 GCA_946622645.1 uncultured Blautia sp.
GCGTTCGGCCAGACGGCGGTTCCTGTCTTCTGATTCTTCATACAGGATACTGTCTACTATGCGGTCCACAATGCGTTGGCTCAGGGGGCTGATCCGGCGGTACTGTTCCAGCAGATCCTTTTCATGGGATGACACCCCGGGGCTGTGATCCTCCGTGCCGAAGAGTTCATAGAGCGTAATGCCGAAGACAGAGCAAAGGGGCAGGAGGAGGTCAATGTCGGGCCTGTATCTGCCGCCCTCCCAGTTCACGACGGTGTTCCTGGTGACGCCGAGCATTTCGCCAAGATCCTGCTGTGATATTCCGGCTTTTTTTCTGTAGGTGCGGATCATGTCAGCCATCGGGATTTTCCGGAACTGAATTTTCAGATCGGCAGGAATATCCTGTAACGGCGTTTCGCCCTGGGGACGGCTGTCCTTATTATGATCATCGAGAGAGATCGTTTTGACCTTTCTGTCATTTTTGTCTGCCATAACGGCCTCCTTTTTCTCCGGGATATGGATAAGCCTCTATATCCTGAATAATAGCATATAATATATAACATGACAACCGGATAATGCAAATAAAAAACAACATCGGTCCGGCGTTTTTTTATTGCTGCCTGATTTCAGATGTATATGGCGACAGGAAACAGAGGATGGATGGAAAAGTACATCACTATGTGTTACAATAAACTATCTGATTTGTGGTATCTGATTGCGGAAGACGGAGAATTACAATGAAAAACAGAGCCCTTGAACTGAACGAACAGACGCTTTCCATCATCGAAGAGATCGGCGGACATATGCCCGGAGGTTTTTTCATCTATATGGCGAAGGAACCGGAAAAGCTGATATACGCGAACAAAGCCGTTTTTGACATCTTTGGCTGTGCAGACCTGGAAGAATTTAAAGCTCTTACCGGTTTTACTTTTAAAGGCATGGTGCATCCTGAGGACTATGATCAGATATCCCCCTCGATCGTCCACCAGGTCGATTTCAGTGAAGAGCAGATGGACTACGCGGAATACCGGATCACCAGAAAAGACGGGGCCGAGCGCTGGGTGGACGACTATGGGCATTATACGGAAACAAAAACGTACGGCGGTGTTTATGTGGTCTTCATCTCTGATATTACGGAAAAACGCGCGAAACGGGAAGAGGACGTTGCTGTCCGTGACGCCGTGATCAGAACGCTGATCAACGCCTACAACACTGTCTGGCTGATCAACGACGTTGCCACGGAGAGATGTTCCCTTTACCACAGCGATCAGGATGAGATCCATGAGGAAGCGGTCCGCAATGCGCTGAGCCATGGGAAGTATACGGATATAAAAACAGAGTACGTAGCCACGATGGTCGCCGAAGAGGACCAGGAGAGAATGCAGGAACAGGCGGGGCTTCCGTATATACTGGAACAGTTCAGGACGAAGGACAGCTTTTCCGTTTCCTTCATCCGGATGTTCAAAAGCGGGCCCAGATATTATCGTGCCGATATCGGAAAGGTGAACATGCCGGGAGGCAGGACCGGCGTCACAATGGGCTTTATCGATGTGGACGAGGAGGTCCGCCGGGATCATGCGATGCATGAGCAGATCGTAGCACAGGAAAAACACAGGAGGGAACTCGACGGCATGATCACTGCCATGGCGTCGGATTACCGGAGCGTATATCTTGTGGACATCGACGCCGATGACGCGGTATGCTACCGCGCTGATCCGAACGACCCGCACCAGACGCCTGTGGACGTGCATTTCCCGTACCATGCGTGGATCACGGAGTATTGCAGCCTCTATGTGGATGATGAGTACAAAGAGGGTTTCCTGGACTTTTCAGATCCGGATCATGTCCGCGCTGCCCTGGCTGCCCAGGACATCATCGCCTATCGTTATCTGGCCAGGCGGAACGGCACGGAGTATTATGAGATGCTGCGGATGGCGGGCGTGCGGCATCCGGGGGACCGTGAAGATCACATCGTTCACGCGGTCGGCCTCGGCTTTACCGATATCGACGAAGAGATGCGGGAATCAATGGCGACAAACCATGCCCTCAGTGAAGCGCTGGGCGCGGCGGAACAGGCCAACAGAGCGAAGACGGCCTTCCTGTCCAACATGAGCCACGAGATCCGCACTCCGATGAACGCCATTATCGGTCTGAACAGTATTGCGTTGAATGAACCGTCGGCGTCGGAAAAAGTGAAAGAATATCTGGTAAAGATGGGCGCGTCGGCGCAGCATCTGCTGGGGATCATCAACGATATTCTGGACATGTCCCGCATCGAATCCGGCAGAATGATCATTAAGAACGAAGAGTTTAACTTTGCCAAGAGTATTGAGCAGGTCAATACCATGGTGAGCGGCCAGTGCAGGGACAAAGGGCTGCATTATGAGTGCGTTACGAAAGGGAAGATCGACGACTATTATATCGGCGACGCCATGAAGATCAGGCAGGTGCTGATCAATATCCTGAGCAACGCCGTCAAGTTTACGCCGGAGGGCGGTTCCATCCGTTTTGAGATCGAGGAAGGAACGCGGTTCGAAAACCAGGCGGCTGTCCGTTTTATCATTTCGGACACCGGGATCGGCATGAGCAAGGAATACCTGCCGCATCTTTTCGATTCGTTCAGTCAGGAGGATTCTTCTTCCACAAATAAATACGGGAGCACGGGACTCGGCATGTCGATCACAAAGAACATCGTTGAGCTTATGAACGGCACTATCGAGGTGAAAAGTGAGAAGGGCGTCGGGACCACGTTCACTGTGACGGTAACGCTGGGCGAATCCGACAGGAAGACCTCGGGGATGCATGAGGGCGTCCTGAAGCCGCATGAGATGAACGTGCTGGTGATCGACGATGATCCGATCGCGCTGGAACACGCCCAGATCGTACTGGGACAGGTCGGCATCAACTGCGATGTCGCCGAATCAGGCTTTGAAGGCATCGAAATGGTGAAGCTTCATCATGCCAGGAGGGACGACTATGACCTGATCCTGATCGACTGGCGCATGCCCGATATGGACGGCCTGGAAACCACACGCCGGATCCGCGCCATCGTGGAACATGAAACGCCGATCATTATCCTGACGTCGTTTAACTGGGATGACATTGCGGATGAGGCCAGAGAGGCGGGGGTGGACACGTTCGTCCCGAAACCGCTGTTTGCCGGAAGCGTGCTGGATGAGTTCCGTGAAGCTTTTAAAAGGAAAAACGAAGCCCTGGTCAATAACCGGGCTGACCTTAAGGGACGCCGTATTCTGCTTGCGGAAGACGTGACCGTCAATGCAGAGATCATGGTCATGATGCTCTCCATGAGAGAGATGGACGTGGACGTCGCCGAGAACGGCCGTATTGCCGTAGAGATGTTCAGCAGCAGACCGGCCGGATATTACGATGCGATACTGATGGATATGCGCATGCCGGAGATGGACGGACTGGAGGCGACAAGAACCATCCGCCAGTCGGGCCGGGAGGATGCTGCGTCCATTCCGATCATTGCGCTTACGGCCAACGCCTTTGATGAAGATGTGCAGCGCAGTCTGCAGGCCGGACTGAACGCTCATCTGAGTAAACCGATTCAGCCGCAGGCTCTGTTTGATACGCTGGAGAGTCTGATTACACCCTGATCATAACGCAGAAGAACGGACAGGAGAAGTCTTACCGCCTTCTCCTGTCCGTTCCGCTGTTTTGATAATATTGCCTTTTGAATTGATACATCCGCTGGTCTGCTGCTTTCTGGATGGAATTGATGTCGGAGAATTCCTTTGAAAATATTGAGCTTTCTCAGTTTCCGGAGCATCTGATCCCTCCTCTCTTTTGCAGAATTCTTAGTTTTCGGCGGCTTTACGAATGACTTTCTCTGAAAAGTGTTTGTTGAAGAAATGGATCACCGGGCCAAAGCCGAAGGTGGTGGCCAGGGTGCCGATGCCGATGATGCCTCCGGCCAGGAAGCAGACAAGGGCACAGCAGCCGTCGCAGAATATCCTGCACCAGAAATACGGTATCTTCGGCAGCTTTTCGTCCAGGATGATCGCAAAGCTGTCGTAGGGCGCCACGCCGGCGTCGGCCGTCTGATACATCGAGAGGCCGAAGCTGCAGATGACGATCCCTGCGGCAAGCGTGATCAGCTGCAGGACCAGCGTATGCGGGACAAACATCATGCTGAAGAGCCAGTAAAAGAAGGAACAGAAGTATCCGAGGAAAACAGCGTTCACGATGGTCCCGATCCCGATGTAATGCCGTCCGAAGATAAACTGTACAATAAAGAAGATGATGTTGATCAGCACCTGGAACAGAGGGTAGGACATGTGGAGATCGGCCGAAAGCGCCATGTTCATGCCGCTGAAAGGATCGTTTCCGAGACCGGAGAGCTTAAAGATGCCGATGCCCATGCCGGCAAAAACGTTTCCGAGGATGGTGAACATGATCCTGTTCCAGCCGACGCCTGCAAAATATGTTTTGATGCGTTCCCGGATATTCATATGCTTCCGGTCTCCTGAAGTTCTGTCAGAAACAATTCATAGTAGTCATCTTCTCCGGCCAGCATGGGAGAATTTTCGCCGCCGCCGTTGGTGGAGCGTTTCATGGCCGCATAGCTGTCTTCTCCGCAGGAGATCAGGTCCATCTCGTAGAGCGGAAATCCCGCTTCCGTGCTGATCCGGCAGAAAGCGGATACAGGGTTGACGGCGGTTCTGGTATCCAGAATAAGTCTGCGAAGAGTTTCGTCATTTCTTGCCTTCTGTTTAAGTCCTTCCAAAGCTTCCCATACTTCCATGTCCTTACCTCCTGCAGCCGATTCGTAGTGTCATGCATATCGTGTATAAAACACGAATAAGCCTTGATTTCTTTACAAATCGATACGAGCTTATCCTCCGACCACATACGAACTTCCCGCCGGATAACCCGGCAAGAACATTATATCCTGATTCATAATACTTGTTTCTCACCCAGTTTTTTTTCAAAATCCACCACAGGCATAGGCCTGTCAAACAAAAAACCCTGTGCGATCCTGCATCCGTAATTGCGCATGATCTCCAGCTGCTCCTCTGTCTCGACTCCTTCCGCCACACATATGAGCCCCATCTCATGGGCCATGGCGATCACATGGGCAAACATGCGGTTCCCCTGTACTTCATCCGCATCGGAAGGAAGGATGCTTTTGTCCAGTTTCAGCACGTCCCATGGGATCTGTTTGATCAGGTTCAGAGAAGAATAGCCGACTCCAAAGTCATCCACCGAGGCGGCTATCCCTGCCTCCCGCAGCTCCCCGACCACGCGTTTCAAGTCTCTGAATTCCACATCCGTTGTCGTTTCCGTCAATTCTATTTCGATCAGCCTGTGCGGAACACGGTTCGTGTCTATGATATCCATGATGTGCCGATACAGATTTTTATCGGACAAGTGCATACGCGAAAGGTTCACGGAAATACGGACAGGTTCCTTCCCCTCATCCAACCATCGGCGTATATCCCTGCAGACATGATCCAGCATATAAACGTCCAGGCGGCAAATGTCGTTTCCCCTTTCCAGTATCGGTATAAACTCGATGGGCGGGACGATCTCGCCTTTCCGTATCCACCTGCAAAGGGCTTCTGCCCCCACGATCTTTCGGGACCGGATGTCCACCTTCGGTTGATAATAGACAACAATGTTTTCGTTTTCCATGGCTTTTTTGAATTCCCGCTGGACTTTCGCGGCATGTTTTTTGTCCTGCAGAAAACTCTGGTCATAAAAGATTATATCGGGATGATTATCTCTTTTCGCGACCTGGTAGGGCGGGATAATCCTCTCCATTACGCCTCCCGGGTTATTGATCCTGTCATTCTCCGTAAAAGAACAGACTCCGGCAAAGGCGGAGATTTCCGTTTCCTGTTCCGGACTTTCCCCATACCGGACTGATACGCCTTTCAGGACCTCTGTCACCCTGTCCAGCTTTTCCGTGGGAAACAGGAGGACAAAGTTATCCCCTCCCAGGCGGCAGAGGATCCCTTTATCCCCCATTGCGCCCTCCAGCATTTTGCAATAGTTCCTTAAAACGATATCTCCATTTTCCTTACCTACCTGCTCATTGATGGCCGAAAAATGCTTTAGGTCGAGCCGGGTACCCGTTATTCCGGCAAGTCCTCCCTGTTCCAGCATCCTCCCGATCTCAGAATAAAATAAGCGGATATTTTTATAACCATCATTGTCATAATATATCAGCCGTTCTATGACTCTCTGCTGGCGGGGACGATGCAGGCAGGTGAGCATCATGCGCTGGATGATGTCCACTTTTTTTCTTTCGGATACAGTCAGCAGTTCCGCTCCTTCTGCCTGATAAACATCACAGACAATAACCATTCCTGTAGGCGAATCAAGCCTTCTGGACGCGATGAGAGTGTGCTTTTCTCCGGAATCATAACATACAAACGATTCCCCCTCCCCATTACGTTCATGCTCTGCATCCGCATAAAATGTAGTCACCCCTTTCGAAATCCGGAGTGTTTTGCAAAGCTGACCCAAAATATCATAAATTGCCGGAAGATCAAGTTCCTCCAGGTTTGTCATAAGATCCGTCAGTTTTTCAAACGGGGAGAGCATATCCGGTCCCATGATGTGTTCCTCCTATCATTGCAAAACTTCGTACATTCGCATACTGTTATAT
>CAMOQF010000128.1 GCA_946622645.1 uncultured Blautia sp.
TGATAAAATCGGTTCTGGATCTGCCTTCGAAGGCGAAGAACGCCTGATCCTGAAGGCGTAAAAAAGAAGCACAGCCCCTGCCGTTTTAAATGGTGGGGGCTGTGTTTTTGCAAGCGCAAAAGGCTCGTTCACTCTATTACGCCTCCTTTCCCATACCGAACCACTTCGTCGTGTTTGCCGCCTGTGTCACTGCCATGAATCGTCGATATTTACGGAATAGATTTGTCGAAATACCTGGATTCAGTTCGTCGATTTTCCTTGATTAAGCGTCCGCTGCATGATATGATACCTGCAGAATCGGAAAGGAGGAATCCTTATGTTGACTCCGGAAGGATATAAGCCAAGATTGATTGATGCCCAAATTTCACAACTTATGAGTATCTATGGTGCTGTTTGTGTGGAAGGGCCGAAGTGGTGTGGGAAAACCTGGACTTCCAGGAACCATGCTGAATCTGCTGCATTCATCGGGGATCCCGCTGGAAACTTCATGAATAAGCAGCTTGCAGAAATGGATGCTTCTCTTGTGCTGGACGGCGAATTCCCGCGTCTGATTGACGAATGGCAGGTGGTGCCGGCAATTTGGGACGCTGTCAGGTACAAAGTGGATCAGACCGGGAACAAAGGACAGTATGTGCTGACAGGCTCGTCTACTCCCGTTATGAAAGGAAAGCTTCACGGAGGCAGCGGAAGGATCGGCCGAATTGCCATGCGTACCATGTCTTTATACGAAACCGGAAATTCATCCGGAGCTGTTTCAATCATGGATCTCTTCAACAGCTCCATGTCAGCAGCCCCCGTACGGGAAGTGCAGTTGGACAGCCTGATTTCTTATGTTGTCAGAGGCGGTTGGCCTGGGATTCAGGATCTTCCGTTGAAAAGTGCATTACAGATCCCAAAGGATTATCTGTTGAATATACCGGATGATATGGAGCGCAGTGATGGTAAAAAAAGAGACGCCAAAAAAGTTGCGGCTTTGCTTCGGGCGCTTGGCCGGGCAGAAGGCAATATGACCTCGAAAAAATCATTGCAGAAAGACATGGAAGAATACGCAGAAGATCGTCAGGATAAGAGCGACGCATCTATTGATACGATTACCGACTATCTGGATTGTTTTTCACGTTTATTCCTGACAGAAGATCAGCCCTCGTTTGAGAACAAGCTGCGGTCTTCCATCAAGGCACTCAAGAAACCAAAGCGGCATTTTACAGACCCGTCGCTTGCAGCTGCTGCTATCGGAGCAACTCCGGAAATATTGAAATATGATCTCAATACTTTCGGATATCTGTTCGAAGCTCTCTGCGTCAGGGACCTGAGAATATATTCGGCCTGTCATGATGGAAGAGTTTACCATTATCATGATGAACGTGACAACGAAGCAGATGCAGTAGTAGAACTTCCCGATGGGCGCTGGGGTCTGTTCGAGGTAAAAGTTGGTTTTCATCAGGTAGAAACCGCGGCACGGGAACTAATCAGGTTGAACTCAAAATTTAAAGCGGAAACAAATTCTGAAGCTTCCTTCCTCTGTGTGCTCTGTGGAATGACAAACGCTGCATTCAAAAGACCAGATGGCGTATATGTTGTCCCGATCACAGCACTCGGAGCATGAATCTGTCATCGATTAAAGCGATCGTGAGAAGCAGGCGATGCCGGAATGTATCCACATTCTGCCATCTGGGTGCTGGCGAATGTCCGCGATCAGTATTACGGTCAGACTACCGTCCTTTTCCAGGGTGTCGAGAAGATCGGACGGAAACCATGCTGCCACAATCAAGGACACCGCTGGCAATACAGCCACTTACGCCTGGGATACCGCCAGGGACCGCCTGACTTCCGTAACGGATCCGAAAGGCACTGTCACCAGTTATACGTATGACGCAATGGACCGTGTGACAAAGGTATCCACCGCCATCGAGGGCGGCCAGGCGGCAGAAAACACATACACGTACACAAAGGACAAGCTTGCCTCCATTGGACACAACGGATTCCAGTATGGCTTCACCTATGATATCTATGGCAATACCAGCGCGGTTTCCATTGCCGGAACCAATGTGGTGGCCTATCAGTATGAGCCAAATAACGGGAACCTCCTGCAGACCACCTATGCCAACGGGGATGTCCTCCGGTGCACATACGATGGGCAGGACAGGGTGACGGGGATTTTCCAGACCCAGTCCGGCGGGACAGAGCAGAAGCTCTTTACCTACACCTATGACCGGGAAGGGTACCTGGCGGTGGTGAAGGACGAGACCCTGGCCAGAACCACACGACTGTACTATGACCTCCTGGGGCGCCTCTGCCAGGCGGAGGTATCGGACGGGACCGGCTTCCGGTATACTTACGATGCGAACAACAACATGACCTCCCTCAAGTATTACGCGGAGGCAACGTTTGCAACAGATTACACTTATGACAAGGACAACCGGGAGAGGACGGCCAAGGCTTTCGGGCATACCCGCACGACGCACTATGACAAGCTGGGAAGGGTGACGGAGAAGAACTGGGACGAAACCACTTCCGGCGGCACCACCACGGCTGTCCACAAGACACTGTACCGGTATTTCGATACGGATGCCCATAAACGCTGGAACCAGGTCCGCCAGATTTCTGTTGGCGGCAAGACTACCAGCTATACATACAATGCCTGGGGCAAGCTGCTCAGCACCACCGGCAGCCTGGCCAGCACCATCGGTGTCCGGAACCCGTTTCGCTACCGTGGCTATTATTACGACACAGAGACAGGCCTGTACTATGTGGGGAGCCGGTATTATGATCCGGAGATCAGGCGGTTCATCAGTGCGGATGATGTTAGCGTTCTGGAAAACGATAGACAAGATTTGGAAAACAGTATTCTTTATGCTTCTTTTCATAATATAACTACACAATTAAGAAGATATTATTCGATCAGATTCAGTATTTTTCCGATACTGTCATGGAATACAAGATCCGCCTTACCCTCCATTTTGGTCTTTCCTTTATTAATGATGATAAGGTGCTTCCCATGAAACTGATGGGCCAGTCCTGCCGCTGTTCCCACCTCCAGGGATGTACCTCCTATGATCAGACAATCAGCATCCTGGATCAGATGGATCGCATTCCCGTACGCCTCATCCGGTAAAACTTCGCCATACAAGGTCACCTCCGGACGTACCATTTTGCCGCAGGCCGGGCAGACCGGAATGGGATCTTTGCTTTCAAAGATAAAATCCGCCCCATACTCTGTCCAGCAGGAAACGCAATGGCTTCTGAGCGCACTGCCATGAATCTCCTGGACATTCCGGCTTCCGGCTTTCTGATGAAGCCCGTCAATATTCTGCGTGATAATGCCATCCAGCTTTCCCTTTTGTTCCATCCAGGCAAGTTTATAATGAGCCGTGTTCGGTTTCACAGCTCTGCAGTCCAGATTTCTGCGAAAGTAATCGAATAACACCTCCGGCTTTCTGTACAGACAGTCTGAGCTCAACAGATACTCCGGCTGATATCTTGCAAAACGACGGCCCTTCTTATGATACAGGCCGTTCTTGCTGCGAAAATCCGGTATGCCGCTTTCCGTTGATACGCCTGCTCCGCCCAGAAACACAATATGTTCTGATTGATCCACGATTTCATTCAGTGCGACTGCCTTCTGTTCCTCTGACAGACTTCTGAAGTATTTTTCTTTTTCCCTCTGTGAAAGAAACTCTTTGATCATGACTCATCTGCTGCCTTTCCGGATTCTTGTCCTGATGGACCGTTCTTCTTTTTTCCAGATCATTTCATATCATTCACCCGTGTTTGCGTTATTTTCCGAATGATACCATATGCAACTATGCCGCATAAAACAGTTACAATGAATTCAGCTGCGAAGACGAATAAGACCGGCCGTCCATCCAGCAGCTTTTTGACAGTCAGCCGGGTGATATTCTGAATCAGATAAACAGATATGCTCACCCTTCCCAGCCAGTAGACAAACGGACAATTAAGAATCCCTGTCCGCGAAATGATTCCTTCCTGCGCAAATGTCACTGCAAGTCCGGAAGCCAGAAGCAATACCAGCAGCGGCTGAACTTCTGTGGACACAAAAGAATTCATATACAAGATAAACAAAAGAATACTGATCAATGGCCAGATACAGATCAGGACACAAATCGGTTTCGTACGGATGCACTGTCCGCGCTTCAGATACTTTACACAGGTATAAACAGTGATCCCGAGCAGAATACCGGCAAAAGACTCTATCATACGAAAACTGCTGTTTACTCATAAGCACTTTTCATGAAATCAATGCATTCATACTCTTTTCCTTGGCCATTTCCATTGTCCTTTACAGGCACAGCCTGATTTGCTTCACCTTTTATTGTGGAAAAAACATCCCTGTTCCCATATGAGTTGTCGCACCTGTCAACACTAATAGTGGCATTATTGTAGTAATTCAATTGTATTGGATTTATTATATAAATGAATAAGATGCGACAAGTAAAATGAAAAGGTGATAGGAGGGCTAGAGTATGAAAAAGATCCTGCAGCCTATAGTACTGGCAGCCGTATTGGCGCTGGGAGTTTCGGCCGGAGTGCCGGTCATAGCAGCTAATGTGAACGATTATGCTGTCGTGTTCACGACTTTTAACGTCGGCGCGGTGGAGAACTCCCCGACTTATTTTGCAGATTTTACCGTGGAAGGGGGTGACCTGTTTGTACAGGCTGTCACCACATATCACTGGAATTACGGCCAGGGCAGCGAACCCGGGACGATCAGTATCTATGACTGGGATGATAATCTGGTCGGTACCTGGGACGCAGTCGGCCGAAGCGGCAGCGGCGCAAATAACGTAAACTGGGATATCTTCCCGAATGTAGTACTGAAAGAGGGAACACGGTACTATTTCGTGGATTCCGACAATCAGACCTGGAGCTGCAACAATGAATCCCGCCGGATGGGCTTTGTGGAAGTCCGGGGAACAAATTCCGTCCCCTCTGGAGCGGAAAAAGGATATGTTGAAGGACAGACTTATATCTTTACGGATCGAAACGGTGTGGAGTTTCGGGCATCATTGAATGCCTTTGCCAGTTATATTGTCGATTTCTCTCCCGGTGACCCCTGGACGAACGATGCAGATAACATGGATTCTCAGGTCGTCCTTGGCCTGCCGAACTGGAATGGAGCAGAAAGTGAAGCCAGCCAGGGCGACCTGTGCCTGGGAGGCGGAGGTGCAATCACGCTGGGTTTTACTCAGGAGATCTTTGACGGGGACGGGATCGACCTCTATGTGTTTGAAGTAGGCGAAAATGTTGAAGACACAAAGGTGGAGGTCAGTCCTGACCTCGTAACCTGGTACGATGCAGGTGTAGCAGCGGGACGAACCGCGGGTGTAGACTTCCAGGGAACAATTCCCTCAGGTACTGGTATGCGCTACGTCCGGCTTACCGATCTCCGTTCACACGCAAACGGGACCTGGCCAGGGGCAGATATCGACGCGGTGTGCGGCATCCATTCCAGAACGCCTTCTACGGATACATCGCCGGTTTATGACTACGAGACAATACAGATCGTTCTGAACGGACACGAGCTGACACCAACCGATCGAAACGGAACAGTTGTTGAACCGGTGCTTATAAATGGAACAGTATATGTTCCCGTGGAAACAATTTCGAACGCGTTGGGGCTTACGGTAGAGTGGGACGAGACCGCCGGTGTCGTTTACATTAACAACCGGCAGGAATTTATATCGGAGCCGGAGTTTGATTCGAAGAACATAGAGAACGCAGATTCTGCTGTTGGGTAAGATATTGTTTTACCGCACCCCATGTCCTTCTTCCAGATTTTCCTTCTCTTTTTGCCAATTGTCCATAACCTGTGTTTCGTCGATCACATCTACCCAGGGAAGGTATACCGGAAGCTTTGAAAAGTCTTCGTAGCGGTATTCCCGGATATCCAGTCCGTTCTTGCCCGGGGCTACCCGGATCACACGGTCCGCGATACTCAGGGAGTCCCCCATGCTGACCGCCAGGATCACGATCGCGATCCCTTTTTGAAGCAGCATTTCCTGTAAAAGGAAGATCTGGTACCGTTCATCAACATCGGCTCCTTTAAAGGGCTGAAGCAATACGGCTACATCCGGTTTCTGCAGCAGGATCCGGGTGTAGACAAGCTTCAGTCTGTCTGTCCGGGAGAGTTCACTTGTACGCATTTTGCAGATATCCGTACCGAACATACGGATATATTCCTCCCGCACCGAGTCTCTTACTCTGCGGTGTGTCCAGATGAACGGGATCCTGTGATCCAACGTGAAGCAAAGGTTGTCCAGCACACTCAGGTCTTCAAAGACCATCGTCCTGCCCGGTTCTTCACGAAGAACCGCTATTTTTCTGTTTCGGATACCTTCCAGCGTCATCTTTCCGTGCCCCGGCTCCGACTCTCCCCCTGCCCTGTCTTCCGTCAGGTGTTTTACTAGGCACATCGGCAATTCCATTAAGCTAGCAATTCGATAATGAATATCTTACCCTACCAGTTTAT
>CAMOQF010000129.1 GCA_946622645.1 uncultured Blautia sp.
CTTCATTTTGGGAATCTCTGCACAACAAGAGACGCTTTCGTGTATTTCTGCAAAATCTTCCACATCCACGCAGCGGAAACCGTTCTCCATCAATAGCTGTGCGGTCCATCCGGAGAATTTCTGTCGATGCTTTTTTCCAACCGCCATCCAGATATGCCACTCTGACTTACCCTATGCTTTGTTTTCCTGAATGATCTTCCTGATCTTCTCACCCGCCTGTTGAAATGGACTTTCCTCTTTTACCGGAAAAAACAGCGGCGTCAGGCAGCGGTTCTCATTATCGATCACATCCTGAACAACGTCGAAGAGCGGCCTGTCTATTCCTCCCCGAATCCATCGGATCTTTATATACATTGCACCGCCTGCAGCAAATGTGACAGCCCTGCGCATCACGTCAGGAACCGGTTCCTCTCCGTAAAAAGTCTGCATCCACTTCTGCTCGAAATCGATGCAGTAATCCACCATATAGTCCATAAGATTATTCGGACCATGAAGATCAAATGCATCCTTAAGAAATTTTCTGTATTTCATGGTACGCGAAAAATCCTGGAGCAGGTGATCACAGAAATCCAGGCCTTTATCCTTCGGGTCCCAGTGGATCACGATATTCTTTGTGTATGTATACTGTATCAGATCAAAGATATCTTTAAAGTGATTATAAAAAGTCTGCCTGCTTACACCGGACGCTTTCTGAATGTCCGTAACCGTTATCTTCTTCAGGCTTTTGCTCTGATTCAGTTCGAGAAGTGTATCTGAGATCATGTCTTTATAGCTGACTGCCACTGTCTCTTCCGCCTCCTTTCTGTCTGCCAATGAAATTATACCATCATTGCCTCAGGAATGCCTGCGAAAGTACGTATTGCTGAATTGACAATTTTGGCGATTTGTCAAGATATGTACATTCCTCCAAGTCTGTAAATAGTCTTTTCCCTAAGCAATCCTGCATAATTAGAAAAAAAGGAGGGCTGATCTTATGGGTAACAGCGCATTAATGCAGCCGATGAATATCGGTAAAGTGACAATCAAAAACCGTTTTGCCATGGCCCCGATGGCCATCGGCTCCTATATCTCCCCGGAAGGTGAATTCACGCCTGCCGGTATTGATTACTTTGTCCGCCGGGCGCAGGGAGGCTTTGGCCTGCTCTTCATTGGCGCCATGGCCTGTGACAAAGAAGTGGATCCCGATGTACGCTTCTGCGCAAATCCAAACAAGGATCCCGGAGCATTCCGGCTTACCTCACTGGAGCTGAACCGCAGGGCTGGCGCGTATGGCGCAAAGGTGTTCGCCCAGATGACCATGGGTCTGGGCCGTAACTATCCCGGCTGTGTCGCTCCCAGCAGCGTTCCCACATATGGCATGCCGGATCTGATGGCACCTGAGATCACCGTTGAGCAGATCCACAGAAAGATCGAGATCTACGCCGATACCTGCAAACTTCTGAAAGACTGCGGCTATGCCGGCGTGGATGTTCACGCCATGCACTGGGGGTATCTCCTCGATGAATTCGCCAATCCGCTGACCAACCTGCGGACAGATGAATACGGCGGCAGTCTGGAAAATCGTACCAGAATCATGAAGGAGCTGCGTGAAGCCATTGCAAAGACCTGCGGTCAGGATTTTCCAGTCACTGTCCGACTGGGACTGCGCTCCTACCTAAAAGACGTAAATCATGGTGATGTGACCGGTGAGCATGAAGCCGGGCGGACTGTGGAAGAATCCATCGAGATCGCGAAGCTGCTCGAATTCTATGGCTATGACGGCCTGAGCGTCGATACCGGTGTTTATGAATCTTACTATTACGCATGTCCGCCCATGTATATTGCCAGAGGCTACGCGATCGATATGGCAGCCCGTGTACAGGAAGCGGTCAGCATCCCGGTCCTGCTCGGCGGCCGGATGGGCGATGCTTCCTTGGATGAAGAAGCGGTCGCTTCCGGTAAGATCAGCGGCGTCGTCCTGGGAAGGCCTTCCCTGGCAGATCCGGATTTCCCGAAGAAGACCATGATGGCAAAGCAGGAAGAGATCCGTCCCTGCATCGCCTGCAATCAGGGCTGTCTTTATCGCCTGAATGAAGCTTTTGTAGATGCCAGATGCGCAGTGAACCCGCAGGCCGGCTCAGGAATGGAGAACAGCATCGAAAAAGCGCTCGTAAAGAAAAAAGTTGTCGTTATCGGCGGTGGTGTCGGAGGAATGGAAGCTGCCAGAGTGTGTGCCCTCCGCGGCCATGACGTATCTCTTTATGAGAAGACCGGTCAGCTCGGCGGCAACCTGATCCCTGCCGGCGCACATGCATTTAAGATTGAGATCCGTGAGCTGAATACCTGGTATCAGAATCAGATTCAGAAACTCGGTGTCGATATTCATCTGAATGCGGAAATGGATGCCGAAAAGATCCGCGCCCTCTCGCCGGACGCAGTTGTTTTTTCGATCGGATCAAATCCCGTGATGCCAAGGGTTCCCGGGATCGACCATCCCAAGGCGGTTTCCTGCACCGATGTTCTGACTGGGAAACGGACGCTTGGTAATAAAGTCGTCGTTGTAGGCGGCGGTCTTGTCGGATGTGAGATCGCGTATGAAGCTCTTCTGAACGGCAAAGAGGTCACTGTAGTAGAAGGCCTGCCGGAGATCCTGTCCTCTGGCGCTCCCGTACCACACCAGAGCAAATCCTTCTTAAAGGAGATGTTTGAAGCAAAGGCTGTTCCGGTCATGACTGGCACGTTCCTTGCTGGCATCAATGATGACGGTGTTGTCGTCAAGCCAGCCGGATCCGATCATGAACAGACCATTGCTGCAGATGATGTTGTCATCGCAGTAGGCTTCCGGCCGCTTCCCTCTTTTGCCCGGGAAGTAGAGGGCTGCGGCGCTGAAATATATGAAGTCGGTGACGGCAAGCAGGTTGCAAACATTCTGAATGCCGTATGGGATGCCTTTGAAGTGGCCAAAAACATCTGATCGCCGCTGTGACGCACCGTTCAGAAAATAACCTTTAAGACAACACAAAACGGCCTGCCTGCGCAGGCCGTTACATTATTTTTTTGTTTGTGGCGGTCACAGAAACAGCTTTGCCCGCATTGCCGGGGAAAGGTCGAGATAAAAAGGCTTCTCTTTACTGTCCTCAAAAACGGTTGCGGCAGCTACAGTAATTTTGGCCCACACTCTGCGTTTCGCCGTTCTGATCTCCTCTGTCGTATCCATAAGGGTCCCCTGTACATTCTTATCCATTGTCGTATTCTTTGTCATGTTCATTTTTTCCTCCTGAATTATAGTATTTTTGTATTTTTGTATCGTACGTACCGAACCTGTTCGTCACGTTAAGTAGTATTTCTTTGTTTATGAAGCCATCTTAGCAGGCCGACCTTTGCAACTTCTTTGCAGAGTCAAAAAAAACGCAAAACTTTTATTTTCAAAAGTTTTGCGTTTTTGTTCTATTTGAGCCACCCAGAGCAGATTATCTCTTTGTCTTTCGCCTGGATGTACAGCTGTACCATCTGCCTTGGGGATGTCCAGCTGCTCAGGCCGCTTCCGCCGTGGGTATATGGTACGGTGCAGCTTAAAGTCAGTCCGTCCAGAAGTTTCCGGATCTCCTCTGCCTCGGTGACGGTCGTTATGGTCTCCATTCCGGTTTCTTCATCATCCTTCCAGATTTCGATCTTTGTGATGCTTTTTTCGTCCGGAGCCTTTACTGGCTCGATGCCGAGCGCTTTCAGCGCCTTTTTCGTATTTGTGAAAGACGGATATACAGAAACGGTGGATGTCCAGATCCTCTGCCCGCTGTCAGCCCACCCGTATGCGCCATCCTGCCAGGAAGGCTCTTCCCCGAAACCAGCTTCTGAAAGATCCATCTGGCACTGGACAAGGGCAAAGGGCATCTCACGGAGGAAAACCGAAGGATCGCCGGAAGCGAAATCTTCCTTCAGGGCCGCAAAGATTTTGCGGGCGTCTTCTTTATTCAGCACGATCCCTTCTGTGCCATTCTCGTAATACTCATCATCGCTGATCAGCTGCTCATTGCAGAACACCTTCATCCCGAGCAGCTTATCTTCTCCTGCCGAGAGCATGGGCCAGGTCGCTTCCTGGTACTCTTTCTTTGTGTAAAGGGTGAGCAGTTCCTGTTCCACATCCTTTCGGTACATGGTGTAGCCCCTTTGATAGGTCTTTCCGTTTTTCAGGTGCACCTGGACCTGCATCCATACGGCTTCTTCTCCTTCGCTGCTCCTGCCTGTCTTATGGTAGATCATATTCCCACTGACAAAGCGTTCCAGTACCGCGTAGGTCTCATCATCGCAGGGCATCTGCGCATGCTCCATCCGGACAGTATCATACATGTTTGAGTCGTACATGCAGCTGACCTGATTGTCGACAGAGATGGCAATGGTATCGATCTTATCCTGTTCCGGAAGATAGCTGTCGAACCCGGTCAGGTCGAAACGGCAGAGGGCCACGATGCCGAAGGTGATGACCAGACCTGCAAGGAAAGCCGCCTTACCGGAAAAGCATCTGCGGATATCCAGGGTATAGATCATCTGGATCAGAGCATAGGTGAATGCGTAGCCCAGAAGAAGTCCGAAGATCATCCAGAGATCTGAGGTCTGTCCGGTCGCTTCTCCGAAGATCAGTCCAAAAGCAAGCGCTGCCGTGGCTGAGAGGATCACCTTGATGCATTCCCCTGCCCCGAAGAACGCCATTGATTTCCCGGCGGCCTCAGACGGACGTTTTCTGTAGATAAAAAGTGAGAGTGCCAGCAGTACGACCGCAGCAGCGCCCGCGGTCAGGGCCATGATCCACCCATGCCCGTGGTACCAGGTATAGAAGGCTTCCACAGCAAGATGCAGCGGAGATAATACCTTCGGCCCGATCCCAAGGAGCAGGTCGCCGTGCACACCGATCATCGTATTGTAGAATATGCTCTCAATTCCCAGGACGATCTCGCCGACAACAATATCCAGGAAGAAGAATACGGCCGTCCCGAGGATGCCTGTCAGGAGCCTTCCCGTAAGCATCATGGCAAGCGCCGCGATCGAAAAGGCATACAGGCAGAAGATCAGGCCCAGGAACCAGTTGCAGGCAAGGGCCGCCGCCGTCTGCAGTGTAAATATATTTTTGACGCCGGCGACTGCACAGCTAAGAGCAAACCAGAGCAGCGCCGGGATGATGTAATCAACCGCGCCGATCAGCACATGGATCAGGAAAAGTTTCTCTCTTTTCACGGGAAGCGCATGGTACAGGTCCACCTTACTCCCTGCATGCAGGTAAGAAAAACCGTTCCAAGCTGCCGTAACGCCCAGGGCCAGGGTGCCAAGAATAAACAGGAGGATCAGCTTCGAGCCGTCATCGCTCTCAGGCCGTATGATCTGGAGAAACCTTTCCGCCATCTCGGCTCTGCTCAGCGTCACTGCATACATGCTGCCCGCTTCCCACTCTCCGATCCTCATAAGGAAAAGAACTGGTCCGATCATGAAATATCCAAAACAGGACAACGCAAAAACCCATATCTGCTTCCTGAAAAGTTCCAGAAACAGCTTAGAAGAGGATGTTCTTGATCTCATATCCTGCCACCTCCGTTTCGCTGATAAATATCTCCTCAAGAGAAAGTGGAATGATCTCACTGAAAAGCGGATCTGCTTTCCGTACTTTTTCCATGATTTCTTCCCTTGTACCGCGGGCCGTAATGATAAGCAGCGTTCCCTGCCTGTGGACTTCCAGAGTGTCGAGTGCCTGGATCAGCGCGGTCTCCTTCTCCCTGTCGGAGATCAGGCACTGGACCTTGTGTATGTGTGTTTTCAGCTCCGTCAGGTCTCTGGAAAGAAGAACGCCGCCTTCGTGAATCAGGCCAACGGTATCACAGATGTCTTCAAGTTCTCGTAAATTGTGGGACGCGATCACACAAGTAATTCCCCGGTCCAGGATCTCCTGGGCGAGCAGTCCCTTGACAGCCTGCCGCATGACAGGATCAAGCCCGTCAAAAGTCTCATCACAAAGCAGATACTTTGTACCGGCACAAAGTCCCATGATCAGCGACAGCTGCTTTTTCATTCCCTTGGAAAAGGTGGATATCTTCCGATTTTCATCAAGGCTGAACTGACTTGTCAGCGAATGAAAGCGCTTCTCATCAAACTTCGGATAGACCGCCATATAAAAGCGCATCATCTCCAGCGGGACCGCATTCGGGAACACATAGCTTTCATCGGAAATGTAAAAGATCTCTTTCTTGATCTCTTCATTCTCGTAGATCATCCGGCCGTCCGAGAGCACATCTCCGGCATCCGGCCGGATGATTCCCGCAATCATACGCATCAGCGTGCTCTTTCCGGCCCCGTTTGTCCCCACGAGGCCAAACACTTCACCGTCACGGATCGTAAGCGACAGGCCTCGTATCGCTTCAACCTTGTCAAATGATTTGACTGCCTGTTTTATTTCGATCATGCCTCATCCCTCCAAATCTC
>CAMOQF010000130.1 GCA_946622645.1 uncultured Blautia sp.
GCAGACGCGCCAGATTTAGGTTCTGGTGTCCCCGACGTGCAGGTTCAAGTCCTGTTAGCCGCATTTTTATTTTTACAAAAAAAGATTGACGTAGCCGGAAACTGGTGTTACAATCCACGTTAAAGGCGACGACGAAGACGGTCGGGATACGAAGCGCAAAGAGAACCGGTGGCTGGTGAAAACCGGAGGCGGACATCCTTCTGACTTATCACTTCTGAGCCGGAAGCCCGAAAGGAATAATTCCCAGTAGACGTTTCCCGTAATCGCAGCGTTAAGGCGAAGGGATTGATGGATCCCGGTGAGTGGTCGTATTTTACGGCAATTTGAGTGGTACCGCGGGTGATGATGCGCTCGTCTCAAAGCAGGCTTTGTGACGGGTGCTTTTTTTGTGCAGTGCGTGAAAGCAGAGAAAAACATCCGTCGGATTTCACAACAAGGAGGAACAGCAGAAATGGCATCGGTTGATGAGAAAAACCTGATGGAACTGGCACACCGTATCCGTGAGATGCGTGAGATCACGGGACTCTCCATAGCCGAGATGGCGGAGAAGACCGAAGTATCCGTGGAACAGTACATGATCTATGAAGAGGGAAAGACCGATATTCCCTTCACCTTTATCCATAAATGTGCCCTGACGTTCAACGTCGGCATGAGCGACCTCCTGGAAGGCCAGAGCGCAAGACTGTCCACCTGTACGGTGATGCGGAAAGGCCATCTGCAGGATCCCATCACGGAAGACGGCATCCAGATCATGAACATGGCCCCGATGTTCCGCAACAAGATCGCGGAGCCTTACTGGGTCAAATACGAGTATTCGGAGGATCTGCAGGATAAGCCGATCCACATGACGCAGCATTCCGGCCAGGAATTTGACTATATCATGTCCGGAAGACTGAAGGTCCAGGTCGGCGACAACGTCGAATACCTGAGCGAAGGCGACAGCATCTTCTACAACAGCTCCCTGCCTCACGGCATGATCGCCACCGGCGGAGCCGACTGTACCTTCCTTGCCTTCGTCATGCCGGGCTCGGGCGAAAAAGAGACCGTGATCCGCAACACGCTGATCACGACCCGCTCTCCCAAACAGAAGCTGGTCAGCGACGCTTTTGTGGAGACCACAGAAGACGAAAACGGCCTGCTGCAGTCGATCAGCTTCAAGAACGACGATACGTTCAACTTCGGCTTTGATGTGGTGGACGCCATCGCGAGAAAAAATCCGGACAAGCTGGCCATGCTCCATATCGCGAACGACGGCACGGAGCGCCGCTTCTCCTTCAGAGATATGAAACGCGCCTCCAACCAGTGCGCCAACTATCTGCGGTCTCTCGGCATCAAAAAGGGAGACAAGGTCATGCTGGTCCTGAAGCGCCACTATCAGTTCTGGCATGTGATCGTCGGCCTGCATAAACTGGGCGCGATCGCCATACCGGCGACCAGCCAGCTGCAGAAGCACGATTTTGAATACAGATTTAACAAAGCGGACGTAAAAGCCATCGTAGCCACCACGGAGGACCAGGTTCCTCTGCATGTGGAAGAGGCGGAAGAGACCAGCCCGTCCCTGGAGCTCAAGATCCTGGTCGGCGGAAGCCGCGAAGGCTGGCACGACTACAACGAAGAGATCGAGCAGTTCAGCGCGCACTTCTACCGCAAGAAGGATGCGCCGGGCGGAGACGACACCATGCTGATGTTCTTCTCCTCCGGAACGACCGGTTATCCCAAGATCGTAGCCCATTCCTACAAATATCCGCTCGGACATTACATCACGGCCAGGTACTGGCACGGCGTCAGCGACAAAGGCCTGCATTTCACGATCTCCGAGACCGGCTGGGGAAAAGCCCTCTGGGGCAAGCTGTACGGCCAGTGGCTGTGTGAAGGCGCTGTCTTCACCTATGACTTTGACCGGTTCAAAGCAGCGGATATTCTTCCGATGTTCGCGAAATACAAGATCACGACGTTCTGCGCGCCGCCCACGATCCTGCGTATGCTGATCAAGGAAGACCTTTCCAAATACGATTTCTCCTCCGTCGTGCATATGACGACGGCAGGCGAAGCCCTGAACCCGGAGGTCTACGTGCAGTTCGAAAAGGCGACCGGCCTGCAGATCATGGAAGGCTTCGGACAGACCGAGACGACCATGAGCATCGGCAACCTGATCGGAGGCAAACACAAGGTCGGCTCCATGGGCAAGCCGTCTCCGCTGTACAAAGTGGATCTGATGGATCCGGACGGCAATCCGGTCCCGGACGGCGAACCTGGCGAGATCGTCATCAACACCGCGGACGGCGTCCCCAACGGACTGTTCCAGTGTTATTATAAAGATGAGGAAGCGACGCAGAAGGCCTGGCATGACGGCTGGTATCACACCGGCGATCAGGCATGGCGCGATGAGGACGGCTTCTTATGGTATATCGGCCGTGTGGACGACGTGATCAAGTCCTCCGGCTACCGGATCGGACCGTTCGAGATCGAGAGCGTGATCATGGAGCTTCCGTACGTTCTGGAGTGCGGTGTAAGCGCGGAACCGGATCCGGTGAGAGGCCAGGTCGTAAAGGCGAGCATCGTGCTGACCAAAGGCACCGAGCCTTCGGACGAGCTTGCCAAAGAGATCCAGAATTACGTCAAGGCACACACGGCTCCTTACAAGTATCCCAGGATCGTGGTCTTCCGGGATGAACTGCCCAAGACCATCAGCGGAAAGATCCAGAGAAACCTGCTGTAAACAGGTCCTCCGTGCCTGCGCGCGGGAGCGTGTCTTACAAAAAAATATTGACGGATTCCTTGACAGGTGCTAATATGATGTACTAAAGGCGATGACGAAGCCGGTCCGGAAACGAATCTTACAGAGAGCCGCTGTTTGGTGGAAAGCGGCAGAGGACTTCCAGCGGCCTGTCCCTTCCGAGCCGGAAGCGAGAACGGATCTGATTCCCAGTAGATGCTTCCCGTCCGTGCCGCGTGAGTGCGCAGGGGTCAGGAGATCCCGCTGAGGGGCCGTATCCGTACGGCAATTTGAGTGGTACCGCGGGTGTTTTTCGCACTCGTCTCAAAGGAATTTGAGGCGGGTGCGTTTTGTTATTATACCTGTAAAAGAGAAAGCCGAGGAAAACACATGGAACACGAACTGGATTACAAGATTCAGGAGATCGCCGGTCGTATCCGGGAGCTTCGTGAACTGGAAAACAAAACGCCGGAAGAGATGGCAAAAGCGACGGATATTTCGGTGGCGGAATACCTGGAGTGCGAGTCCGGACAGCAGGATCTGAACTTCACGTTCATCTACCGCTGTTCGCTGGCCCTCAAGGTATCGGTCACCGATATCCTGGAAGGCTACAGCCCGACCCTTCGTTCCTATACGCTGACGCGTTCCGGAGGGGGGCAGAAGATCTCCCGGGCGCACGGCATGACCTATTATAACCTGGCTTACGCGTTCCAGAACAGGATCGCCGAGCCTCTGTACGTGCGGAGCGTCTATGACGAAGCCGCGCAGGACCGTCCCATCGATCTGACCAAGCATGAAGGCCAGGAATGCGACATCGTCCTGGAAGGAAGCCTGAAAGTACAGATCGGCGAACACAGCGAGATCCTGGGACCCGGCGACAGCATCTATTACGACAGCAGCACGCCCCACGGCATGATCGCGGTGGGGGGCCAGGACTGCATCTTCTACGCCATCGTACTGAATCCGGAAGGCGAACCCATTCCGGAGCTGACGCAGCAGCCGATCATCGAAGAAGAGCAGGCCGTCCGGACAGTCGACGACAGCGAGCGCATCTGGCACAACTTCATCGACGTCGAAGAGGACGAAAAAGGAACGCCGACTTCCATCAGGTTCAAGAAGGTCGACCGTTTCAACTTTGCGTTTGACCTGGTGGATGCGCTGGCAAACCGTGACCCGGACAAGCTGGCCATGCTCCATATTTCGAAAGACGGCACAGAGCGCAGGTTCACCTTCGGCGATATCCGCAAGGAATCCGGCCGCTGCGCCAACTATTTTAAATCCCTGGGCATCAAAAAGGGCGACCGCGTCATGCTGATCCTGAAAAGGCATTATCAGTTCTGGTTTGCCCTGGTCGGCCTCAACAAGCTGGGCGCCATCGCCATTCCGGCGACCAACCAGCTGCTTGACCATGACCTTGAATACCGATTCCGCACAGCCGGCGTCACCTCCATCATCTGTACCTCGGACGGAGACACCGCCCGCCAGGTGGAACTCGCCCAGGAAAAATGCGGTCTTCTGAAGAACATGATGATCGTGAACGGTGAGAGGGAAGGCTGGAGATCCTTCGACGAAGAATATACCATGTACAGTTCCCGCTTCCGCCGTACAGGCACCTCGCCCTGCGGCGACGATCTCATGCTGATGTACTTTACATCGGGAACTTCCGGCTATCCCAAGATCGCGGCACATACTTACAAATATCCGCTGGGCCATTTCCACACAGCCAAATACTGGCAGACGGTGGATCCGGACGGACTGCATCTGACGATCTCCGACACCGGATGGGCCAAGGCGACCTGGGGCAAGATCTACGGCCAGTGGCTCTGCGAGGGAGCGATCTTCGTATACGACTTTGACCGCTTTGACGCTTCCAAGATCCTGCCGATGTTCGCGAAATATCACATCACCACATTCTGCGCGCCGCCGACCATGCTCCGCATGATGATCAAGCAGGACATCAGCAAGTACGATTTCTCCTCCGTCAAACATATGACGACAGCAGGAGAAGCGCTGAACCCGGAGGTCTACAGGCAGTTTGAAAAAGCGACCGGGCTCCGTATCATGGAGGGCTTCGGCCAGTCCGAGTCCGCGCTCATCATCGGCAATCTGGTGGGTGCTCCGCATAAGATCGGCTCCATGGGCAAACCGGTCCCGACCTATGACGTACAGCTTCTGGGAGAAGACGGATCCCCCGTTCCCTTCGGTGAGGAAGGCGAGATCTGCATCAACATCAGCAAAGGCATCCCATGCGGCGTCGCGGTCAGCTATTATAACAACGAAGAAGAGACCCGCGAGACCTGGAAGAACGGCTGGTATCACACCGGCGATCTGGCGTGGAAGGATGAAGACGGTTTTTACTGGTATGTCGGCCGAAAGGACGATGTCATCAAGTCGTCCGGCTACCGGATCGGGCCGTTCGAGATCGAGAGCGTCCTGATGGAGCTTCCCTACGTGCTGGAATGCGGCGTATCGGCCGCGCCGGATCCGGTCCGCGGCTTTGTGGTAAAGGCAAGCATCGTCCTGGTGCCTGGCAAGGAAGGGAACGACGAGCTTGTCAAAGAGATCCAGAACTACGTCAAAGAGCACACGGCTCCGTACAAATATCCGAGGATCGTCGTATTCAAGGATAAACTGCCGAAGACCGTAAGCGGAAAGATCATCAGACATGAACTATAAAAGGATCACGCTTCTCTGCGGACATTACGGAAGCGGAAAAACGAATATCGCAGTCAACATGGCCATGGAACTGAGCAAAGACCACGAGAACGTGGTGGTCGCGGATCTGGACATTGTCAATCCGTATTTCAGGACCCTGGACAGCAAGGAGGATCTGACGCAGGCAGGCGTACGGCTCATCGTATCTCCTTACGCCAATTCCAACGTGGACCTGCCGGCGCTTCCCCAGGAGATGTATTCGCTGGTGGATGACAAAAGGCTGACCTGCGTGGTGGACGTAGGCGGGGACGACAGAGGCGCCTATGCGCTGGGCAGGATCTCCCCCGCGATCCGGGAGGAAAACGACTACGACATGTTCCTCGTGATCAACCGGTACCGCCCCCTGACACAGGACGCGGTCTCGACGGTGGAGGTCATGCGGGAGATCGAAGCGGCGGCTTCCCTTCCGTTTACCGGCATCATCAACAATTCCAACCTGGGCGCGGAGACAGACCCGGAGACGGTACTTTCTTCCCTGCTCTATGCGAAAGAGGTGTCGGAGCTTACCGGACTGCCGGTCGTCATGACGACCGTAGAAAAAAGCGTGGCCGGAAAGCTGGCAGGACAGATCAAGGATATCTTTCCTTTGCATTTGCAGAAAAGACCTGTGTAAATGCAAAGTGATTACACATAACGATCAAAGGAGGATATTATGGCGAAACTGACATTCAAGACAGATGAATGCAAAGGATGCGGGCTTTGTGTCGAAGCATGTCCGAAGGGGATCCTTCAGCTTTCGAAGGAAACCATCAACAAAAAAGGACATCATCCCGCGGAATGCGTGGACGAAGAAGCTTGTATCGCCTGCACATCCTGTGCGACGATGTGTCCGGATTGTATCATCAGAATAGAAAAGTGAGGTGAGATCAGGTGGCAGAAAAAGTATTGATGAAGGGCAACGAAGCCATCGCGGAAGCTGCGATCATCGCAGGCTGCCGTCATTATTTCGGATATCCCATCACGC
>CAMOQF010000131.1 GCA_946622645.1 uncultured Blautia sp.
GACCGGGATGAGACGGTCGGCAGTGTGAAACCCTTCCGTGATCTGGCAGAGGGACTGGCGGAACGGGGCATTGCCGTGTACCGGTATGATAAACGGACATATGTATACGGTGAGCAGATGAAGGATGACCACGATATCACGCTGGTGGAAGAGACGATCGAGGATGCTGTAAACGCGGCAGCACTGCTCGCGGAGCAGGAGAGGATCGACCCCGACAGGATCTTTGTACTGGGACACAGCCTGGGTGGAAACGCTGTTCCGGCCATATCGCAGCAGCTGGAGCAGGAGGGAATCCGAGCAGAAGGCTTTATCATGATGGCGGCGTCTCTCCGTCCGCTGGATGAGCTGATGAGGGAGCAGTATGATTTCCTGTACTCCCTGATGCCAGAGGTGACGGAGGAACAGCAGGCGGAAAAGGACAGTATTTTCGCAGAGCTTGACAGGCTGCAGGACCTGAACGCGTTGGCAGAGGAGGATACTGTAATGGGAATTTATCCTCCCTACTGGAAATGGCTGGCAGAATACGATATCCTTAAGATGGCGGAGAAAATGACGCAGCCCTGCCTGCTGCTGCAGGGGGAGGAAGACTATCAGGTGACCATGGAAGATTTCGATTTGTGGAGATCGGCGCTTGGAGAAAAGGAGAACTGGCAGATGGTTTCCTATCCCGGTCTGACCCATTGTTTTACGAAGGGGCGGAAAACAGAAGGGTCTGCCGCTTATGCCCGCGTGGAAAAAATGGATGTGCAGGTCATAGAGGATATTGCGGCATTTATCAAAGGATGAAAACCTGTTTGGATTGCTGGATTCTGCCTTTTTAGGATGTCGGTGAGGAAATGAAATGGAAGCAATGTATTATCTGATCAACAGTAATCTTACAATGAGTTCACTGGAAGGCTGTCTTCATTCAGACAGCCAGTATGTCGTTGTTCTTTCGCCGGAAGAGTGGCAGGAGAAGATGGACAGCTTTGAGCTGGGCATCGATATGGAGATCAATATCGATGAGATTCACAGTACAAAGGCGGAGGTCAATTATGATTCCGTGACGGGAACCTTTTCGCTTCCCAACCGGAATGACATGTCTGCTCCGTACAGAAAATTTGCCTTCGCGCTGGATGAGAAGGGGATCGTTTTTATCGATCCGGAGGATACGGTCCGGAAGACCATCAACAGGATCATAGCGACCAAAAAATGGCGCATGCCAAGCCTGGAGCGATTTATATATGATTTTCTGGAGCAGATCATCCATGACGATCTGCAGATCCTGGAAATATATGAGCGTGAGCTGGATGAGATCGACCAGAAAATTGACGATGACAAGGAGACGGACCTGCAGCGGGCGAATGATATCCGGGGCTATCTGCGGGATCTCAGGATCCATTATGATCATCTGATGGATCTGGCCCAGGAGCTGGAGGAAAATGAAAATAATTTTTTCAAGCCCGATAACATCCGCTTTTTCAGGCTGTTTTCCAACCGGGTATCCAGATTATCCGATATGGTTCATTCTCTTCTGGATTATACGATCCAGATCCGCGACACCTATGAATCGAGGCTGGAAGTGAAGCAGAACCGCATCATGACGATCCTTACGGTGGTGACAACGATCTTTATGCCGCTGACCTTGCTGGCCGGATGGTACGGCATGAATTTCCGATACATGCCCGAGCTGGAATCCGTATACGGATATCCGGTTGTGATCATTGTAAGCGCAGTGATCGTAATCGGAAGTCTGATTTTCTTCAAACTCAAAAAATGGTTGTGACAGCCGCCTGCCCCGGCGGGACCGCGGGGGAGAAGGAGCTGATGGAGACTGCGCAAAGAGAAAGTTGAGGTTTTTATATGAATAAACAGCCAAAGAAAAGAATATCCGGGATCCTGCTTCTTTTTCTGGTCATTCTCTGGATCCCCAAAGAAGGAATGAGTGATGTGATATGGTTTATCCGGTACAGGGGCTTCGGAATCAGGCAGATCCGGTTTCTGCTGGAGGTAATGCCGCGGGAGACGATCCTGACGGCAGTGCTTTTTGCGGCGATCATCCTGTTGGTGGTGGGTCTTGTAAGAAAAGCGGGTTCTCTCTTTAAAACGGAGACCCCGGGACTGAACCGGCCGCGGCCTGTCAAAAAAGACAATAAGCCCGACAATCCCGTCAAAAGCGGAACGGCAAGATACATGACACAGCTGGACAGCTATCTGGAGAGCGGGCTCATAACCAAAGAGGAATATCGTGTCCTGAAAAAACGATATGAGAAAATCCAGTAACTCGCTCCTTCGGCATTTTATAAGATAGGATTGACATGTACCACATAGAAATTGTATAATTTAATGAAAGATTTTGTCCATCGAGGAGAGGTACATGGCCAGAAACCGGTATGCCAGGGATTACAGGCTTGTCGAGACCTGGGATGAGAAGGGAAAACTAAAGGTTTCCTCCGAGTATATCGGGGAAGAATATCGGTTCGTGGCGGATGCTTCTGTCATCGCCGGAAAAAAGAAAAAACTGATCTTGTTGTGTATGCTCGGCTGGATCGGTTTTTTTGCCGCGCTCAGCCTGTATTCCGCAGGAATGCACACCCTGTATGTGGCTCTGCCATTTGTGTTTTCGGCAGTGCCGCTTACCTTTCTTACGGATATCACGTTTTCCTTCCGGAAGATGAAGGAGCCGCTGGAACACCGGCATGCGGATCGGATGAACAGCCGCTTCCCGCTCTCCGCCATGATGACAGCTTTGTTTTCGGCCTTCGCCCTGATCGGGGAAGCGGTGAATGTGATCCTGGGCAAGACGCTCGCCGCCGGAGATTATGTTCTGATGGCAGGGGGCCTTGCGGTTTTTGCCGCCGGGGCTCTGGCTTTTATGGAAAAAAAGAATGTGGAGATCATGCCGGTCTCCCGGTAAAATGGTTTATTATGCGCCTGTGGCGCTTAGTAAAATAAATAAAAGGAGGAAGTAACAAAATGATCAAAATGAGAAAAGTGCTTGCACTTTCCACAGCCGCGATCCTGGCGCTCAGCTGCGCTCCGGTCATGGCAGAGGAAGGGGCAGACGCAGAAGCCAAGAACCTGGTGTATGCGACCGCTACCTTCGGACAGAAGTTCAGCCCGTTCTTCGCTACCACAGCCTATGATATGGAAGTCGTAGACCTGACTCAGGCCCCCGCTCTGGCAGCAGACAGAGGCGGCGCCGTGATCTACAACGGCATCGAGGGCGAAACCATCAACTACAACGGAACCGATTACACCTATTACGGACTGGGCAACCTGCAGGTGACCCAGAACGACGATGGAACCGTAGATTATCAGATTCATATTCGTGACGATGTCAAGTTCTCCGACGGAGAGCCGATGACCATCGACGATTATATTTTCTCTTTCTATGTACTGGTAGACCCGACTTATGACGGATCCTCCACCATCTATGCTCTGCCGATCGAAGGTATGGAAGAATACCGCAGCGGCATGCAGACCAAGCTTGAACTGCTTCTGGCCACCGAGAGAGCCGGCTACGAAGCAAACGACAACTTTACCGAAGACGAATACAACGCATTCTGGACAGCCTTTGACGCTGCAGGCGAGAAGTTCGCACAGGAAATCGTAGATTACTGTATCGCGAACGAATACAATGCACCGGAAGACTCCGTTGCAGCCTGTGCCGCAAACTGGGGCTATGAACTGGCTGAGGATGCCACCGCAGCTGATTTCTTCGCAAAGATCGTTGAGACCTACGGCTATGACATCAGCGACGACGGAATCAACTATGAGACAGCCGGCACCTCCTTCACCGATTTCCTGACCGGCGAGCTGGGCGAAGAGACCATGCTTGACCTCGGAAAAGGTATCGAGACAGGCAGCGGCGCTCCCAACGTTTCTGGTCTGACCAGAATCGATGACTATACCGTAAACCTTCATATGACTGAGTTCGACGCGACTGCAGTCTACAATGTAGGCCTTACCATGGCTCCGCTTCACTACTATGGCGATCCGGCAGCTTATGATTATGAAAACAACCAGTTCGGTTTCACCAAGGGTGACCTTTCCGGCGTGAAGTCCGTTACCTCCGAGCCCATCGGCGCCGGCCCGTATGTATTTGCAGGCTACAGCAACGGTGTTGTGACTCTGAAGGCAAACGAGAACTACTATCAGGGCAAGCCGGTCACCGAGACTCTGCTTATGCAGGAATCCGTTGACTCCGACTATGTACCGGGTATCGTGACCGGATCCTTCGATATGGCTGTTCCGTCCATGAACGACGACACCGTAAACGCGATCCAGGATGCCAACGGCGGCGAGCTGGAAGGCGACGTGATCCATACGATCCTTGTAGACTATCGTGGATATGGCTATCTGGGAATCAACGCGGACCTGGTCAACATCGACGGCGACCCGGCTTCCGACGCTTCCAAGAACCTGCGTAAGGGCTTCATGACTCTGTTCTCCGTATATCGTGACACCGTCATCAACTCTTACTATGGCGACCGTGCAGCGGTCATCCAGTATCCGATCTCCAATACCTCCTGGGCGGCTCCGAAGCCGGCTGACGAAGGCTATCAGACCGCTTACTCCGTAGACGTGGACGGCAACCCGATCTATACCGCTTCCATGAGCGAGCAGGAAAAATATGATGCAGCGAAAGAAGCAGCCATCGGATATTTCAAGGCAGCAGGCTTCACCTTTGACGATGCTTCCGGCAAGTTTACCGATGTTGACACAACCTATGAAGTTATGATCCCCGGCGCAGGAACACAGGATCACCCGGCTTACGGTGTTGTTCTGGCCGCTTCCGAAGTACTGGATACCATCGGCATCAAGCTTCAGGTAAATGACGTACAGACCTCCGTATGGAACAATGCTCTGGAGAGCAACACCGCTCAGATGTGGGCAGCTGCATGGCAGTCCACCGTTGACCCGGATATGACCCAGGTTTACCACAGCGACAACGCTCACGGCAACGGAACCAATTCCAACCACTATGCAGTATGCGACGACGACCTTGACGCTCTGATCAAGGAAGGCCGCGGCAGCTCCGATACCGAGTATCGTAAATCCGTTTATAAGGATGCCATGAACATCATTATGGACTGGGGCGTAGAGCTTCCGCTGTATCAGCGTAAAGACTGCACCGTAGCATCTGCAGAGAGAGTAGTGATCGATTCGATCCCGCATGACATGACTCCGTATTGGGGATGGTATGCAGAGGTTGAAACCCTGGCACTGCAGTAATAAACGACCTGTTGATTAGTGACAGGGGTCAGTGAAGAAGTTCAGCGGCGGGGTCAGACCCATGGGTCTGCCCCCCTGCCTGCTGTTCTTTTGCTCACTGGCCCTTGCTTCGGTTTCTGAAATACAACATAATACTGCAGAAAGCTGGTAGGTTTATGGCGAAATTTACAATCAAGCGATTGCTATACAGTGTCCTGATCCTGTTTTTTGTCATGTTCATCGTGTATGTCCTGATGTACAACATGCCGGCAGGATATCTGGAAGAAAAAGCCAGGGAGCTGGCCTCCCGTCCCGGAGCCAAGAAAAGCTTCCAGGAATGGCTGAATGATCTGAATGCCATGTACGGTATGGACAAGGGTGTCGTACAGGGCTATTTTGTCTGGCTCAAGAGTGCGGTTTCCGGAAACTGGGGAGACAGCTGGAGATGGACCATCCCCGTTGCCCAGGAATTCCACGAGACCATCTGGTACAGCTTTGCGCTGGGCCTGATTTCTTTTGTCCTTGAGATTCTGATCGCGATTCCGCTGGGAATCACGGCGGCCAAGAATCAGTACGGTTTTGTCGATTATTTTACCACAGTCTTTTCCATGATCTGCATTTCCCTGCCCACCTTCTTCCTGGCCACGATCCTGAAGTTCATCTTCGTGGTGAAGCTGGGCTGGTTCGACATCAGCGGCATGCAGGGAAGATACTACGAAACATACTCGGATTTGGGTAAATTTCTGGATGTGGCCAAGCATTTCGTGCTGCCGGCCATTACCATCACGATCATCAGCATTGGTGGTCTGATGCGTTATACCAGGACCAACATGCTGGAGGTCCTGAATTCTGACTACATTCGAACAGCCCGGGCGAAGGGCGTTCCGGAGAAAAAGGTCATCAATTATCACGCCTTCCGGAACACGCTGATCCCGTTGGTGACCATGCTGGGCGGAAGTCTGCCGGGTCTTTTTTCCGGTGCGCTGATCACGGAGACGCTTTTCTCTCTCCGAGGAATCGGCTATGCCTCCTATGAATCCATGCGTATGGGTGATATTCCCTTTACCATGTTCTATCTGGCATTTATTTCCAGCCTTACGCTCCTCGGCAACCTGATTTCAGACCTGCTGTATGCGGTGGTGGATCCCCGTGTACGGCTTAGCTGAGAAAGGAGAGCCGGA
>CAMOQF010000132.1 GCA_946622645.1 uncultured Blautia sp.
CTTGAAAATATTCCGGGGACTCTAAGACGGAAACCGGACTGATCCGGAAAGCGAAGGAACGGGCATAGATTGACACTGCCCGGATTGGCGCATATAATTAAAATGAATCATTTTTTTCCATCCCTGGAGGGACTGTTGAAATGAGCCGTCTGAAGACATCATGGATTGTCATGGCGAATATAGTTCTGATGAGCGCCATACTGGCCTTTGTTGCGCTGTATTCCAATCATGAAAGAAAAGAAAACTACCGCCACCAGGTGGAACATTTTGTCAACACGACGATTGCCATGGAACGGGTGACGGGAAACTACCTGGAAGGCGAACAGTGGATCTGTGACAACTGGGCACAGTATATTAACAGCCAGGATCTGACGCTGGAAGAAGCAGCGGCATATGTCAGGGCAACGCATGTGATGAGCACCACGTCTGCCCACCTGATCGATATGGAAACCATGACAGGCTGTTCAACACGGCCGAGGCTGAACACTACGGATGATTACGACGTTTCCTATGAGCGGATGGATCTGCTCGGGGACGGAAGCTGGATCGCAGATCTTGGCACGGCGATCAACATCACCCGGACCTATACGAATCCCGTCAACGGGGAACAGTCTCTGGCTTTCTGCAACCGGCTCACAGTGCGGGATGAGGAAACAGGAGAGAAGAAGCAGGCTTATCTTCTGCGCGTCGTTCCTACTTCCAACCTGGAGGAAAAATGGATTTTCCCGCAGGAAGAGTATGAAAATGAAGATTTTTCCATCATCGATACGGAGGGCAATTATGTCATCCGGGGACATTCTTTTAAAAACGCCAACTTCTTCGAGTTCTACAAGTCATATAATCAGACGGGAATTCCGGCACAGCAGCAGCTGTTTGAGGATATTCTGTCCGACACAGGCTCGTTTACCATGCTGGATTCCAAGGGAAGGGAATGCGTTGTCGCTTATACGCCCATCACTTCCACGAAAGGATGGGTGCTGCTGAGCTCCGCCCCGGTGAGCGCCCTGTCCGCGGATACGGAGAACTGGATACTGATAGGGGTCATAACCTTCGGATTGCTGCTTATGCTGGTGATGGATTTCCTGTATATGAATTCCATCAACAAAAAGCTTCTGGTCATGGCCAGGGAAGCGGAAGCTGCCAACAAGGCAAAAACGGATTTCCTCTCTACCATGTCGCACGATATCCGAACTCCTATGAATGCGATTATCGGCTTGACCACGATCGCCGAAAAAAATCTGGGCGACCAGGAAGCCACAGCAGAGAATCTGAGAAAGATCAGCCTGGCCAGCAGCCATCTTCTGACGCTGATCAATGATATTCTGGATATTTCCAAGGTAGAGAGCGGAAAACTGAACCTGAGCCCGGTGACGTTTTCTATCGTTGAAACCGTGCAGAACCTGGTGAATCTCTCTCAGCCCATGATCAAGGAGAAAAATATTGATTTCAGCTTCCACATCAACCGCATGGAGAAGGAATATCTCTACGCGGATCAGCTGCGGCTGAATCAGATTTACATCAATATTCTTTCCAATGCCATCAAATATACGGAGCCGGGCGGCAGCGTGTCCGTGGATCTGAGGGAGGAAGAAAGTGAGAAGAAAGGCAGCATTAAGCTGATCTATCGTGTTGCTGACACCGGTATCGGCATGACTCCCGAATTCCTGGAAAAGATGTACCAGCCTTTCTCCAGGCAGACGGACAGCCGTGTCAACAGTATTCAGGGGACCGGGCTCGGGCTGGCAATTACCCGGCAGATGGTCGAACTGATGAACGGGACGATCGAGTGCCAGAGCGAAGTCGGCAAAGGCACGACTTTCACCATAACGCTGGATCTTCCCATCGCTGAAAAGCAGCTGGATGAGATGCGGATCCAAGATGTTGATGCTCTGATCGTAGACGATGACCCGATCCTGCTGGAAACCGCGGCGGACACAATGGAATCGCTGGGGATCAACGTGGAACAGGCGAAGACCGGCATGGAAGCGCTTGAAATGGTCCGCCATCGGCATGAATCCGGAAAGGATTACAACGTGGTCATTCTGGACTGGAAGATGCCGGATATGGACGGCGTCGAGACGATCAGGCGCATGCGGGCAGAAGTTGACTCCGAAATCCCCATCCTGCTGACTTCCGCCTATGACTGGTCCGATATCGAAGATGCGGCGAAAGAAGCAGGAGCGAACGGATTTATCGGCAAGCCGCTGTTCCGTTCCAGACTGTATGAAAAGATCAATGCGCTGCTCGGGACGGAAGTAAAGACCGTGGAGCCGGAGGATGACTATTCTGATCTGGCCGGAATGAATATTCTGATCGCGGAAGACAACGACATCAACTGGGAGATCATCTCCACCATGCTGGGCATGTTCGGCATCACATCTGAACGGGCCGAAAACGGACGGATCTGTGTGGACAGAATGGCGGAAGCCCGGGAAGGACGTTATGATCTGATCTTTATGGATGTTCAGATGCCGGAAATGAACGGCCTGGACGCGACCCGGAACATTCGCAGGCTGGAAAACAAATGGGCTTCTTCCATTCCCATCATCGCCATGACTGCCGATGCTTTTTCTGAAAACGTGGCGGAATGTCTGAAGGCAGGCATGAACGGACATATCGCCAAACCGGTCGATCTGAAACTTGTCATCAAAGAGATTCGCAGAATCAAGGAGGATAAGAAAAAATGAGAAAAATGCTTTGTGCCATTCTGACTGTTCTGCCCGTCGTTGTATCGCTGACCGCTGTCTCCATGGTCCAGGCGGAAACCGCCGGAGAATTTCAGCCGCTGCTGGATACAGACACCAGCTGCGAAATCACTGTGATCGGAAGCTATTCCAACTTTGAGGCGCTGGAAGCCGAGTTTGACAGCTTCAATGAGTTCTACCCCGATGTGGAGCTCAGCTATCTGAAGCCGGATGACTACAACAATCTGCTGGGAACAGTACTGGAAAGCAATAACGCCCCGAATATTTTCTTCTCCTTCCCATGGATGTTCGGGAATGAAGCATATCAGACAGCCTTTGATCACATGGAGGATCTTTCAGATCCCGGACTGGGTCTGGACCTGGAATGCATTCGTCCCAGTCTGCTGAGCTATGACGCCGACGGGCAGCTGCCGATGGTACCGGTTTTCGGCAGGAACTACGGTATGCTGGTGAACAATGATCTGTTTGAGAAAGAAGGGCTTCAGGTCCCGACCACCTGGGAAGAGCTGCTGGCTGTGTGCGAGGCGTTTCGCGGCAAGGGATATGCCAGTCCTATGATGGGCTACAGCGCGGATTCCTCCGGCTGCCTGATGAATATACTGGTGTATCCGGAAGTCGTGGCGGCTCTCAGCGAAGATCCCGGAATGCTTCAGGCTGCAAATGAGATGGACCCCTCCGCAGGCGAGAGTATGCGGCATGGCCTGGAGTCGATGATGCAGCTGATCGGGAACGGTTATATCAATCTGGAAGAATGTGACAAGATCAATGACAACTATACAGAGGTCATTCTCCGCTTCTTCGAAGGGGACGTCCCCATGATGATCTGCACGGGAGACACCGTGTCCGGGACAGGAAAGCGTGAAAGCCAGTCCGAGGCGTTTTCCAAAGCGCCTTTCACCTATTCTTTCACCCCCATTCCGATGTCGGAAGACGGAGGTTATTTTGTTGACAGCCCGTCAGTGGAGTTTTCGGTCAATAAAACCTGTGAAAATCTGGATATGACAAACGAGTTTATGCGTTTTTTGATTTCCCGTGAAGAGCTGAACAGAATGGCTTCGGTAAAACGTCTGGTTACACCGACGACAGATCTGTCCTTTGACGCTGTGTGCGAACCTTTCAGTCAGGTGCCCCCTGAACGGATACTGTCACCGGAAGCGATCGGGATCACGGATCCGCTTGCCGTACAGGTGCGCAATGCGTCTTATCTGGTTGGTACCGGGAGCATCACTGTTGATGAAGCTGTCAGTCAGTATGGATCTTTTGAGTAATGAGGCTGAAAGAATAAATCGTTAAGAAAAGAAGAGAGACTGTTCCGACGGTGCGTTCTGCAACGGAAGGGCAGTCTTTTTTGTCATGATCAAAGAGATTGCGTTCTCTCTTCAACATGTGTATTATTGATTCAGAGACAGTGGAAGGAGGCGGCAGAGTTGAAGGAGTCTGATGAAGATATCTATCTTCGATATGTGGCAGACGATAATGACGCAGATCTGGAGACTTTGCTTGCCCGTCACAGGGACGGTCTCCTTCTGTTTCTGTATGGGTTCGTAAAAGACAGCGAGGATGCCGAAGAGCTTATGCTCGATACATTTGCAAAACTGGCCGTGGATAAACCCGGTTTTTCTCCGAGGCATCCGGGGAGCTTTAAAAGCTGGCTCTATGCCATCGCAAGAAGAAACGCGCTCATGCATCTGCGCCGCAGAAAATTCCGGACAGAGCCGCTTGATCACGAGATCCCGTCCGAAAAGGATCTGCCGGAAACCTGTCTGTTGAAGGATGAAAAAAACAGGAAACTCTATCAGGCCATGGCAACGCTCAAGCCGGAATACAGGCAGGCGCTGACTCTTCTGTACATGGATGGGCTGTCGCATGAAGAGATCGCGCAGACCATGGGCATGAAGCTCCGACAGATCTACAATCTTGTGGAGAGAGGAAAAAAATCTTTGAAAAAGACGCTGGAAGAGATGGGGATACACGATGCACGGTATTGAGAAGACCGGAACAAAAAAGAGGTGCAGGAAATGACGAGCAGCATGATAACGTTTCTGACCGCCTGTCTTCAGGCGGCAGTATTTCTGATCCTGGTGTGTTTTTCCGTTCGTCTTTTACGGGAAAACGGAAGAGCCCTTGTTGTGGTTTTTCTCACTTTTTTCTTTTCTCTGTGGCTGCTCTCGGATCTTTACTGGGTTATTTACGATTTTATCCGTCCGGACAGCCGGATGCCTTTTGCGGCTAATGAGATCGGAGAGGCATCGGTAATTCTGCTGGAATCAGCTGTTCTGTGTTCCGCGATCAATATCCGGCCTGCTTCCGGCGGAAAGCAGGCTGTGGGTGCTTTGCTGTTTGCCGCATTCAACATAGCTCTCTGGATCGCGTGGTCGGGAGAATGGATAGAGGATATCCTGATCGGCGTGATTTTTGCGTATCTGCTGTATAACTCAGCCTGTTCCCTTAAAATATTGGGAGCCCTGAAAACGGCAGAATGGATCTCTGTGGGGATCGCGGGTTTCCTTCTGATCGTCGTGCAGGCAATGACTTTTTTTACGAAGAATGAGACAAAAACGCTTCTGGATACAACAGGCTATCTGCTGCTGACCGCAGGGGTCTTTTTCTGGGCTTTAAAACTGTTTTTGTCCTGGAAAAACCACAGACCGCCTGTAGAGCTGCTGTGTCTGGTCATCGCCCTGCTCGCCTGGGAACTCACGGCCAAGTATATGAGTGATGGATACTGGTATATTCTGTTTATGACTGCGGAAACCATCTGTATGCCCTTCCTGTACCTGTCTGTGCGAAAGGTGGTGGCGGAACAATGATCTACGCAGAGAACATCCTGGCCTGTATGGCGGTCCCGCTGCTGCTGACGCTGGTTTTTGTGCGGGGTGATGTCCGCCGGTTTGTGTTGAACTTTCTCCTGGGTATGACGGCCTGCCTGCTGGGCGCTTACATCAGCGGCTTTGTGGGCGCTGCAGCCGGTATGAGCATAGGAGATACGGCGGTTTTTATCTCTCCTGTTGTGGAAGAAGGCGTGAAATTTCTGCCTCTGCTGTTTTATTTTACCATGTTCGGGCCGGGGGACGACCTGCTGTTCCATGTTGCTTTGGGCATTGGCGCAGGCTTTGCCACCTTTGAGAATATATGTTCCATGGTGACCACCGGCACGGAGAGCCTGAGCTTTCTCCTGATCAGAGGGCTGGCTGTGGGCGTGATGCACATCGTGAGCATTTTTTCCGTGACCCTGGGGCTGGTGATCGCAAGGCGGTTTAAGGCGCTGCAGTTCTCCAGTATCATCGGAGCCATCTCGCTCAGTATGCTGTTCCATGGCATGTACAATCTGCTGGTGTCTGAACCCGGCGCAACCACCTGGATCGGCTATACGATGCCTCTTTTTACGGCAGCGATATTGCTGGCGGTCTACCGGCAGCTTCAGAATTCAGATCAAGAAAAAAGACTGTAAAAAATTTATATTTTTTACAGTCTTTTTTCGTTTTTTAATGAGTAAAATTACCGAAAACAGCATTGGAAATATTGGA
>CAMOQF010000133.1 GCA_946622645.1 uncultured Blautia sp.
CAGTGGGCTTTGCGAAGATGCGGGAAGCCGCGCATGCATTCGTCGGATCCGCCCAGATGGTATTTTTCATCCTCCTCCTTGATGAAGGCGGTGGGCGAATGGAGGCAGACCTTGAGAAGGTTTTCTCCCTCCTTCAGAATACCGTTTACCGGGAATTCCCAGAAACGGTGCATGTTGTCTGTGCTGCCTAAAAACTTTTCGTTCAGCCAGATATCCGCGAGGGTGTCGATCCCGTCAAAGCGGAGGATCTGGTTTGCAGTCTCCGCGATCTCTTTTCCGCAGCTGAAGCTCCTGGAAAAGGAGTAGTCCTGTTCCATCAGCCGCAGTGCTTTCAGCTCATTGTCCCTGTAAAACGGATCGTCCATTTCCCCTGTCTGCAGCAGAAAGGAGTAGACCGACCCGGGAACCGTTCCGTCGATCGTGCGGCCGTCGGGGCAATGCATGGTCCATGTTCCGTTCAGATCAAATTGTATCATGGTAACCTCCCGTAAAAAGCTGGTGCCGTTGGCTGCTCGTATCCGGCCGCCTGAGGCGGGAATCTAACGCAGGTTTCCTTTTTTAATGTGGTCCTGGATGATCCGGTCGGTGATCTCATAGAGCTTTTCGGAGCCGGGCCGGGTGTGTGACTGGCGTTCGTATACCTGCGATGCGCTGACGCCGTGTTCCTTCCAGTCGCTTCCGTTGTTGCTGTTGTTGAGGATGAGAGGCTGCAGGTTGTCCATTGCCCGGGCAAAACGGGCCTCCGGCGTACTGCTTTCTTCAAACTCGTCGAAGATGGCGGAGAGCTTTTCCTTCTGATCCGGGGGAAGGAGAGAGAAGATCCGCTCCTTGGCGGCTTCCTCCCTTGCCTTCTGGGTCTTTTTGGCTTCGGGATCGTAGGCGTAGGTATCGCCTGCGTCGATCTCCACGATGTCGTGGATCAGGCACATGAGCATCACGCGGCCGATGTCGACGGGTTCGTTTGCGTATTCCTGCAGGAGCCAGGCCATGATGGCCATATGCCAGGCGTGCTCCGCGTCGTTTTCGTTTCTTCCGTGGCCGGAAAGGTGGGTCTGGCGGAAGATGTTCTTCTCTTTATCGATCTCCAGGGCAAAGGAGAGCTGCTGTGTAAGTCGTTCGTCCATTTTACTGCCTTTCTGAATCTGATGGTCTGTCGTGTGTCCGGCTGTCCGCAGGGTTTTCCTTCCGGGAAGCGCACGCTTTGCCGCAGGATCCGCAGCCGCAGGAACAGCCTCCCTGTCTGCGGGTGCGATAGAGATGCCGCACGGCCGCATAAGCCAGAAGAATGATTCCGGCAGCGATCAAAATGTCCCATATATTCATATTGTACCTCGATATTCCGGTCCGGATGATGCCGGATCATCCAAGTCCGAGCGCCATGCCGATCAGCCGCACGATGAGAGCCGCGATCCACGCGATACAGCACTGCCAGAGCACCACGCCGACCGCCCATTTTGCGCCCAGCTCCCGCTTGATGGAAGCGACGGCGGCCACACAGGGCGTATACAGAAGGCTGAATACCAGCATCACGGCGGCGGTCAGGGTCCCGATCACCTCGACGCCGTCCGTGAACAGAAGCTCCATGATGGAGACCACGCTCTCCTTTGCCATAAAACCGGTCAGGAGAGAAGTGACGATCCGCCAGTCGCCGAGGCCTATGGGCTGCATGACCGGGACCAGCACGCCGGAGATCGCGGCAAGGATACTGTCGTGAGAACCTTCCGGCACCATGTTGAAATGGAAATCAAAGCTCTTTAAGAACCAGACCACGATGGTAGCGATCAGGATCACGGAAAAAGCTCTCTGCACAAAGTCCTTGGTCTTTTCCATAAGAAGCTGCGCCACGTTCCGGGGGCTCGGAAGGCGGTAGTTCGGCAGCTCCATCACAAAAGGAACCGCCTCGCCTTTAAAGAGCGTTTTCTTGAACAGGAGCGAAACCAGGATGCCGGTCAGGATGCCCAGCACATACAGGCCGGTCATGATAAGACCGCCCTTCCCGGGGAAGAAAGCGTTGACAAAGAAAGCGTAGATCGGAAGCTTTGCGGTACAGCTCATAAACGGGGTGAGCAGGATGGTCATGCGGCGGTCCCGTTCGCTGGGAAGGGTCCGCGTGGACATGACGGCGGGTACCGTACAGCCGAAACCGATCAGAAGCGGAACGATGCTGCGGCCGGAAAGACCGAGCTTCCGCAGAAGCTTATCCATAAAGAAGGCGACACGCGCGATGTAGCCGCTGTCTTCCAGGATGGATAAGAAAAGGAACATGGTCACGATGATGGGAAGAAAGCTGAGAACGCTTCCAACCCCTTCAAAGATTCCCTGGATCACCAGCCCGTGGATCGCTTCGTTTACGTGGGCGGAGGTCATGGCCGAATCGACCGCTTTGGCGAGGGAATCAATTCCGGCGGCAAGCAGGTCCTGCAGCCAGGCGCCGATGACATTGAACGTCAGATAAAAGACCAGGCCCATGATCGCGATAAAGACCGGTATGGCGGTAAAACGTCCGGTCAGCAGGCGGTCGATCTTCTGGCTCCTTAAGTGTTCCTTGCTTTCGCGCGGCCGGGTCACACACCTGTCGCAGACCTTATAAATATAGGAGAAACGCATATCGGCTATGGCCGCGCTGCGGTCGAGGCCGCGTTCCTTTTCCATCTGAAGGACGATGTGATCCAGCGTTTCCAGCTCGTTCTGATCCAGGGACAGACGTTCCAGCAGCGTCTGATCGCCCTCGATCAGTTTGCTGGCGGTAAAGCGGACCGGAAGGCCGGCTTCGATCGCATGGTCCTCGATCAGGTGGCTTACCGCATGCAGACAGCGGTGTACGGCGCCCCCCTTGTCGCCGGAATCGCAGAAATCCTGGCGGAGAGGCTTTTCCTGGTACCGGGCGATATGCACGGCGTGCTTTACCAGCTCGTCAACGCCCTGGTTTTTGGCGGCGGAGATGGGCACCACGGGCACCCCGAGCATGGCCTCCATGGCGTTTACGTCGACGGCGCCGCCGTTTCCGGTCACTTCGTCCATCATGTTCAGGGCAACGACGGTGGGGATCCCCATCTCCAGGACCTGCATGGTCAGATACAGATTCCGCTCTATGTTGCTGGCGTCCACGATGTTGATGATGGCCTTCGGCTTTCCTTCCAGCACAAAATCACGTGAGACGAGCTCTTCGCTGGAGTAGGGCGACATGGAATAGATGCCGGGCAGGTCCGTGATGGAGGTGTCATTATGTCCTCTGATCACGCCGTCCTTCCGGTCGACGGTGACGCCGGGGAAGTTGCCGACATGCTGATTGGCCCCGGTGAGCTGGTTAAAGAGGGTGGTCTTGCCGCTGTTCTGGTTGCCGATCAGGGCAAAGGTAAGCGTTGTGCCGGCCGGCAGGGGGTCTCCGCTGCCTTTGGGATGGAACTTTCCTTCTTCACCCAGACCGGGATGGGCGGTCTTTGCTTTTTTGCTTTGCTTTTCGGATCTGTCTGCAGACGTGACAGGCTGGACCGTGATCTGGTCGGCATCGTCAAGCCGCAGGGTGAGCTCGTAGCTATGGACGCGAAGCTCCATGGGGTCTCCCATAGGGGCCAGCTTGATCACGGTGACTTCGGTGCCGGGGATCAGGCCCATGTCCAGAAAGTGCTGTCTGAGAGCGCCCTGCCCGCCTACAGCGGTGATAACGGCAGAATCTCCGATCTTGACTTCTTTCAGTGTCATATAGGATCATCCTTTATCTGTATAGTAGTGAGAGTATATTTTCAACCCTCTGTTACCAGTTTATGCACAGCGATTCTGCTTGTCAAGCGTTGGGTTTGCGGATGATGGCCGCGACGGTTCTTTGTATGGTTCTTATTGACAAATCTGGATTTTTAGAGTAGACTTTATCACACTAAAGTTTATGGCAAAACCGGGATACAGGAGGACAAGAAGATGAGAACCATAAAAATTATCGATATCACACTGAGAGAATCGAATGCCATGCGGGAGAACGCTCTGACTTTTAAAGAGAAGCTGGAGATCGCCAGAGGCCTGGACCGTATCCGCGTGGATTCCATAGAACTGGCTCCCATCTCTGCAGGAAAAGCGGACCAGCTTTCCAACAAGACCATTGCGTCCGTGGTCGGCAAAGGCCTGACTGCCTGCGTGGAGGTCTGCTCCGATGCCGTGGAAGAGGCATGGGAAAGCGTAAAGGGAGGGAAAAGCCCGCATCTGAACGTACTCGCCCCCACCTCCCCCGTCCAGATGGAATATAACTGTCACAAAAAAGCCCCGGCCATGCTGGAGGCCATCGAAGCACAGGTGAAAAAGTGCCGTTTTTACTGTGAGAAGGTGGAATTTTCCGCACAGGACGCCACGCGCGCCGAAAAAGAATTTCTCTACAAGGCTCTGGAGACGGCGATCAGCGCCGGAGCCAACCGCGTGACCCTCTGCGACAGCGCAGGCGTCATGCTTCCGGATGAATTTGAAGCGTTTGTCCAGGATGTCCGTGAGAACGTTCCCGGAATCAAGGACTGTGAACTGTATGTGGAGATCAGCGACGAGATGCACATGGCTTCCGCCTGCGCGGCCGCGGCTGTCCGCGCCGGCGCCTGCGGCATCAAATGCACGGTCACTCCGGCCGGCTTCCCCACCCTTACGCAGGTCAGCAGTTTTGTGATGAAGAAGGGCGAAGCCCTGGATATCGCGACCGGCCTTCGTCTGACGGAGCTCGGCAGGGCCGTGACGCAGCTGGAACGTCTGCTTCTGACACAGAGAGAAGAGACTTCTCCCTTTGACACCGGCATCAATGATTCAGTCTCCGGCATCTGCCTGAGCGAAAGCGATCAGATCTCCGACGTGATCAACGTGGTGAGACAGCTTGGATATGACCTGTCGGACGACGATTACGCCAAGGTCTATGAAGCCTTCAAACGGGTCGCGGTCAAAAAGAGCTTTGTCGGCACCCGCGAGCTGGACGCCATCGTGGCCAGCACGGCCATGCAGGTGCCTTCCACCTACCGCATCGTAAGCTACGTGATCAACAGCGGCAACATCATCACCGCTACGGCCAATATCACGCTGGAAAAGGACGGGAACAAGCTTCGGAGCGTTGCCATCGGCGACGGCCCGGTAGACGCTGCCTTCCTGGCCATCGAACAGATCATCGGCTACCATTACGAGCTGGATGATTTCCAGATCCAGACCGTGACGGAAGGCCGCGAGGCCATGGGAAGCGCCCTGGTCAAGCTGCGTGCCAACGGAAAGCTGTATTCCGGCAACGGGATCTCCACAGACATCATCGGCGCGTCGATCCGCGCCTATATCAGCGCTCTCAACAAGATCGTCTACGAGGAAGGCTGATCGACAGCATATGGTTTTAGGGAGGTATTACTTTGAAGCTTTCATTTTCGATCCGAAACTGGAACGATCTGTCATGGAATGAGTTCTGCGCGACAGCCGCAGAGGTCAGAATGCAGGGCGTGGAATTATACAATGTCAAAAGTCCGGCGTTTTCGCAGAAGGACAGCCCGGTGAATCCGGAGATCTCCGCCGCCGTGCGCCGGAGCCTGATCAGGCAGAGCCTTTCGATCCCCTGTGTAGATACAGCGGGGGATTTCACGGACGCTGATTTCATGGACGAGTTTGAAGAAGCCGTCCGGACAGCCGTCAATCTGGGCGTCTCTTATGTACAGATCCATACATCGTGCAAAGAGCAGGAGACCAACGAAGAACAGGTCAAGCGCCTGCTCAGAAGAGTGACCGGCAAGCCGGTATGCCTGCTGGTGGAATCGTCCCTTGCCTACGCGGACACCGCCAATCTCCGCGACCTGCTGAACCGTTTTGCGGATGATCAGCTGGCCGCCTGCTGGGATATGTTCGAGACCGTCGTGAACGGCAAAGAGGACGCCGAGACTTCCATCACCAATCTGGGAGCCTACGTGCGGCATGTGCATCTGCATGACTACCGCCTCGAGGACGGGAAGGTATATCCGGAGCTCGCGGGGGAAGGCCTGCTTCCGATGGGCGAGCTGATGGACGCCCTTCGTTCAGTCAATTACGACGGGATGGTGTCTCTTGTGTGGGATCCGGAGTGGATCCCGGGCCTCATGGACCTGGAGATCATCCTGACACACTATGTCACCTGCATGTCCCATTTTGAAGGGACCCGTCTGAACCGCAAACATCT
>CAMOQF010000134.1 GCA_946622645.1 uncultured Blautia sp.
CCGCCTTTTCTGGCGCAGCCTGTGTTCCACATCTCGCGCAGCGTAAACCATTTCCAGGTCCCGTAACTGACGGCTTTGACACGGAAGATCCGCCCGGAGCGATCATAACCGTTCAGCAGGAACCAGTGCCATACATAGTCGTCGTTCGGGAAGGTTTTATGATCCAGCAGAAGAAACGGCACGGGCATATTGTTGTCGATCTGATGAATGATCCACTGCTCCGCCTCCTGCTCGGAGAAGGAACCATGCAGCCCTTTTGCTTTGATGTCCGTCACGCCCTGTTCGGCCATGAATCGTTCGATGCCTTCGGTGAACAGTTCCAGTTTCGGTACCCCCCGAAAGCCGGGACGGAGGAATTTCCGGATGCTCCTCAGGCAGTCCTGGTATTCCTTCTGCGTGATGACGTGCGGACAGAACGGCCGTTGGCCGTTGTTTTTTTTCGTGATTCCGGCGGAACGCATCTGTTCTGCCGCATGCTCTACCGCCGCGTCGTCGCATCTGGCACATTCGTTCTTAAAAAAACCGGCCCGATGGATCATATCAAAATAAAGACAGCAGTCACAGGCGGTGATGGCCGCGCATCCCGCAAACCGCATGATCGGATTTTTCACCTCGTTCTGGTTGCTGCCGTAATTGTTCTCCACATAAAAGTGCGGAAGCTCTTTCTTGTTGATCAATCTGCTCTCCCCCTTGTATGCGTCAGATATACACTTTAGCCATTATACAGGATAGCTTTTATCAAGGCAAGTGCTCTTATGCGGTTTTTATTGCTACGTCACATAATATAGGAAACAATTTGACGTCGCTTTCGTTTCATGATAAGATAGCGTCTGATGAAACCAAATAGAAAGAGGTGTATAGATTGAAGATCTATAAGAAAGCTTTTTGTCGTACCTATCAGGCAGGCTTCCGGGCAGCGCTTCCTTTTCTGCCCTATCGGGAGCCCGCATTGATCGATGGATTTGACCATGTAGCACCCGTACTGGAAAAACAACACATCCGCCGCGTTCTTCTGGTGACGGACCCGGGCGTATACGGCCTTGGTCTCACAAAGCCGCTGGAAGAAAGCCTGCAGGCCTCCGGCATCCACACAGCGGTCTATTCTGACACGTGTGCCAACCCTACCTTTACCAACGTGGAAGAAGCCAGAGCTTTGTATCTGAAAGAAAACTGCGAAGGCCTGATCGCCTTCGGCGGCGGATCTGCCATGGACTGCGCCAAGGCAGCGGGCGCCCGTATCAGCCATCCCACCTGGTCCCTTCTCCGGATCAAAGGCAATCTCCATCTGATCCATAAGATCCCCCTTCTGATCGCCATCCCTACCACGGCAGGCACCGGCAGCGAGACCACGCTGGCCGCGCTGGTGACCGATGAAAAAACACACCGTAAATACTGCATCAATGATTTTCATCTGATTCCGGACTACGCGGTGATGGAGCCCAAAGTGACCCTCGGTCTTCCGCCTCATCTGACCGCCAGCACAGGCATGGACGCCATGACCCACGCTGTGGAAGCGTTCATCGGCCGTTCCACCACGCCCGGCACCCGCAAGGCTGCCATCGAGGCGATCCGTCTCATCATGCGGAATCTTCCCAAAGCATACCACGATGGAGGGAACTATCAGGCGCGCGCCAATATGCTGCATGCCTCCTATCTTGCAGGGACCGCCTTTACCAAAAGCTATGTAGGCTACGTCCACTCCATGGCACACAGCCTGGGCGGAATGTACGGAACGCCGCACGGCCTTGCCAATTCGGTCCTGCTTCCCGTGGTGCTGGAAGAGTACGGCCCGGCTGTTCATAAGAAGCTGGCCATCCTCGCCCGCGAGACCGGTCTGGTGTCGGAAAATGTCGAAATATCGGACGCCCAGGCAGCGCAGGTCTTTATCAACAAGATCCGGTCCATGAATCAGGAACTCGGCATTCCGGAAAAGCTCTCCGATATCCTGCCGGAAGATATCCCCGTCCTTGCCAGAAACGCCGATAAGGACGGAAATCCGCTCTACCCGGTCCCTGTCCTGTGGGACGTGGACAAGTTCTCTCAAATTCTCACCGATATTGCAGAAAATGCGCAGAAAGAGAGTGAAAAGTAATGACAGAAAACGAAATAAAAAGTATTATAGAAAAGCAGAGACGTTTTTATCGGTCAGGAACGACCTTATCGGCAGATTTCCGGCTGAAAGCACTGGCAAGGCTGAAGAGAGCGCTGAAAGACTATGAAGCCGATCTTGCCGAAGCACTGCGGCTGGATCTCGGCAAGAGCCGCATGGAAGGATTTATGTGCGAGACAGGTCTGACCCTCTCGGAGATCTCGTGGATGCAGAAACATCTGCGCCGTCTTTCTTCTCCGGTCCGCGTCAAGACTCCCGTCACCAATTATGTGGGCGTAAGCTTCCGCTCTCCTCATCCCTATGGCACTGTACTGATCATGAGTCCCTGGAACTACCCGGTCCTGCTGACCCTTGGTCCGGTCGTGGATGCCATTGCGGCCGGCAACACCGTCGTCGTCAAGCCCAGCGCCTATTCTCCTGCTTCCAGCCGTATCATGAAGAAGATCTTAAACGAGGTCTTCCCGGATCAGTATGTGGCTGTCATTACAGGCGGGCGGGAAGAAAACCAGTCGCTTCTGCACCAGAAATTCGACAAGATCTTTTTCACCGGCGGCAAGAACGTGGGGCGCGAGGTTCTGCGCTGCGCTGCCGAAAACCTGACTCCTGTCACCCTGGAGCTTGGCGGAAAGAGCCCGTGTATCGTAGACAGCACGGCCAGGCTCTCTCTCGCCGCACGCCGCATTGTGTGGGGCAAGTTCCTGAACTGCGGCCAGACCTGCGTCGCGCCGGACTACATCCTGTGTGATGCTTCCGTCAAGGACGAGCTTGTGTCCGCCATCCGGAAAGAGATCACCCGCCAGTTCGGGACTGATCCCCTGTCCAATCCTCGCTATGGAAAGATCATAAACCGCAAGCACTTCGACCGCCTGTCGGGGCTGATCCCGGAAGAGCGGATCGTCTGCGGAGGCGACCGCGAGGAAAACACCCTGCAGATCGCGCCTACTGTCCTCGACAATATCACCTGGGAAGATGCCTGCATGCAGGAAGAGATCTTCGGACCGATTCTCCCCGTTCTTACCTTCAGCGACCTGTCCGAGGCAATGGAAGCCGTAAACAGCCGCCCCGAGCCCCTCGCTCTCTATTTTTTCAGCGAGGACAAAGACGCCTGGCAAAGCATCCTCAGGAACTGCCAGTTCGGCGGCGGATGCCGGAATGATACCATCATCCACCTTGCGACCTCCGAGATGCCTTTCGGCGGTGTAGGCGAAAGCGGGATGGGCTCATATCACGGCAGGGCAGGCTTTGAAACCTTCAGCCATTACCGAAGCATCGTGGATAAAAAGACCTGGATCGACGTGCCCATGCGCTACCAGCCCTTTACCAGGATCAATCATTCACTGCTCCGCATGTTCCTTAAATAAACTTTTATCTTACCGGCTGTAATCATACTCGGCAGTTCCCTGTTCCAGTATTTTCCGTTATGAATAAAGATGCATAACTGTTTTACTTCCCAGACAATCCTGCACCTCTCAACAGAGCAGAAAGTTGAGAGTTGATACTTGACATCAATGTATATTTATCAGGTGCAAATGTCATTTTGCTATGCAAATTGATAACATAGTACTATATGATGGAAAATTATACGATTGCTTCAGGGAGGTGTTGTAATGGTTACGGAATATGAGGAGCGTTATCGTATGATGGGACTTCGGCTCGCCTACTATCGCAAGCTGAGAGGTTTTACACAGGAAGGACTTGCAGAAAAAGTCGGCCGCAGCGTCAATTTTATCGCACAGGTAGAAGGGGTCGGCACGATCCGCGGTATCTCCCTGGAAACTTTATTCAAGATATCCGATGTTCTGGGAATACAACCCGGCAAACTGCTGGATGCAGACTGATATAATATAGACAAGAAGAATGGGGACGGTTCTTTTTGACGGCTTTTCTCACAAAAGTCATCAAAAAGGATCGTCCCCTTTTTATGTTCCTGCCATTTTAATGCCTACAGGTTTTTGACAAACAAAGCCCTGATCGCGTTCAATACCGCCAGGATCATGACGCCAACATCCGCAAAGATCGCAAGCCACATGTTTGCGATCCCCAGAGCGCCGAGCACCAGACAAAGCACTTTGACCCCGATGGCAAACCAGATGTTCTGATATACGATACGGATGCACTTGCGGGCTATACGGATGGCTTTTACGATCTTCAGAGGATCGTCGTCCATCAGGACTACGTCGGCCGCTTCGATGGCCGCGTCACTGCCCATGGCGCCCATGGCAATGCCGATATCCGCGCGGGACAGAACCGGCGCATCGTTGATGCCATCTCCGACAAACGCGAGTGTCTCTCTGGCGGAACGCCCCTGCAGAAGCTCTTCCACCTTGCTCACTTTATCTCCGGGGAGGAGGGAGCTGTAAACCTCGTCCACGCCCAGAGAAGAAGCAACCTGCTCCGCCACTTTTTTTCCGTCGCCGGTAAGCATGACTGTCTTCCTGACGCCGTTCTTTTTTAGCCGGGCGATCGCTTCACGGGAGGTCGGTTTTTCAACGTCCGAGATCAGGATGTGCCCCATATAGGCTCCATCCACAGCCACGTGCACAATGGTACCGGTGTGATGACATTCGATAAAACCGATGCCAAGACTCTTCATGAGCTTATCGTTTCCGACGGCTGTCCGGTGACCGTCCACGACAGCCGTGATCCCCTGTCCGCTGATCTCCCGGATCTCCTGTACTCTGGAACGGTCAAGCTGGTACTTTTTTTCCTCTGCCGGTTTACCTGCGGTTTTTTCGGCGCCGCTTTGTGCTTCGGAACGCATCTGCTGTTTCTGATAGGCTGTCAGTATACTCCGGCTGATCGGATGAGAAGATGCACTCTCCGTGTAGGCGGCATATTCCAGGATCTTTTCTGTCTCGATGGCGTTGTGATGAACGCCGGCCACCTCGAACACTCCTTTTGTGAGGGTCCCCGTCTTATCGAAGACGACAGTTTTCGTGTTCGCCAGTGTTTCCAGATAGTTGGATCCCTTCACCAGCACGCCTTCGTGGCTTGCGCCTCCGATCCCGGCGAAAAAGCTCAGCGGAATGCTGATGACCAGGGCACAGGGGCAGCTGATGACCAGGAAGGTCAGCGCCCGGTAGATCCAGTCTCCCCAGGCAGGGTTTCCGTGTATGAGATGCTGTACCAGGGGCGGGATCACCGCAAACGCGATGGCGGAAAACACGACCGCAGGTGTGTATACCCTCGCGAACCGGGTGATGAAATTTTCTGACCGGGACTTGCGGGAGCTTGCGTTTTCTACCAGATCCAGGATCTGGGATACCGCAGATTCACCAAACTCTTTGGTGGTCCGGATGGTAAGCACGCCGGACAGGTTGATGCAGCCGCTGACCACTTCATCCCCCTCCGATGCTTCCCGCGGAAGACTTTCACCGGTAAGGGCGGAGGTGTCCAGGGTGGAGCTGCCTGAGATGATGATCCCGTCGATGGGGATCTTCTCCCCCGGACGTACCACGATCTCGGAACCGGTCTGCACTTCATCCGGGTCCACCTGCACCAGTTCCCCATCCTGCTCGATGGCGGCGTATTCCGGCCGGATGTCCATCAGATCGCTGATGTTGCGCCGGCTTTTCCCGACCGCGTAGCTCTGGAACCATTCGCCGATCTGATAAAACAGCATGACCGCGATGGCTTCCACATAATCACCGTCCTTGACAAGCGCCAGGACGATTGCGCCGATGGTGGCGATAGCCATCAGCAGGCTCTCGTCGAACGGCTGACGGTTTACGATCCCCTTCCATGCCTTTTTCAGGACATCGTAACCGATCAGAATATAGGGGATCATGTACAAAACAAATCGCAGGATCCCTTCTGTCGGCAGAAAGTGCAGAAGGACCATCATGGCTGCGCAGATCAGGATCCGCGCAAGATTTTTCTTCTGTTTTTTATTCATTTTTATTCACCGCAAAAAGCAGGAGCTGTCTGATGATTTCTTCCATAATTCATATAGGTTCTCAGCAGCATCTGCTTCTTTCTGTAATCGTGCTGGTTCTCAGCAGCATCTGCTTTTTTATGTGATCGTGCTGAT
>CAMOQF010000135.1 GCA_946622645.1 uncultured Blautia sp.
CCGCCTTCCCTTTTACGGTTGCAAGTCCGTCCGAGAGTCCCGGCAGGACAACCAGTTTCTTACCGCCGCTCCCGAAAGAAGCAAAAAACATCTCTGTCCTGCCGACAGGTACGCACCCATTTTTCATCATAATCATCCCGCCTTATGATCCCGCCATGTTACCATGGCCTGTTATTCGCTTTCTTTTGCTGATCATTCTCGGTCTCAGAGCAGTTTTTCTTTCCACTCCTCTTCTTTGAACCCGGTCAGCACATAATCGTCGCCGGCCAGAAGCGGCCTCTTCACCAGCATGCCGTCTGAGGCAAGCAAGGCGAACTGCTCGTCTTCGCTCATGGAGGGCAGTTTCTTTGACAGTTCCAGATCCCTGTAGATCTGTCCGCTGGTGTTGAAGAACCGCTTCAGCGGAAGACCGCTCACAGAGTAATAATTCCTCAGCGTCTTCTCATCCGGATGATCAGCCTTGATATCGGCAAGACTGTAGGAAATGCCATGTTCATCCAGCCATTTCAGGGCTTTTTTACAGGTTGTACACTTGCTGTAACAATACACTTTAAGCATATTTTGTCCCCCCGTTCTATTTTCGGATCTGTATATATTATCATACTTCCGAATCATAGGATTTTCAATACGCATAAAAAGCATCCGCTCCGGAATAGATATTTGTGAGTAACCGACAATGGACTCTCCTTCCGCAAAAAGCTATAATGGAAAAGAACCTTTTCCATACGATCGACTGACAGATTTTTACCGCCAAGGAGAACATACAGCCATGAACAAGAATCAGAATGCCCCTATGCTGACGGGCGTGATCTGGAAACAGATCCTCTCTTTTTTCTTTCCCATCCTGATCGGGGTGTTTTTTCAGCAGCTCTACAATACCGTTGACGCTGTCGTGGTAGGACGTTTTGCCGGAAAAGCCGCGCTCGCCAGCGTAGGCGGGTCTTCGGCCCAGATCCTGAACTTCACCTTCAGCTTTTTCATGGGGCTTTCCACGGGAGCCACCGTCATCATCGCCCAGGCCTTCGGAGCCGGCCATCCGGAGCGGATCGACACAGCCCTCCACACGGCTTATACCTTCGGCCTCTGCGGAGGAATCCTGCTGGGCACCGCAGGTCTGGTGTTTACAAGACCGCTGCTCCGGCTTTTAAAGACCCAGCCCGACCTGATGGAAGGCTCCGTCGTTTACGTGCGCATCCTGATGGCCGGTCTGGTTTTTGCCCTGATCTATAACATGTGTTCCGGCATCCTACGGGCCATCGGAGATTCCAGGAGGCCTCTCTACGTCCTGATCGCCTGCTGTGTGCTGAACATCATCCTGGATCTTCTTTTCGTGGCCGTACTGAAGATGGGCATTCTGGGCGCCGCCATCGCCACCGTCCTCTGCCAGGCCTTCAGCGCTGTCGTCACCACATGGCTTCTGATCAAAAAGACGCCGGCCTTGCCGCTCTCTCTCCGGAAGCTGTCCATCAATTTTCATGTTCTGAAGAAGATCCTCTCGATCGGCTTTCCTACCGCCCTCGCCGGCAGCATGTTTTCGATCTCCAACATGATCCTGCAGACAGCCATCAACCGGATGGGTATCGATGAAGTCGCCGCCTGGACAGCCTATGGCAAGGTGGATTCTCTGTGGTGGATGATCAACCAGGCGTTTTCCACTGCCATCACCACATTTGTAGGACAGAATTACGGCGCCGGCCTTGCCGACAGAGTCAAAAAAGGCGTCCGGCAGGTACTGGCCATCGAGATGACCTGTGCCGTTGCCATGACGCTTCTGTTTCTGACCTTCGGGCCATTCCTGCTCGGTTTGTTTACCAACGATAAAGATGTCATCCGGCTGGGGATGTCCACAGCCCGGATCCTGACGCCCTTCTATGCCATTTTTGCCATTGCCGAGATCACAGGCTCCGTGCTGCGGGCGGAAGGGCACGTGCTTGCGACCACCGTTTCCAACCTTCTGGGCATCTGTGTCTTTCGTATCATCTGGGTCTCGTTTGTATATCCGCAGGGTACTTTCCGGCAGGTTCTGACCTGCTATCCCATCAGCTGGGTGCTGATCACGCTGTTTATCGGCGGGTACTATATGCGGACGCAGAACAAGATCCTCGCCCCGCTGCGTTCCGACAGCAACGGATGACGATCTACGCAGGAGGTGTCAGAATGACTCCTCCTGCCTTTCAGATCTTTATTCGTTTACGATCAGATTTTCGAAGGCGTGTTTTCTCAGCCAGACCGCCACATTGCCTCCTTCTGTCCGGAATTCGCCAAAGCCGTCTTCATCGACGGTCACAGGTTCCGGGCAGTTGCCGATGGCGTCGTAGAATTCCTCTCCGGCATACTCTTTTCCCATCTCCATCCTGATGGATCCGCCTTCCGCGTTGCTCATCACCACAGCCAGTCCGGAATCCGGATGTTCTGCATCGCCGCTTCTTGTCCAGCCGATGACATTCTGATCCTCCAGATAATCCCTCTGCTCGCCATAGGCATATTCATGCCTGGTCTTGATCAGTTTGCCCAGGTTGGGAACCAACGGACGGTTCTGAACCGGATTTCCGTAGTAGTCTGAATAAAAGATGCACGGAAGCCCTTCTTCCCTCAGAAGGATCAGGGCGTAAGCCAGCGGCTTGAACCAGTCTTCGATAAAGGACTGCAGGCTCTGGCCATACTGGGTATCATGATTATCCACAAATGTCACCGCGTGATCCGGCCGCTCTTTTACCAGGCTGTTGTCAAAGATGGCATTCATCGGATACTCTCCGCCTGTCACGGACGCATTGTAGAAATTGTAGTGCAGGGCTACGTCAAACAGAGACATCTCATTGTCCACGGAATCCAGATAGTAAAGGAGCCTTCCGATATCTCCGCTCCAGTACTCGCCCACGGCCGGAAGGACAAGACCGCTTTCTTTCCTTGCGTAAGACAGCAGATCCTTATAAAACGGAAAGCTGATATGCTTGACCGCATCCAGCCTGAGTCCGTCAATACCTGTCGTCTGGAGATACCACATCAGCCATTTCTTGGTCTCTTTGACCACCTCCGGGTTATCCATATCCACGTTCATTCCCATCAGATAGTCAAAATTACCTTTCTCCGGATCGGTGTCCGGATCCCACTTTTTGCCGGTGAACCGGTAGATCAGGTCGCCCGACTGGCTCTTTTCGTCCCAGTCCGTGCCGGAAAAATGGGTGTGGTTCCAGGTAAAGCTGCTGTATTTCCCCTTTCTTCCCGGAAACGTAAACTTCGACCAGACCTTTACCTCCTGAACGCCGCCTACCTGCTCCAGACGGTTTTCCGGATCGTCGGTCACAGCCGTGGTCTTTTCGGTCTCATCGCCGCCCATCCTGTGGTTCAGAACGATGTCGGCAAAGACCTTGATCCCGTTGTCATGGAAGGAACGGATCGCATCTAGGTATTCATCCTTTGTGCCGTATTTGGTCCGTACAGTGCCTTTCTGATCGAACTCGCCCAGGTCGTACATATCATAGACTCCGTATCCGACATCCTCCTGAGAAGTTCCTTTATATGCAGGGGGAAGCCATACGCTGGTGATCCCCAGATTTTTCAGATTATCGGCTTTGGCAGCGCATCGCTTCCACCAAAGACCGTCGTTCGGCAGATACCATTCAAAGTACTGCATCATGGTTTCGTTTGTTGCCATATCTATAACCTCCTGAAAAGAAAAAACATCTTATTATTATGACTGACCCCGGAAAATAACCGGATTTTCCAGGGTTCCACTTGTTTTAACACATAAAAACCGATTTGTCAAATCCGCGAATGGCCGGACGGGCTTTGCGTCTTGCCACAGGATGCATTGCTGTGATAAAGTCAATGTATGGTTCTGACAGGTCAGCCGCGCCGATGCGATGCATTGTCAGGACAAAACGACAGACAGGAAGTGTGAACATGAAAACGATCGTCTTTTTTGAAAATACAGGAATCTCTTATCTGCAGACCCGCAGGATCATTGAGCGGATCCGCGCGCAGCGCTCCGAAGATACGCTTGTCGTGATCTCTGCCGGAGATTTCACGGCGGACGGCCTGCCCGTCATCCCTGCCTCTTCCTTCCGCGCCGATGCTTACATGGAAGCCGGAGCCGACCTGATCCTTTCTCTTCCTGCCGCCAGTGTTCTTGGCGGATACGGGAAGAAGGACTTTGCTTCCATCGCGCTGGTGCAGCGGCTTCATGCGGCGGATGCGCTGATCTTTCCTTGCATACCTTTGCCCGGACAGTCTTTGAGCGAATGCGAACGCGTCCTCCGTTCCTGCTCCATGCTGATCTTTCGGGAGCGGCCGGATTACCGGCAGAAATTCAAGGAAAATCTGAAAAACGGGATGCGCTTTATGGACGCCCAGAAGGACGCAGTCTGCGCCTGTCTTCCGGAAGCCGCAGAGCTTCTATGTTCTTCGGAAAACCGCTTTGCGGTCAGTCTGATGGACGCTATGCTGCAGCTGTACTATCTGGTCAGCATCGAGTTTATGGACGTATCGGATCTTCGCATCGAAGCAGCTGAGTCAGCTGTTGACGATCTGCAGCTCCAGACAGAATGCCTTGCCATCCGGGACCTGCATCATCAGCCGGAAGTACCTGCTGCCCGGAATCTGCATCATCAGCCGGAGGTTCCTGCCGCTCAGGCAGGAGCCGATCCTCTTGTTGAAAGCATCAAGGCTCTTTTGCAAAAATATACGGCTGAGGAGCTGTTGAATATCTCCGGCAGTGACGCCCGGGTGATCGCTGCTCTTTTTGATCATGCAGACGAGATCCGGTCCGCCGGTTCGTTTTCACAGGTCACAGAACTGCTGCGGCCGTTTGCTTCCTCTGCGGACAGCCTCAGGCTGTTTCTTCTGAAAGCTGTTCTGGGAATACGGCACAGCAGCATGCAGATCTGCGGCCTTCATGTGTATTCTCCGTACTGTCATGTTCTGGGAGAGAATCCTGAAAAACAGGAAGCAATCAAAAGAATGGAAGCATCCTCATGGGTGCCTTTTGTAAAAGAAGGATTCTGTGATTTGAATTTAGACGACAGTTTCCGGTCGCTGATGAAGGCAGATCGGAAAGCTGATCAACTGAGTCACAGGATGTAATATGGATGTGGAACAATAATGGAAAAAGAAAAGAATAAACGGGTGCTCTGGGCTTTTTTCCCGGTAACGCTCATCATTGTCATTTTCTGCTGCACACTGTGGGGCAGCGCTACGCCGGCGATCAAGATCGCCTATGAGGCTTTTCAGATCAGCCCAGACGATACCGCTTCCAGGATCCTCCTTGCCGGGATCCGTTTCTTCCTGTCCGGCGTGATCACGATCGCTGTCGGTTCGGTCATCCAGCACAGGTTCCTTCTTCCCAGAAAAAGTTCTTTTAAAAACATAGGCATTCTGGCGCTTTTCCAGACGGCAGGACAATATTATTTCTTCTTCATGGCTTTAGCCCACATCAGCGGGGTCCGTGGTTCTATCATCAACGCTTCCGGCAATTTTCTCGCCATCTTTTTTGCGGCGCTGATCTTCCGCATGGAGAAGCTGACCCGGAAGAAAGTCCTGGGCTGCCTGATCGGTTTTTCAGGGATCATCCTGATCATGGGCGGGGTGCAGGCTCTCCTGGAGGGCGGTGCCGTCACCCTGGAAGGCGAAGGGGCCATGTTGATTGCGGATATCTTTTATGCGTTGTCCAGCTGCTGTATCAAGATCTTTTCCAGGGATGAGGATCCGGTGGTCTTATGTGGATGGCAGTTTCTTGTCGGGGGGAGCTTTCTTGCTCTGACCGGTCTGCTGATGAACGGCCGTCTGACTTTTTATAACAGTACCTGTGTGATCGATCTGATCTATATGGGCTTTCTGTCTGCCGCGGCTTACACCCTCTGGAGCATTCTTCTGAAGTACAATCCTGTAAGCCGGATCTCTATACTGGGTTTTTTAAACCCGGTCATGAGCGTGTTTCTTTCCGCGCTGATCCTGGGCGAAAACCAGGAGGCTTTTTCATTGAGAGGACTCCTCGCTCTGGCTCTGGTATCCATCGGAATCATCATCGTGAATTATCAGGGAAAAACTGCGCCCGGCTGAAGCTCCCGGCGGCAG
>CAMOQF010000136.1 GCA_946622645.1 uncultured Blautia sp.
GACATCGGATAGGCAGCCAGCAGGGTAACGACTACGGAAACGAATGTGAACACCAGAGAATAGATGATCGCATTTCTGAAGCCGACCCAGATCTGTTTGTTGGAGATTACACGCTCGTACGCAGTCAGAGTCCATTTGCTGAAATCAAAGGTAATTCCTTTGTTCTGCAGAGTGACCGGATCCATGAAGGATGCGAATACGATATACAGCATCGGAATGATGATCGCTACTACAAACAGTCCGAGCACGATATATCCGATAAGGAGCAATGTCTTATCCTGGAAGGAATACCGCATGAATTTGCTCTTCTTTTTCATTCCATATTCCCCCTTTACAGTCCTTTACCATCGTTCATCTTTGCGACAACCTTGTTCACCGTGATCAGAAGGATAACATTGATAACGGTGTTAAAAAGACCGACGGCTGTCGAAAAGCCATAGTCACCGTCCAGAAGACCTTTTTTGTACACATAGGTTGCAATGATCTCCGAGCTTTTCAGGTTGAGGTCTGTCTGCAGAGCATAGGCTTTTTCAAAACCGATGCTCATGATATTACCGGCCTGCAGGATGAACTGGATGATCACCATATCCTTGATCGCGGGCCATTCCACGGCTTTGATCTGCTGGAAAATATTGGCACCGTCGATCCAGGCAGCTTCCTTCAGTTCCTGACTCGCGTTCGACAGGGCAGCCGTGTACATGATGGATGCCCATCCTGCCCCCTGCCAGATTCCGCTGGCGATATAGATCGTACGGAACGCCTCCGGCATGGTCATAAAGTTGATCTGTGTTCCAAGAAGAAGGTTGACCGGACCGGTCACCGAAAGAAAGATACGCACGATACCGCAAAGCACGATAACCGATACGAAATTCGGCATATACAGAACCAGCTGAATCTTTTTCTTGATACCTACGCGCTCAATTCTGTTCAGCAGAAGCGCCAGAATGATCGGTACCGGGAATCCCCAGAGCAGGCCATAAATACTCAGTTTCAGGGTATTGGCCAGATAGCTGAGGAAATCCGGAGATTTCAGAAACCGCTGGAAGTATTTGAGTCCTACCCACTTGCTTCCCCAGATTCCTTTGATCGGGTTATAGTTCTTGAACGCGATCAGGATACCTCCCATAGGGATATACCTGAATACGATGGTCAGAACCACGGCCGGAAGAATAAAGATCAGATACAGCTGCCAATGTTGTCTGAAATAGACCAGGGCATTGTGCAGCTTGCCTGAAGACTTCCCCTGTGCCGGAGCATTTTCATTCATATGCTCTTTCCTCCCTTCCCAGGTAGCTATTGTTAGTTTTGTCATTTGTAAACAGCGCTGTTTTTTTGTAGTTTTACTATACTTGATAAATATGCATTTGTCAACATCAGAATTATCATTTGCATCATTTAAATGTTGCATTCGCTTTAGTCAATTGTAAAAAATATTGTTTTTGCTTCAAAGTCCGCCGTTTTGTTTTACATTTGACACATCATTGATTCTGTATTATAATAAACTAGAATAAACTAGAATTATTCCTTCCTTTTTATAGGAAATGATCATATACAACAGAAGGAGGAGGACCTATGGCAGAACGTGTTACAATTCAGGATATCGCAGACGCTCTTGGCCTTTCCCGCAACACTGTATCCAAAGCGATCAATAATACCGGCGTATTAGCCGAAGCAACCCGCGAAAAGATCCTGCTCAAAGCAGTCGAAATGGGCTATAAGCAGTTTTCCTATATCAGTCAGGAGGATCTGCTCTCTTCTCTGTCCGCGGAACCGAAGGCAGCCTCGCCTGCCCCGGAGCAGACTGGCATCGTTGCTTTACTGACCACCCGAACATTGGGTAATTCTCATTTTTCGTCCACCATGCTGGACAAGATCCACCGGGAACTGTCTCTTTCCGGCTACAGCCTGACTATGTACCGGATCACACCGGAGGATCTGAAAGACTGCCGGCTGCCTGCCGCATTTTCATTGGAAAAGACCGACGGGATCATGTGTATCGAAGTGTTTGACCTGGCTTACAGCCGTTTTCTCACCAGTCTTCATATTCCGCTGCTGTTCATCGACGGTCCGGTACCCTCAAATGGAAAAAAACTGGACGCGGACATGCTTCTCATGAACAATCGTTCCGAAATCTATTCCTTTGTGGAGGAAATGAAAGACCGGGGCAAAAAATTCTTCGGTTATGTCGGAAACATTATGCATTGTCTTTCCTTCATGGAACGGTATGTCGCCCTTCGGGAAGCCCTGTATTTCACCGGACTGACCTTTCAGGAGGAACACTGCATTCTCGGGATCGATCCGGATGTGGATATCGCTTCCGGAAAGCCTTATCAGGATTATCTTGAGCAGGAGCTGTCAAAAATGTCCTCGATTCCCGAGGTCTTTGTATGCTCCAACGACTTTGTAGCCTACGATCTGCTTCAGGCATGTAAACGAAAAGGCCTGCAGGCTCCGAAGGATTTCTATCTGTGCGGCTTTGATGATTCCCCGGAATCCAGAGTGACAACGCCCACCATGACAACGATCCACATCCACAGTCAGATCATGGGATATTCGGCCGCGCAGCTGATCCTTACCCGGATCAAACATCCGGAGCTCCATTACAGGACGATCTACACGGAAACATCTTTAATCTACCGCGAATCCACAGAGAATTAACGATTCAAAGGAGGCAGCACTCATGCGGAATTTTCTGAACCCCGACAATCCTGTCATGTCCTTTATCACCCGTATCGCGTACGCTGCCTGGCTGAATATTCTCTGGTTCGTCTGCAGTCTTCCGGTCATCACCGCCGGTGCGTCGACCACGGCCTTGTTCTATGTCACGCTGAAGATGGCCCGAAACGAGGAAGGAAACATCACCGCACAGTTTTTTCAGGCCTTCCGCGACAATTTCCGATTTTCGACCAAAGTATGGCTGATCATGCTGGGCGCCCAGATCGTGCTTGCCTTCGATGGCTATGTGCTGTGGCATATGCGGTTCACCAATGCTTTCTGGACCTTCCTTACTGCTGTTTTTATCGTACTTCTGGCTGCCTGCGCCATCGTCGCGATGTATATCTTTCCTCTGATGGCCCGGTTTGAAAACACCATTGCAGCCATGTTCCGGAATTCCCTGATGATCGGGATCCGGTATCTGTACTGTACGGCGGCTATGGCTGCGATTTATTTCATCATGGTACTGATCATCGTTCGCTTCTTCACTCCTGCCATTGTTTTCGGCGAAGGCGTATGCGCTTATCTCTGTTCTTACCTGCTCTCCGGCATTTTTCAGAAGCTTGTCCCGCCGGAAGAGACAGAAGACACAGATACAGATGTCGGGACCGAGTCGTGAGACGTCAGGCTGATCGGTCATACACAGAGGAGGCGAAAGATGGCAGGGAACCAAAAAAACATTGATCGGGAGACATGGCAGAATCTGCCATTCTCCGGTAAGCTGCGTTATCTCTGGGATTACTACAAACTTCCTTTCGCAGCAGGGATCATCCTGTTGTATATCATCGGATATTCGATCTATGGAAAAATTACCCGGAAGGATCCGATCCTTCATGCCGCTCTGGTGAATGTTGCAGTCAGTCCACAGCTGGAGGAGAAGCTCTCCGACCAGTATATGCGGGACAGACTGATCGATCCCGATAAGAATCCGCTCCGGCTCTACAAAAATCTGTATCTTACGGATAATCCCTCCAGCGAAGTCTTCGAATACACCCAGGCTTCCCAGATAAAAATCCTCAGTGCTATCGAAGCACGGGAACTCGATGTCGTCTTCCTCGACCAGGAGGCTTTCGACGCCTTTGCCCAGAACGGATTTCTTCAGGACCTGGAACAGCTGCTGCATGAGTATCAGGACACGCATCCGTCTCTTTCTGAAAAGCTGGACGGACAGCTTGTAATGAACATGGAGATTCTGGAAGACAACGCCAAGGAGATCGCCCTGGATCCGACTGCAGAATATCATTCGGTGACGGATGAATACAGGATGGCTGTTGATCTTTCCGCCTCGCCTTTGTTCCTGGACAGCGGCTTTACACAATCCGTTTTTCTCGGCGTGATCAGAAATTCTCCCAGAAAAGACTATGTCATGGATTATCTTGAATATCTTTATCAATAAAACCGGCTTTTCAAAACCTGCGCTCTATGCGTTCACAGCCATAAAAAAGCTGCCGTAACGGGATTTCTCCCATCTTTACGGCAGCCTTTTTTCGCGCTGTTCATTTTCTCCTGAATGTTACATTTCTCCAGGCTTTTCGCATTTTTCCGGAATCACTCATTTTCCCGGATATTACCATTATCTGTGATCAGATCGTACTTGACCACATCCATACAGACCTTCCCGTTGGAAGCAAAGACGATCCCGTCCGCATCCAGAGGTGTATAATAGGTGGCAGTCATCACCTGCACGCCATCGTTTACAAACACTTCTGCACTGTACCGGTCCAGGATCAGGCGCAGGCGGATTTCTCCATTTTCACTGCCCACGACCTTACTTCTTCTCTGATGAATGATCGCCCGTCTCGATCCGGAAAACTTACGATCGATCTTAAGGACATTCTCATGTGTCCGGTAGCTGATGGTAATATGATGGTCCTCATTCTTTGCAAAATGGACAGAAAACTTACGGTACATATCCTCCGGATCTGCAGGCCGGATACGGATTTCCATGTCCACTGTTCTTCCGGAAATATCCGGAAAGACCTTTTCACCTTCCAACAGAATATCCTTGTACTCTGCTTTATTGCAGCGCATCTCTTCCAGCTCACGCAGAGGCTTCTGATACAACCGGCCGTTCTTCACGGACAGCTCTCTGGGGAGACTCATCTGACCCTGCCATTTTCCATGAGGCGTTCTCAGCTCACAGGTATCCCAGTTCTGCATCCATCCGATCATGACCCTTCTTCCGTCCGGTGTCAGAACGGTTTGCGGAGCATAAAAATCGATCCCGTAATCCACGGACTGATTTGCCTCTTCCAGCAGACAATTCTTCTCTTTATCGTAGTCTCCGATCAGGCACAGCGTTCCGTTTCCGTTATGATATTCGAATCCCTGCGGAAGCATATCCTGCGGACTGGTAAGCAGTACATGTTTGCCATCCAGAACGAAATAATCCGGACATTCCCACATCTTGCCATACCGGTTCTGATTCGCCGCAAAGATACTCACAAATTTCCAGTTGAATCCATCTTCACTGGAATACAGCAGGATCTGTCCGCTCCCGTCCGCAGGACGGTTTCCCAACAGGCAGCGGTAGGTTCCATCTTCACAGCGCCAGATTTTGGGATCCCGGAAGTCATATCTGCTGGCTCCCTCGGGAAGATCCGTTTCTGTCAGGACCGGATTCATTTCGTACTTCTCGAAAGTCTCACCATCTCCGACAGCTATGCACTGTACCTGCACCGCCTTGTTATAATCATTACTGTACCCTTCCCTCCGTACTCCGGTATACATAAGCATCAGGCGGCCATCCGGCAGTTCCATCGCGTTTCCGCTGAAACATCCATCCTGATCATGGAAGGTATCCGGTGCAAGCGCAGCCGGCATGTATTCCCAGTGCAGAAGATCCGTGCTGACCGCGTGTCCCCAGTGCATGGGACCCCATTTCGGTTCATACGGATAATACTGGTAGAACATGTGATATTTTCCCTTATAATAGCAAAATCCGTTCGGATCATTCATCCATCCGACTCTGGCAGAGAGATGAAAAGAAGGACGTTCTTCATTCTGAACGTTCTTTTCCGATACATCTTCGTAGATTCTTGCTTCCCGTAAAGCCTGACTGATCATAATCATCCCTCCTTTGTTGTGCATTTGCACATATAATAAGTTAAATATATCACACATAAATACGTTTGTCAATATGAGCATTTGTTAAATACACATATAATGTACGTATGTGATTACTTTTGTTCAATAAATATGTTAAACAGTCAGTTCCGCCACAAAAAAAATAACCAGATCAAATCTGGTTACTTTACAAATACTATTTCTGCACCTTCAAAACTACATACATGTTGACACTGATCAATGTAAGAAATTGTAGAC
>CAMOQF010000137.1 GCA_946622645.1 uncultured Blautia sp.
TTCACAAAAAATTCACAAATTTTTAGCACTCACCTCTTGACAGTGCTAACAATGCGTGTTATAGTACATACAGAACAAAGGAAAAGACAACAGATCACAAACGATCTGCCGACCGCCGGACCGGCCAGGAACCGCGGCGTAATAGAAAGGAGAAATGACTTATGATGTATATGCCCAGTATTTTCGGAGAGAACTTATTTGACGACTGGATGAGCTTCCCGTTTGAGGACGAATTTTTCGGAAAGAGGAATCCGCTGTACGGAAAACATGCAAAGAACCTGATGAAGACCGATGTGCGGGAGACCGACAACAGCTATGAGCTGGATATCGACCTGCCGGGCTTCAAGAAGGACGAAGTCAAGCTGCAGCTGAAGGACGGCTATCTGACCGTCAATGCAGCCAAGGGGCTTGACAAGGACGAAAAAGACAAGAACGGCAAATATATCCGTCAGGAAAGATACGCCGGCGCCATGAGCAGAAGCTTCTATGTAGGCACCGATGTACAGACCGGTGAGATCCATGCAAAATTCGAAGACGGCATCCTGAAGCTGTCCGTCCCGAAAAAAGATCCCAAGGCCGTTGAAGACAAATCCTATATTTCCATCGAAGGCTGACGCCTTTGTCCCGGAATGACCGGGAAATATGTTCCCTACCTCTTAACAGGGCTGCCGCATACGCGGCAGCCCTTCTTGTGTTTCTGTTTATTCTTTTACACTTCCCAGAGCCATACCTGTTACAAAGTACTGCTGCAGGAAAGGATACACCACCAGGATCGGAACCGTCGCAATAACTGTGATGGCACAGCGGATGGTGATCGGGGTCGTCTGCGTGGTGGAAGCCAGAGCATCCGCCGTGGTCTTGGCCGCGTTGGCGCTGGCCTGTGTGGTCGCAAGCTTCATCTTCAGCAGATACTGCAGACTGTAGAGTTCCTTCTTGCCGCCGTTGTACAGATAGGTATCAAACCAGCTGTTCCAGCTGCCCACTGCCACGAACAAAGCTACGGTAGCCAGAACCGGCTTGCACAGCGGGAAAATGATCTGCCAGAACACTCGTATATCTCCTGCCCCGTCGATCCTGGCGGATTCCACCAGAGCATTCGGAAGACCGGCTATATACGTTCGTATAACGATCATGTTAAAGCACGAGAACATGGTCGGGATGATATATACCCAGTAGCTGTTGGACAAACGCAAGGTTTTGGAGATCAGCAGGTAGTTCGGGATCAGACCTGCATTTACATACATCGTAAGGACCATCAGAACCGTGATGAACTTGCGGAGTACATATTCCGGACGGGACAGGGCGTACGCAAGCATGCTGGTCCAGAACAGGTTCAGGAACGTGATGATCACTGTCTTGGAAGCCGAGATCCAGGCCGCAGTGAAAACGGCCTTATCCGAAAGAATGGATCTGTAACTCTCCAGGCTGAATTTTCTCGGCCAGATACCGATCCCGCCTCTGAGTGCATCTGTTCCTTCATTAAAAGAATACGCGACTGTGTTCAGTACCGGATACAATGTGATGATCATGATCAGGATAAGGATAATTGTGTTGACGATCGGGAACACCTTGTCCTGATGGATCTTGTTGGAAACGTAATCATCCGTTTTTTTCGCCACAACAATCCCTCCTTTCATATCAAGGTGTTCTCATCCAGCTTTTTCGCGATCGTATTGGCCGCGAACAGAAGGATGATAGCCACTACACTCTTAAACATACCTGCGGCGGTTGCGACGCCGTATTGCTGTTTGGAGATACCATATTTCAGCACAAAGATGTCGATCGTCTGAGCGACGTCCATTGTAAGGGAAGACTGAAGCAGGTACTGCAGCTCAAAACCGGCTTCCATCAGATGACCGATGTTCATGATCAGAAGGATGACGAATGTCGACTTGATGCCGGGGAGGGTGACGTAGCGGATCTTGGCAAAACGTCCGGCACCATCGATGGATGCTGCCTCATACAGGCACGGATCGATCGCAGTCATGGCGGAAATGTAAATGATCGTACCCCAACCGACTTCCTTCCAGACATTGATAAATCCGACCAGCCACCAGAACAGCTTTGGTTCACCCAGGAAGAAAATGGGCTGCTTAAGAAGACCGCTGCTCATCAGAAGTTCATTGAGAGGTCCGTTGCTGGCAAAGATATTCTGAGCCATACCGACTACGATAACCATACTGAGGAAGTGCGGCAGATATGTGACCGTCTGTACGGTACGCTTAAATGCGATGTTGAGCACTTCATTCAGCAGGACCGCCAGAACGATAGCCGCCACAGTGCTGAACACCAGGTTGATGACGCTCATGGCCAGCGTGTTCCGGATACTGTTTATGAAATCCGCACGGCCGAACAGCCATTTAAAGTTGTCCAAGCCGACAAATTTACTGCCGGAAATACCAAGCTTTGGTTTGTAATCCTGAAAGGCAGTAACCCAGCCCCACATAGGACTGTAATTAAAGATCAGCACATAGATCAGCATCGGCAGCGACATCAGAACCAGCTGCCACTGTTTGCCCAATGTGGCGAAGAACCCTCTCTTGCGTGTACCACCTGCCGATGCGTCGGAACGTTTTCTGATATTGCTCATGGCAATACCTCCCCCTTTTCCAGAAATCCCGCAGGACAAATATAACTTCAACCAGACAAATACCCTTTAAACCGAAAAGCAAGGGGAAAGAAGATCGTTCTCCCCCCTTGCCGTCAGCCATTGTCCTGAATCATTTCGTCAAAGGACTGCTTATTCGTTGTTAAGCACTTTTGCAGCCTCTGCCAGAACCTGCTCCTGCATAAATTCGCCGAATACAGTAGCAGAAGGTGTGATTTCCTCAACGAACTCATCCCATTTAGCATCGAATTCATCCGGTTCGCACATGATCAGCTCAGGCAGGTATTTATCCTGGATATCCAGGAAGTCCTGATGCTCCACATCTACCGGTGAATAGTCGATCTGCCATGCTTCTCCATAGGGAGCCAGTTCGATCGGCGGATTTACAAAGTCTGCGAATTTCTGATAGCCATAAGCCTCAAGGAAGGCCTTGTCATATTCATTCATCTGGCCGAATACGATCTCGGGCTGGTTAGCAGGCTCCCAGCAGTTTCCTGCCAGATCGCCGTCCATGATGTAGCCCTGTTTCTTCGGGCTGGACTGTGTGAAGGCTTCTGCCTTGTTGCTCAGTTTCCAGGTGTTGTCCAGAGTATTTGCATACTGCTCTTCACTCATCATCAGACGGCCGTCTTCGATGTAGTAATCTTCACCTTCCACACCCCAGTTGAAAAGCATCTGCCATTCGTCAGACATCATCTCTTCCCACATATTTACGATACGCTCCGGGCACTCGCAGTTGACGGAGATACCAAAGCCGCGGCGTACGTTCGGAAGGGATCCGTTTACATAGTGTTCTTCGATCTCTTTTCCATCTACATATTCCGGATCATAGACAAGACCCAGAGCAACGTAGGTGTTCTTGTACATGTTTGCATCCTGCAGAGCAAAGGTAGCATTGTTGAAGTCCCAGGTCTGGTCGAACATACCGAGTACGGTGCCGCTGGACAGCTGTGCGATGTACTGGTCATAGTTCATAACGAAGGTGTCTTTGCTGATCAGGCCTTTGTGGAACTGTTCGTTCAGTTTCTTATAGTATGGTTTTGCATACGGCTTGTCGATGAAGGTCTCGGTCTTGAAATCGTTTGTGCTGACATCAACCAGAACCTCGCCATCGTTCGGGCGGCCCATCAGATGCTGTACCGGGTTGATCAGGCAGAAATGTCTCCAGTCTTCGCACAGGATGTCAAATCCGGTGTACGGAGTGCCGTTTTCATCGGTCGGGTTCGCTTCGATAAAGCGGTCAAGAAGATCAAAGTACTCATTCAGAGTATGGATCTGCGGATATCCGCCCCACTCCAGAACCTGCTTCTGAATAAAGAATGCCGGGCCGTTGACCTGGTTTACGATCTGCTCGCCATCTGCAAGGCCGTAGTTCGGGATGATGTAAAGAACATCGTTTCCATCCTCGTCCTTTTCGATCAGACGTGCTTTCTGCGGCTCAATGTGGGCCCACAGACGAGGTGTCTTCTCGGGGGAGACATAGTCCAGCAGGTTGATCAGGGCGCCGTTCTGGATCAGAAGGTCAGCGCTGTTGCCGCCGTCAAACAGGTCCGGATAGTCCTCGCCGGCGATCTTCACGCCCAGCGTCTCGTCCAGGTCGCCTGCCAGGAATTCAAACTCAAAGGTGACACCGAATTCTTCTTCGATCTTCTTATAGATCTTGTTGTCCTCTGCGGGCTGATCGCCGGGATCGCCGCGGAATACGGTCAGGGTGATCGGCTCCAGCGCTTCTGCCTCTTCTGCGTGTACAGAGACCATCGGCGCGGTCACCATGGAAAGGACCAATGCTGCTGCCAGGATTTTCTTCATAAAAATTACCCTCCTTTTAAAATTTCGGCTGCGTCTACAGTTTCATTTGCCACGTATATTTTTCATACTTCTACTCTATCGTTTTTTGCACTGTTTTCGCACCCAAATTCTTGCCATATGACACCGAATTCTTGCTCTCATTTTTTGCCTATTTGTACATAATTTACAGATTCATTTTCTTGTTTTTATGCATTATGACGTTGATTGTGAAAACTATTTTGAATTATTATGGCTATAATACTGTATTCTTTTTGTCAGGAATGAAAGGATTTGCTTTGCGAAAAGCAATAATTTGTAGCCATGATTCGTGAATTTTCGTTGGAATTATACGCTTTTCTCCGCCGCTTTCCTTCTCCTGATGTACGGTTCCCTGTACAATCCGTCCCGGTTATGATATGATGACAGGGGCGGCAGCATCTGCCGCTGCTTTGATACAAATTATCCCGGAGGACCGTCATGAAGAAAATTCTTCTGATCGCCACAGGCGGCACCATCGCTTCCAAATATACACCGGACGGACTCAGCCCGCAGATCGACGCGCAGGAGCTGCTGTCCTATGTCCCTTCCGCCTCAGAATTCTGTACGGTGGATACGCTGCAGCCTTTTTCCCTGGACAGCACGAATGTAAGCCCCGGCCACTGGCTGGAGCTGGCCCGGCTGATCGAAAGCAAATACGAATACTATGACGGCTTCGTGGTCTGTCACGGAACCGACACCATGGCCTACACGGCGGCCGCTCTTTCCTATCTGATCCAGAATAACCGCAGGCCGGTGGTGGTGACCGGGGCCCAGAAGCCGGTGGATCTGGCGATCACCGATGCAAGATCCAACCTGCTGGACAGTCTGCGCTTCGCTTCCCACGAACGCGCCCACGGCGTCTCCATCGTGTTCGGAGGAAAAGTCATCGCGGGCACCCGGGCCAAAAAAGAATTCACCAAAAGCTACAACGCCTTTTCCAGCATCAATTACCCGGACATCGCCGTGATCCACGATGACCGGATCATCTTCTATATCGACGACAAGGATCAGAATACCCGTCCGCTGGTTTTCAGTCATTCCCTGAATCAGAAGGTGTTCCTGTTGAAGCTGATTCCCGGAACCGACGGTACCATCCTGAATTCCCTGTTCGACGCCTACGACGGCCTGATCCTGGAATCCTTCGGGGTGGGAGGTCTCCCCAACTACGGGGACAACAGCTTTCTTCGGGCCATGGACCGGTGGCTGATCGCCAAAAAGCCCGTGGTCATGGCCACCCAGGTCACCCATGAAGGCAGCGACCTCAGCGTCTACCAGGTCGGAAAGATCCTGAAGGACCGTTACTCCGTGCTCGAATCCTACGACATGACGCTGGAGGCCTGCGTGACCAAGCTGATGTGGGCCTTGGGACAAAGCCGCGACATCTCTTCCGTCCGGGAGCTTTTCTGCCGGACCGTGAACCACGATCTTCTTTTTATCTGATACATCTCCGGGTCA
>CAMOQF010000138.1 GCA_946622645.1 uncultured Blautia sp.
CGCTTGCCACTGGCAAGCAGCGACCGCCCCGGACCCCACCTTTTCCGGGCACGCTTTAATTTTGTAATAAGTGAGAAGCCCGCTTTTGTCTCGGCTCCCGACTCGGTCGTCGTTAAACGCTTGCCACTGGCAAGCAGCGACCGCCCCGGACCCCACCTTTTCCGGGCACGCTATTCTATTTGATAGAAGCAGTCATAAATGATGAAGGCATAAAGGCTTTTATGTACTGGATTACCTGCTCTGGGTATGGGGGGTATCTCATCTTTGTCATGTTAGAATGCTGCAACTGAAGGTAGAAGAAGAATAATGAGCTTGTTTACCTGCTCTGGGTTTGGGGATTATCTTGTTTTTTTGATGTTAGCAATGTGCAACTGAAGGTATAGAAGCTATTATGTTGGTTTTTGCCTGCCTGGATTTGGGTTTGTATCCTGTTTATCATGATGAAATGATCTTGTTAAGCAGGTAATTGTTTCGAATGACTTTGTTTTACCGGAGATAAAAAACACGAGAAGCCCATTATGTTCCAAAAAATGAGGTCAACGGGCGGACAGAAATTTGAAAATGAATCAGAATACCTGCCCTTCAAGCCTTGTATGTGTATTGTGTGAAGAGAAAATGAGGTCGACGGGCGGTTAAAATTTTGAAAATGAATCAAAACACCTGCCCTTCAAGCCGTGTCCGCGTTTAGCGTGAAGAGAAGAAGAGGTCGACGAGTAGAGAGATGAGGTCGACGAGCGGGTAGAAATTGGAAATAAAGACAAAGTACCTGCCCTTCAAGCCGTGTCCGCGTTTAGCGTGAAGAGAAGAAGAGGTCGACGAGCAGAGGGATGAGGTCAACGGGCGGACAGAAATTTGAAATTGAATCAAAATACCTGCACTTTGAGTGACATATAAGCCGTAGGGCGAGCAAAAGGCGGGCGAATGGTGTTCGTGTCCGGTGGAAATGAGGCCGGGTACGGGATTGGCAATTAAATTATAAGGGAAGGAGGAGGCGGATGTCTTTACAGTTCATCATTGGTGCGTCAGGCACGGGAAAATCGCACTATGCATATCAGGCGGTCATACAGGAGGCAGAGCGCTGCCCGGACAAACTTTTTTACATTCTTGTTCCGGAGCAGTTTACCATGCAGACGCAGCGTACCGTTGTCGAAAACAGCCCGGGCAAAGGCATCTTCAACATCGACGTGCTGAGCTTTCAGCGCCTGGCTTACCGTGTCCTGGAAGAGACAGGCGGCGATGCGCGCACTCTGCTTTCCGACACCGGAAAAAGCATGGTGATCAGAGCCCTTGCCCGCAAGCATGAAAAAGACCTGCCCTATCTGGGGAGCCTGATCAAGCGCCCGGGCGTGCTGGACGAGGTCAAATCACTCATCTCGGAATTCATGCAGTATGATATCAAGGAAGAAGAACTCGACCGCATGCAGCAGAACGCCGGGGAAGGCTCTCTCCTGCAGAAGAAGTTGCGTGATATGACGCTTTTGTACCGCGCATTTCTCGAATATCTGAGCGGTCACTATACCACATCCGAAGAAACCCTGGATCTTCTGTCCAAGGGAATCCCTCTGTCGCAGAAACTGAAAAACAGCGTCGTCCTCCTGGACGGCTACACCGGGTTTACGCCGGTCCAGATCAGGGTGATACAGGAGCTGCTGAAGACGACCGACCGCGTGATGGTGACGGTCACCATGGATGCTTCCGAGAAGCTCCCGACGAAAGGGCAGTCCTACAGGCTTTTTTCCATGAGCCACAAGATGATCCGCCTTCTCACTTCGCTCACAGAAAAGCGGGAGCAGGACGTCCGCCTGTTCCATCAGGAAGAAAGCCGCTTTTCAGAAGCGCCGGACCTTCGCTTCCTGGAAGAGAACCTGTTTCGCTATAAACGGAATCAATACGACCAGAAACCGGAATCCCTCGTGATCCGCTGCGCGGAAAATCCCCTGAAAGAAGTGGAAGACACAGCCCGCGAGATCCACCGCCTGGTACGCGAAAGGGGCCTCCGCTACGGCGAGATCGCCGTGATCACGGGAAATCTGGAGGATTATGCATCCCTGACCCGGGAAGTGTTTCACCAGCGGGAGATCCCCTGCTTTATCGATGAGACCCACAGCGTCATGATGAACCCTCTGATCGAATTCATCCGCGCCGCCCTCGACATGCTCACACAGCAGTTCTCCTACGAAAGCGTCTTCCGGTATCTCCGCAGCGGTCTTTCGGATCTGACACAGGAGGAAGCAGACCTGCTCGAAAACTATGTGCTTGCCCTGGGGCTCCGCGGCTTTTCCGCCTGGAACACTACATGGGTCCATACAGCCCGCGGGACGGATCCGGCTGCCCTCCTGCGCCTCAACAGCCTTCGTGAGCGCTTTATCGCAGAGATATCCGTATTCCGGGAGGAAATGAGCGGAAAAGGAAAGACCATCGAGGATTTCTGCCGCTCTCTGGTCCTGTTTCTGGAGCGCTGTCATATCCCCGACAAGCTTGCAGAGCGCCAGGAAGCCTGCCGTCAGGCAAAAGACCTTGCGCTGGAAAAGGAATATACCCACGTCTATCCCATCGTGATGGATCTTCTGGATCAGATGGTCCGCATCCTGGGATCGGAAGTCGTCTCGCGGCAGGATTTTTCCCAGATCCTCGATACCGGTTTTTCCAAAGCGAAGATCGCCCTGATCCCGCCCGGCCAGGACCAGGTCCTGGTGGGAGACATGGAACGAACAAGACTGCAGAACATCCGCGCTCTCTTCTTCATGGGCGTCAACGAAGGCTGCATTCCCAAAGGCGTCTCCGGCGGCGGTATCCTGACGGAGACGGACCGCGAAGCGATCCACAGCTGCGGCATTGAGCTTGCGCCGGATCCGCGGGAGCAGATGAACATCCAGCGCTTCTATCTGTATCTGAACCTCACCCGGTCAAAGGAATTCCTGCAGCTTTCCTACAGCCTGACGACGGGCAGCGGCGAAGCCAAAAGCCCGGCGGGGCTTGTCAGCACCCTGCAGGAGATGTTCCCGAAGCTTACGGTACAGGCCGGTGCCGAAGAAGAGCTTAAAAGCCGGCTGGAGACCCCCGCGTCTTCCCTGCGCGTGCTGCTGCAGCTGTTGACCGAAAAAGCCTGGAAAGAACCGGATCCCGTCTTTTCGGAACTCTACAGCTGGTACTTAAGCGAGCCTGCCTGGGCGCCGAAAGCCCGCACTCTTGCCGAGACTTCTCTGACCCGGAAAGGGCGTGAACGGATCACCCGCGAAGCCGCCCTGGCCCTGTACTCTGAGGTGGACCGTACCGGTGCGACGCGGCTGGAGGCGTTCGCCTCCTGTGCCTTTGCGCATTTTCTGCGCTACGGGCTGCGCCTGAAAGAACGTGCCGACCACGTATTCAGACCGTCGGACCTGGGGACCATCCTGCATGCGGCGCTGGAACGCTTCTCTCTGGAAATAGAAAAACAAAGACTGTCCTGGAACGGCCTGAGCGACGAAGAGCGGGACAGCCTGGCGGAAAAATGCCTGAAAGACGTCGTTGATTTTTATGGGAACGGCATCATAAAGAGCAGCGCCCGCACCGCCTATATGCTGAAACGGGCCGACCGGATCCTGAAGAGAACACTCTGGGCCATCTGCCGACAGCTTTCCGGCGGCGGTTTCACGCCCAAAGGTTTTGAAGTCGCCTGGGAAGGCGGCCGGATCGACCGTGTGGACGTGATGAAGGAGGACGGGAAGGTCTACGTCAAAGTGATCGATTACAAGACCGGCAGCACCACCTTCGACCTGACAAAACTGTATTACGGGCTGCAGCTGCAGCTGATGATCTACCTGGACGCGGCGATCCATTCGGAGCAGGAGAACGATCCCTCTGCCGAGGTGCACCCTGCAGGATTGTTCTATTTTTCGGTGAAGGATCCGGTCATAACCGGGGATCCGGAAGCAGATCCGGCGGAGTCGGAAGACGCTTTTCTGAAGGAATACCGGATGAGCGGCCTGATGAACGCGGATCCGGACCTGGTGCGCCGGATGGATCCCTCCGGCAAAGCGACTCCTGCGGTGTTCAACAAGGGCGGAGAACTTCGGAAGTCCGATTATGTCGCGACGGAGGAGCAGCTGAAAGCGGCGCTTTCCCACGTGCATCGTCTGACGGACGACTTTGTAAGAAGGATCCTGGAGGGCGATACCGACATCCTGCCCTGGCGCCTGGGGAACAAAACTCCCTGCGAATACTGTCCGTACCGGACCTCCTGCGGATTTGACCGGAAGGTCCCGGGATATGAGTATCACAAGCTTTCCAAAATGGATGCGGATACTTTCTGGCAGAAGATCAGTGAAGAAAGCGAGGTGAAGTGAGATGGCATTTGACTGGACAGATGAACAGAAAAAAGTGATCGGACTTCGCGATCGCAGCATCCTGGTGTCCGCCGCGGCCGGTTCCGGCAAGACCGCCGTTCTGGTACAGCGCATTCTGGGAAAGCTCCTGGACCGGGAGCATCCGGTGGACATCGACCGGATGCTGATCATGACCTTCACCCGCGCGGCAGCGGCCGAGATGAAGGAGAGGATCTTCCGCGCTCTGGAAAACGCGCTTTTTGAAGATCCTGACAATGAACATCTGCAAAAACAGATGGTCCTGATCCATGCTTCTCACATCACCACCATAGACGGCTTCTGCGCCTGGCTCATCAAGAGCTACTTTCACATGATCGATCTGGACCCCGGCTATCGCATGCTGGAGGAAGGAGAAGAGAGGCTCCTGCGGGAAGACACAGCCCTGGAGCTGCTGGAAGACGCCTACGAAAAAGGGACGGAAGAGTTTACGGAGTTTGTGGACTACTTCTGCCGTGATAAGTCGGACGATGGTTTGAGCGCCCTGCTGCAGAAGCTCTATGATATGGCTGTCGCCTGTCCGGACCCGGAGGGCTGGATTTCTTCCTGCGCGGGATATTACAGTGCTTCGACGCCGGAAGAGTTTACTGCGCTTCCCGTGATCGGAGATATTCTGGAGGAAGCACGCGAAACCTTGCTGCAGGCACGTGAGAATCTGCTGCAGGCGATCGCGATCTGCCAGTCGCCGGAAGGACCGGAGCAGTACGTCGATACCTTCACAGACGATCTGGAGACGGTGCAGGAGCTTATATCCTGCACAGAAAAATCGTTTGACGATACGGCGGAGACTTTTTCCTATCTTTCCTGGGGAAGACTTCCCGGCAGGGGGAAGAAGGACGTCGATCCTGTAAAAAAGGAACAGGCCAAGAACCTGCGGGACGAAGCCAAGGACCTGGTGAACGCCCTGCAGAAGGAAGTGTTTTTCGGGACACTGTCCGATCATTTCAGGCTGTATCAGATGACACAGCGGCCGGTCCGGACTCTCCTGAACCTTGTCCTGGAGTACAAAAATCTTTATACAGAGAAAAAACGGGAAAAAGATGTGCTGGATTTTAACGATCTCGAGCATCTGTCTCTGCAGATCCTGCAGAAAGAGACTCCGGAAGGCACTGTCCCGTCGGAAGCAGCCCGGGAGCTGTCGCTTCGCTTTGACGAGGTGATGGTGGATGAATACCAGGACAGCAACCTGCTGCAGGAAGAGATCGCGAAGCTTGTGTCCGGCTGGGCGGACGGTCGGGCAAACACATTTATGGTGGGGGATGTAAAGCAGAGCATCTACCGCTTCCGCCTGGCCCGCCCCGATCTGTTTATGAAAAAGTACGGACGGTTTTCGTACGAGGACGGACCGGAGCAGAAGATCGATTTGCATAAAAACTTCCGCAGCCGCACCCAGGTGCTGGATCTGGTCAACTACCTGTTCCGCGCGCTGATGGGGGAAGATCTGGGCGGGATCACCTACGGGGA
>CAMOQF010000139.1 GCA_946622645.1 uncultured Blautia sp.
GAACGATCCGTTCCACCAATCGCGTGGGCGGCGCCTCCGCCTGTAGCAAGCGTTGTTCCGCCTTCGATCGTCACGGTGCCGCCCAGGCCGCCGGAGCCGCCGCCGATGCCGCAGCCGCCGGAGGTGCCGCCTGTTGCCGTCACGGTGCCGTCCAGGATGGTGATGATGCCGCCGGAACCGTACCGGCCACCGCCGATGCCGGCACCGCTTCCCGTACTGGACGCGTTGAGCGTGCCGCCGGTCATCGTAAAGGTACCTCCGGACGCGTTGTCTCCGCCGCCAATGCCGGCGCCGTAGGTACCGCTCTTTGCGGTCACGGTACCGCCGTTGATCGTCACGGTGCCGCCGTCTTTTCCTTTGCTGCCGCCGATGCCGGCGCCGCCGTCTTTACCTTCTGCTGTAACGGTTCCTCTTGTGATGGTAATGTCAGCGCTGCTTCCGCCGCCGATACCGGCTGCGTCCGATCCGCCGACAGCGGTCACTGCACTCTTTGCTCCGTTCAGCTGGATGATGACAGCAGCTTTGTCGCCGCCGGCAGAACCGATACCGCAAGCATTGCTGCCGCCGGTTGCGTTTATCTGGCCGCCGTAGATACGGATGGTCCCGGCACTGCTGCCGTTTTCACCGCCGATCCCGGCTGCTTTTGCTGCGCAGCTGCCGCCGGCCGTAAGTTTCCCCTCCTGCTGTTCCTGCCCGTAGATGGTCAGCTGGCTCCCTTCCGGGACGGTGATCCCTTTTGGGATGGAAAGCTTTGCATCATCGCAGAGGATCACCTGCACATTCCCCTGTACCCTGACCCGGTCAGAGATGGTGATACTTCCATTTGCCACATACCAGCCGTTGGTCAGGACCGTCGTCGTTTCGGTTAACAGGCGATATACATCCGCGCTCAGCAGCTTGGTATCGCCTGTCTGGCCGATGTACTGGGTCCCCTTTTCCGCCTGCGCTATGCGGACATATCTGTTTTCGCTGCAGGCGGCTATCCCGTTTTCATCGCTGGTAAATATCTGTGTATGCGCCTCATCCGATCCTGCCCGGATCTCCGCGCCGTAATAGAGTTCAAAATTAAGCTTTGGGCTGTTGTCATCGGGGTTCTGTCCGGTTCCGATCGCCTTCGGTGGGATCTCAACGCTGTCCGCGTCAGGTCCGGCGATCGCTGTGATGGCACCCCCGTTGATCGAAACGTTCTGGCAGGCGCCCTTATAACCGCCGCCGATGCCAGCTGCTCCTTCGCCACCGATGGCGATGACCGTGCCGCCATTGATGGTTATATTCGTGGCATCCGCATAAAAGCCGCCGCCGATCCCGGCGCCGTTTTTACCGCCCATCGCCGTGATATGACCGCCATTGATGATGATCGGCCCGGAGGGATTGTTGGAACCGCCGCCTATACCGGCACTGTCCCGGGCACATTGTTCACCGGCGATCAATGTACCGTCGCGTCCCGACTGACAATAGATGGTCAGGGACTTGAGGCCGGCCACCGTGATCCCCTTGGGAACGGTTAAGGTCGCGCCGTCTGCCAGGATCAGGCTGACCTTGCTGGATACCTTTACCCTGTCCGTGATCGTCACATCCCCGTAAACGACCATCCATGTTTTATTCCAGGTGCTGACCGTCTGATCGATCAGTCCGCAGGACGCGGCAACCTGATCGCCGCCGGTTTCGTCGATATAGGGGATGTTTTCGACCATGGTGATGGAGTCTTTTTTCGCCCCGACCATGGCGAGGAAACCGTCGGTCAGGAGATCCTCTTCTGTTTCACCGTCCGTAAGGTCGTCTTCCTCTTCGGATTCCTCCGGCAGGTTGATCTCTGACGCTTCTGCTGTTTTGGCATCTGCATCTAAGGTACTATCCGCTTCCGCTGCTTTGGCATCTGCGTCATCGGAAGCATCCTCTTCGTCTGCAGTTTTTTCATTGCCGGACGCACTCTGGCCAATCTCGTCCGTATCCGGCGCATCGCTGTCTTCATACGCAGAGGTATCGTCTTGCGCCTCCGGAACGCCCTCCCCAGGCACATCCTGCGCTGTCTCTTCCTGCGGCGCGGACTGCTCCTGTCCTTCTTCAGGATTTGGATCCTGATAGGCCGGGTCCTCGTAGGTTTCCCCTGTTCCGTCAGAGAGCAGATCTCCCGACAGATCTCCGTATCCTACGGCGGAATAATCCTCCTGATCCAAGGTTTCTGCCATCATATTCTGGGGTACCTGCTGGAACAATAACAGTCCAGAGAGGACCGCCGCTATCCATCTGTTTTTGATCTGCTTTCCCTTCATTTTATTCATCTCCTGCTGATTCTATTGAAAAAGGCCAAAAATGTGCATAATATGCGAGCATAATTATTCAATATTATACTCCTTTTCCAAAGATATCTCAATATTTCTGTAAAAAAAGCGTAAAAAAAATTGAGTCAGCGGGGACAGGTTCCTTGACTCACTAAAAGCGAGTCAAGGAACCTGTCCCCGCTGACTCATTCAACCTGTCCCTGCTGACTCATTCAACGGCTATATTTTCTCCGTCCCAGTAGAGTTCGATCCGGTCCAGTGTGGTCTTCTGCATGAACACGTTTTCGATCTCATATTCCAGGTAATACGTTCCCGGCGGAAGCGGGATCTCCGCAACCTCCAGAGAGCGATACATCGTAAGCCAGTCGCTGGTCTCGTATTCCGTGCCGCCGTTCAGCCCGGTCCCATCCACGGGATGCAGAAGTCTGTAATCCTGTCCGGTAACCTCGGCGAGCGGTTTTACGCTGCGGGTGAAAAGAGTGGTGTCTTCCTCATACTCTTCCCACAATCCATAGATCTCATACACGCTGATACGGGCTCCATCGTCCTCATAGCTGATGGTTCTGCCGCAGCGCAGGGTCAACGGCTCCGTTCCGATCATGATGGGGATATTGTACAGCCGCATCTGTGGCTTTGACTGTACAAGCTCTATCGTACAGAGCTTTCCTTCGATGGAAGGCCAATGCATCGGGTCCGTCGCGTAGAAGAGCAGCCTGTCATCTTCGGTTACCGCCGTGGAGCAGTTTGTCTTTCCGAGCCAGACTGTCTGTCCGGAATCCTCGTTTCTCTGATAGAGATTGTAACGGACTCTGTTTGTCGTACAATATCCCGATTCAAAAGCCACCCCGGGAAGCCCGTTGTCACACATCTCCAACGTGCAGTCAAACAGCTGCGATCTCAGGTCCGAAAGATCCGGCACGGTTTCCACCGCCTCATATACCCAGTCCGGCGCTTTCCAATCGGTGAACATATCCAGAAAGGCCAGATATCCGGGCACCGGATAATTCCGGGCGTAAATATCCAGTTCTTCGTCTGAACAGTCAGACGGATAACAGAAGGAGATCCCATAGGAATCGGTCCGGCCTGAACCTTTCACATTGTAGACCACCGCGTCCGCGATCGCGTCGATCACGTCATTGCGAAGACGCAGCTCAGCAAAATCAGCCACTCCGTCCAGCTGGTAGAACAGGCTTCCGAGATCCCGCATGTGCTGCCGTCCATCTCCAAAATCCTCCGCCTCGCGCATCTTATATGCAAAAGAGGTTGCTGTCTCCGGATATTCTCCCGCTTCCTGGCATATCCTTATAAAAATATTCTCTAACGCTTCTGTGAGCGCATCGATCTTCCCCAGATCGATCACCGACCAGGTCATCAGCAGCTTTCCGGTTTCATCGTTTTCCTCGGCATACCGCACGCCGGTAAGGTCACAGATGCGTCTCCCAAGCCACCTGCCGTCACATTCGGGATGGTTAAACAGCTCCTGCATCCATCCTTTGAAGGCGGTTCCTTTTCCGGGTACGTTCTCTTCGGAGGCGATCATCCATTTTGCATGATCCTTGAGCGTCCATGCCGTCTCAATACCGGCCATCTGGCAGGCGTCGATGATCACGGCCTCCATCTCTGTCCCGCCTTCTTCCAGCGCCTCTTTGAGCTCATACAGATACATCACATCGCCGTCATAACAGTCATCGACGATGATCCCTGCCTTGCTGCCAAGGCCATGGTCCCAGAGAACAAGAGCATATTTTTTTGCCGGATAGCGCTCTTTTCCCCAGACGATAAAGTCGCTCAGGACTTCCGGGTCCGCCATGCTCTGCGATGGCAGTGTTTCCTGGAGCTCAAAAGTATGCGGAGTCGAGAAGACCGCCATTAAATCTGTTCTGTCCAGATCGTCAGGATAATAATTGTAATACCATCTCTGCAGGGCGTCACCGGAAATATCAATGCCAAGTTCTTCCGTATGCCATTCCCTGCTGCCCCCTGTTTCGATCACCACATTGACCTTTGGAGGAACATCCAGCAATATATTTTCTTCTGAAATGACCGCATACTGATAGTTGCTTGGCAATACCGCTTCGCTGATCTCCTTCAGGTTCTCTGACGCAAAACCGTACTTTGATTCCAGATCAGAACCGCAAAGATAAAAAAGAACAGTCCATTCTGCCTCCGCCGAACTCTCCTGCGCAGAAACAGGGAACCCTCCGAGCAGCATGCACGCCAGGAATCCCGCAAGCACAATATTCTTTGGTTTCATCGATCTATCTCCTTAACGGCTGATGAATAAAAAAAAGGAGCCTCATGGCTCTGGTTCTTTTGTGGATCCCGGAATGCCGTTCCCTTTCATTTTGACGCCTAGCCGCAGCCAGGTGGGTGTCCGCAGCAAACTTTCTGCCTTCCACGACGAGAGGCCTGACATCCGGCTTGCAATATAGGAGTCCCGTATAGTCAATGTAGGTTCAAAATAGAAGAAAGGGGCCTCGCACATTCCAGGAATTCATCTGAGTTTATTATACGATATCCATTCGTTATTTTCAATATAAATTTACATAATTCCACGAAAATCACAAAAGAATCCCCCGTCCGTACGGGCGGGGGATCATGTTCATCTTATGCAAGCTTGGGGCCTGCGGATACGAGAGCCTTGCCGGCTTCGTTTCCGGTGTATTTATCAAAGTTCTTGATAAATCTGCCGGCCAGGTCTTTTGCTTTTGCTTCCCATTCGGAGGCGTCTGCGTAGGTGTCGCGCGGATCCAGGATGGCGGGATCAACGCCCGGAAGCTCGGTGGGAACTTCGAAGTCAAAGATCGGGATCTTCTTGGTCGGAGCGTTGTTCACGTCGCCGTTCAGGATGGCGTCGATGATGCCGCGGGTATCCTTGATGGAGATACGCTTGCCGGTTCCGTTCCAGCCGGTGTTGACCAGATAAGCCTTTGCGCCGACCTTGGTCATCTTCTTGACGAGCTCCTCACCGTACTTGGTGGGATGCAGCTCCAGGAAGGCCTGGCCGAAGCAAGCGGAGAAGGTCGGAGTCGGCTCGGTGATGCCTCTCTCTGTGCCGGCGAGCTTTGCGGTAAAGCCGGACAGGAAGTAGTACTGGGTCTGCTCCGGTGTCAGGATGGACACGGGCGGAAGCACGCCGAAAGCATCCGCGGAAAGGAAGATCACGTTCTTGGCGTCCGGGCCTGCGGAGACGGGGCTGACCTTCTTCACGATGTTTTCGATATGCTCGATCGGATAAGATACACGGGTGTTCTCCGTGACGCTCTTGTCGGCAAAATCGATCTTTCCGTTTTCATCTACGGTCACGTTCTCAAGAAGAGCGTTTCTTCTGATGGCGTTGTAGATATCCGGTTCGGATTCTTTGTCAAGGTTGATGACCTTTGCATAGCAGCCGCCTTCGAAGTTGAAGACGCCGTTGTCGTCCCAGCCATGCTCGTCGTCGCCGATCAGCAGACGCTTGGGATCGGTGGAAAGGGTGGTCTTGC
>CAMOQF010000140.1 GCA_946622645.1 uncultured Blautia sp.
GCCAGAAAATGATAATGGCTGGCGACCATCAACATCATGACGAATCCGACCAGCAGGCCCAGTACGGAGCCGAGCGGTCCTGCCTGAGAAAGATAGTTCCTGCTGGTAACTACAAGCGAACCCCAGCCGATAGCCGAGCCGACTGATAAAGCCCAGACGGCCGCCGGAGAAAGGTAAGGCTGCATATCGTTATTATTCCTGGTGGTATTTGATGATTCCTTCATCGAAATTACTCCTCTGTCCTGTTAATCCGGAAACGCTGTCCGCATCTCTTCTTTTCCGTTTGGTCCATGGTATTTCAGGTACAGCAGAATATGCCGTCATGTTACAGTTCAAGAGCTTTCTCCCGCAGACTCATGATCTCTCCGAGAAGGCTTTTTCCTTCCTCCGGCATTTCATCTTTTCCACGGAGAAGTTCAGTCAAAGTGCTGATCGGTTCATAGAGAGGCGTCAGCGACACGTTTCCGGTCGTCCCCTTCAGAGCGTGAGCCGCTTCGAAAGCTGCATGGGCATTTCCGGCATCCACGGCTTCCTGAAGAGCGGTAAATGCCTTGTCCGCCAAAACCATACCCACTATCCGAAGATAAAACGGTTCGTTATTCATGCAGCGTGCAAGACCCTCGGCGGTATTCGCGCCGTAAGCGTTCAATGATTCAAGCGTCATACTATTACGACCTCCAAAATATATTATGCTCTATTTTACCATTCTGCAATTGTCATTGTCAATTATTCAGCAGGCAAAAGGTATCTCTCCGATTCGTTCCGTTCGATCACTGCCCTGTTACGATTCCTTTCAGGGCACTGACTGACAGCGCGTCTGTGATTCTTACAGCAGTCAAGAGTGTGACATTCTGGAACATCAGCTTGACATAAGTATCAAATTATAGTAGATTATCATACGAATGCATACATAATCTTGTATTTAAATCAATGTTTTAACAGGAAAGATTAAACATGAAATATTTCCATAAATTATATAAAATGTTTTTTTTCGCAGGGGTTGAAAAAGAGGAGTATGATAAACTGCTCCCGAACATCCACAAGGAAAACCAGCTCCTGCTGAGAGTATTCTCCGGGCTCGCCGCCATAATGTTTTTTATGCTGTTCCTGGTGAGCCTTCGGTCTTCAGATTTTATCACGCGAAACAACAGGACTTATTTAGCCTGCGCAGCAGGAATGCTGATCATTCTGGTATGCGCCTTCTTTATTATTCCAAAGCATCCTGTTCTGGTTACGTTTTTTATCTATGTATTCGAGATACTGCTTCATATATTCGGAATCTATATCTCAATGCTTCACATGGAAAAACCGGCTGTGTCAGCGATCGTCTTTTTGTTGGTGACTCCGCTTTTGTTCTATGATCGTCCCATCAGGCTTTCCGCCCTGCTTGCGGCTGTCATTGCGGTATTCTGCTGGATCGTCGGACATTACAAAGATCCTTCGGTAGCTGAAACCGACATCTGGAATATGATCACATTCGGCATCGTAGCGATCATTACCACCATATTTATTATGACCATCAAGATCCGGGCGCTTTCACAGTCCAGCCAGATCGAATACATGAGCCAGACCGATCTTCTTACCGGAGCCAAAAACCGCAATCACTATGAAAACCGTATCGACAGCTACGCGGAAGCATATACGTCCAATCTGGTCTGCGTATACGCCGACGTGAACGGCCTTCATGAAATGAACAATAAAAAAGGGCATCTCGCCGGAGACAGGATGCTGTGTGAAGTCACAAAAGCAATGCAGCAGTGCTTCGGCCCTGACCATACTTACCGCATCGGCGGTGACGAGTTCATCGCCTTCCAGATTGACGTCCGGCCGGAAAAGATCGCTTCCGAAATCGATCAGATCCTGCAGAGCCTGAAAAAACAAAACTACCATGTATCTTTCGGCACCGCTGTGCATGAAAAAAACCAGGGTACTCTCAATATGCAAGATCTCGTCAAAGAGGCCGAAAACAATATGTTCGCTGCCAAACGGAACTTTTACCGCCAGGCACAAAACGACAGGAGGAACAGATGAACGAGCTTCGTTCACCTGTTCCTCTTTTTCTTTTACGAGATCCTGTTTTACAGCTCGATAACCTCCGGCTCCGCCGTAAATGAATAAAACGTTGCCGTTGCGTCTTTAAAATACAGCGCCTGTGTATTTTCATCTTCCGCGCTGTACATCGCCTTCAAGCCAGGGTTTTTATCCAGCATGGCCTGCTTGACCTCGATGCTGTCATCGTTGATCAGTAGTCCGCACAGCCGCAGCCAGACGCCATCCATAAAGGCGCAGATCTCTGCCTTCGGGTTTTCGGAGAGCTGCCTGGAGACTTCCTTTACCTTTCCTGTCTGGATATACAGTCTTCCATCATACAAAAGAGACGTTCCAAACGGACGAACTCTCGGCTGGTCCCCTTCGACCGTCGCCAGATAGTAGACCTGTGCCGCATCTAAAAACTGTGCCACCTTTTCGATGCCTTCCGCATTGATCATGCTCTGCACTTCTTCCAGAAGGCCCGACAGATTCTCCCGAAGGAAGACGCCCAGTTCTTCCAGCGAAACACCCAGCTCCTGATTAAGATAATCTTCGGCGATCAGCAGTTTGTAGGTCTGTCCGGTCAGCTCCTGCAGTCTTTCTTCCACTTCCGAGCCGATGGCCAGGACTTCCAGCTCCTGTGCGTCATCTTCAGCGTACAATACCGTGTCCGGCGTTCCATTCCCGTCCGCGTCATACAAAAAAAGATTAAACTGTCCATTCCCGGTGAGATCGATCGCGATCGTATCGATATCGCCGTCTCCGTTTTCATCCGAAAAACTCACATCCGCGTCTCCGTCCCCATCCAGATCGAACATGATATCGTTCCATCCGCTGCGGACCATCATTGTGCTCAGTTCAGGGTCATTCATCAGACGAATTTTCGCTTTTCTCAGATTGCCAGATTGCAGCATAGCACACCTCCTGTAAGTGTTCTGTCAACAGGTTACAGCCTTCGTTTTTTACATCTTGAAATTCATCGTTAACGATAACTTCTCACGATCCTCATCACCGCTCCATAATAGCTCCCGCCAAACAGATTCAGATGATTCAGAAGGTGGTACAGGTTGTACAGGTCTCTTCGCTCGGAATATCCCGCTGAAATCTCATTCGCTTCTCTGTAGGCGTCGTAAAAAGCCGGTGCAAAGCCGCCAAACAGTTCTGTCATAGCCAGATCAGCCTCACAGTTCCCCACGTAAACAGCAGGATCGATGAGCCAGGCACGGCCATCCGGCCCTGTCACAAAGTTTCCTCCCCACAGATCTCCATGCAGCAAAGATGGAAAAGCCGGCTCCGTGAGATACTGATCCAGGTGATCCAGCAGACTTTGCATCGCTTTCCTTTCAGAGGCGCCAAAATAAGCCCGTGCTCTTCGGAACTGAACATCCAGACGACATTCCCGATAGAAATCGATCCATCCTTTTCGGGTATCATTTATCTGCCGTCCGGCGCCGATGTAGTTGTTATCCGTAAAGCCATAACTCCCGCCTGGCGTCCATTCGGAAGGATCCGCCTTATGCATGTCGGCCAGCTGTCTGCCAAAGCACTCCCAGAATTCTTTTCGCGCCGGTGCGGGTTTGACATATTCCATGATCAGATAAGCACTCTCTTCCAGCATTCCGGTTTCCAACACCTGCGGTACCCGTATGGCTCCTGTCTTCCTGATCGCGGCAAGCCCGGTCTTTTCCGCTTTGAAAAAGCCGGCATTTTCTTTCCTGTTTTCCTTCAGAAACAGACTCCTGCCGTCAGAAAGGCCCAGCACGAACGCCGCATTGATATCTCCTCCGGATACAGGCTTTATTCGATTAATCTCTACGTTGTTTCCAAACAGTTTATGTATAACTGTGGAATAATCGTTCATGCGTTTTTCCTTCGTTTCTTCCATTTCCTGCATTATTCCCGGTTCAAGTTGACATAATTCGTATTATCTATGTCATTTATTCGCCTTTCTTCCGTTCAGATATGATACATTCGGGATGTACCACCGGCCAGGATTCGAATTTAAAGACAAGCCAGCGAAGCGTTTTTATACGCCGGATCGTCTGTCACTTCTTTGATCAGCTCGATCTGCTCCGGGAAATCGATCTTCGCGTCTTCATCTCTCAGCTCGATCTCCAGAATAGCCTGATCCTTCCAGAAAGGATAAATATCGATCTCAAAATACTGATTATTATAGGTCAGGCAATAGCGCGTCTTATGGATGGTCCGCCTGGACTGATCTGCGTTTTTCAGACGTCTGCGGTATTCTGAATGACTGAGTCTGGTCTCCGTACTGATCCTCTTCATGCCTTCCAGCGTTCTTTTGTGTGTCTCATAGTAGATGTAGACGCCGTCCTCGCCGCGCCTTCTGACCCGGATCTCCTCTGAAGGATCCGACATCAGATAGGTCTGGTCTATCCGGATCTTCCTGCTCATCATGGTGTTTTCCAGCCAGTTCAGATCCGGCATCCGGATCAGATATTTTCTTTCGATCTGGTAAGGCTGCTCTTCCTTCAGGAAAACGGCGACTTCCATCTCAAGTCTTCTCATCTTCCCTTCGAAGTCGGTCGAATTGTCGATGATCCGCATATATTTATGGCCCGTCCAGGAAGAGATCAGTCTTTCGTCCAGGGAGACTGCCTGCTCGACCGTTTCATATCGTGCGGCATTGTTTGCGAGAGAATAATACTTCTCCGCCCCTTTTGCCGCCGTTACCAGGTGAAAGACCGCATCATAGCTGTCTCTCCAGGAAACGATGCTTCCACCCAACGCTTTCATGACATGATTCTGCTCATCTTTGTTCATATAAGCAAAGTTGTCCATAACGCCGCGGTCACAGATAATGAGGATCTTTTCCGCCTCCATCGATGCGGCCGCCTGTTCAAAAAGCCTTTCTTTTTCCAGCTGCAGCTCGACCTGGCATTTCTGATAATCTTCATTGCTGCCGCAGGTCCACGGAGCCACGCCTCCCGTGATCAGCTCGGTAGCTGTCTCCGGCACGATCAGGACTGTATATCCACGCTGTGAGAAAGCGTTTCTGATCCAGCTCAATGCGGTTGTCTTTCCGGCACAAGGGCCTCCTGTAATCACGATCTTGGAAATATTCTTCATCTCAGTCTTTTTCTTCCATTCTTTATAGCGGATCAAGGATACGTCTCCAGCTTTCCGTCAGACGTTCCAATGTCCATGCTGCGTTTGCAGGGCTTGTAGAGGGCAGACAGACAGCTGTCCGTCCGGTTCTGGTCCCGGAGTACTTCTGATAATACCTGTAAGCCGTTTTCCCGTTCACAAAGATCCCCCGGATATCTGCCTGTTCCAGGATAACATTCAGATCATTCGGCGATGCGTTCCGGATACTTGCATCTGCAGAGCCTTCTATATCGCACGAACCGATCACATCCCAGAGCGCGATATGGTTCTTCAGAAGAAAGGCTTTCTTTTCGTCAATGCTCTTTGGTATTTCTGCGTCAAATACGGAAGCCGCCACCTTCCAGAAACGGTTTTGCGGATGCCCGTAAAAGAAACCTTCTTCTCTCGATCTGACCGAAGGGAAACTGCCAAGGATCAGAATTTTTGAGTCCCTGTCGTAAACAGGGGGAATCGGATGTATGATCATAGATTTTTCCTTCTCATGGATCTGAT
>CAMOQF010000141.1 GCA_946622645.1 uncultured Blautia sp.
CCGGCGGCCAGTTCTCCGACCAGAGCTCCTGCGGTGGAAAGCATGTTGAAGGCTCCGTTAAAACGTCCTTTCCGTTCATCCGGCACATAGCTCTGGGTGGCGGATACCCGGATCGTGTAGCTCGTGATCCCTCCGATTCCTACGATAAAGCACAGCAGCATCATGACAGGGATGGGGGTGAACAGGTAGATGCCTTCACAGACGGAAATGACCACATAGACGGTCAGGGCGGTTTTGAACCGATGCTTTGCGGGGATTCGGATCCTGTAATGGATCAGGCCGCCGATGAACCGTGCGGCGAGGGCGGTACCCCAGACCAGCATATAGAGATATTCGCCATTTTCGTAGGTGCTTTTAAACCAGGGAAGGACCAGCACGCTGGAAACTCCTCCGCAGACGGCCGAAAAGGCAAAATAGACAGCGATAGCCAGGAGTCCCCGTTCGCTTCCCAGGTAGGAGAAGCCTTCCTTGATGTCATTCAGAAGCTGCTTTGTATGGGCACGGTTATTCTGTTCTGACTGTTTCTGCGTCTGGATGTATTCTTCTTCCGCGCGGATCCTGGTTTCCATGACGGCGGCGATAAAGAAGCAGATTCCGTTGATGACGAGCAGCGGCGCAAGGCCGGCCTGCCGGTACAGAAAAGCGGAGACCGGAACCATGACGGCTGAGATGGTCTCCAGGACACTGGCGATGGAATAGGCCTTCTGGAAATTTCCTTCCGAGATAAGCAGCGGATAGAAACTGTCGTAGGCCACCATATAGGTGCTCTGGATGGACCCAAGGATAAAACAGTAAACCGCAAATACCGGGAAGGAAAACCATCCTGTGGAAAGAATGGCAGCCATCAGAAGATACAGTCCTGCGGACAGGAAATCCAGCATGTAAATTGCCTTTTTGCGGGAAAAGCGATCCAGGACGGCACCGGACACGATGGGAAGGATCAACTGCGGCAGGGTATACATGGCAATATAAATGGCATACAGGAAGGTGGATCGGGAGACATCCAGGACCATCAGGCTCATGGCAAAGCCGGACATGGCGTTCCCGAACATGGAGACCACGCTTCCAAGCGTGATAATGGTAAAATCTCTTGTCCAGAGAGGGTTATTACTTTTGCTTGCATTCATTTTATAAATACTCCTGTGAGAAAAAGGCACTCGTCTGTATGCGCAGACAGGTGCCTTTCATTGTATGGATTCATGAACACAAAAAACCGTTAAAAAAGGCAAAATCTGACTGATTCCGGCGCACACAAACAAGGCCCATGAGACCTCGTGTACCATGAGCAGGCAATGTCAGCGGATTGCAGATGTCCGCTTTGCTGTGGGATCAGATTCGTCTTTTTACCATTTCTTTTTACCTGTACTCCCAAGGAGTTTCTCTCTGTTTGATGATTTTATTGTACCATATCATAAAATATCTGCAAGTGCTGTTCGCCAGATAAGGAGTCGTCCATGCTGCATCTGGCAAACCGGGACGGGTTTTGAGAGGAAGACTGGTTTTCTGTCAGATTTTCAGGTTGTCTGTCGTATTGGTTTTCATAACGCGTATTTTATGATATGGTAAAACTGATCATAAGTAAACAGAACTGCGTTCAGCGTTTGCCCGCTTTAAACAGGCATGGATTGGAGAGCATGATGAATGATTTTATGATAGACTGTCAACAGATCAGACAGGATGCTGCGAGTGTACGGAGCCTGGCGGCTTCTGTGCAGTTTTATCCCATGCAGATAAAGACAACTGCCATGGCTCTTGCCTTGAACGGGGTTTATAGTGTACAGGTGAAGAGAGCCTTGCATGACATCTCTGAGCAGGTTGAGATGGAACATCGATATCTGAAAAGTCTGGGGGCAGCGCTGGAGGACATTTCTCAGACCTATGTGACGGCCGAACAGAAAATAGCGGAGGCTGTCGCGGAAAGCACGTCAGGGAGCGGCATTTCTCCGAGAGGCATGACTGCAGAAGAGAGAACTTTGTATGACAAATACCGGAGAGAAGTAGATGAACTGACAGAAATTCTTTCCGGAAGACGCGGCGTCAAGGAGTGCCTGCAGAAATGGTACGATCTGCTGAAACGAGGCAGTTTTAATGATCCGAAGAACTGCACGCTGACAAAGGCGGAAAAGGAAGCCATTCTGCGGTTTCTTTCGCCGGGGCTGGATGGCACGACAGATGGATACAATACGCTGACCTCGAAGATTCCGGGGCTCGCCAATCTCTTTGGAAAATTTGCACCGTTCCTTAATTCCGGAACGGCAAACCAGATCGAAAAGGGAACGATCGGAATCCTGACGATGAATGGACTGCTTCAGTCGCTGCTGGGATTTAATTATCGTGAAGGGTCGGATTCCTATTACACAGAGGAAGGGAGCCTGCAGAACCAGTGGGGCTTTAATGATGCCATGGATCACTGGGGCTCAACTCTGGGAATGAACCTTGATACCAGTATCAGCACCTTTACCTATGACGGGCAGGAATTCCGTGTACAGTTCTGGAAGGGGACCTATGGCTGGGATTCATGCGTAGGAGGCGAATTTGGAATCTACAGCCGTCCGGAATGGGAAGCAAAAGGGAACCCTTATGTGGAAGGAAGCCCGGAAAGCAGGATGATCCTGTATGAAGCTGTCGAAGATCGTTATCAGGTGCCGGTCAGACAGACCACGACTTATACAAGAGATTCCGGACGGGAAAAAAGCTTTGTGAACGACACCTCCACGTATGGAGACGGGGATCATTACTGGAATCTGAATATACGCTCGGATGCCGGCGTTGACAAACAGTCTGTGCGTTCGGAATATGTGATCGACTGCAGTAAACAGGGCTCCGGATTCTGCGATGCCATGTACAACAGTCTGAAGGACAAACCGGATCTGCAGGTATCCAGAAACGGGAATACGATCACGGTAAAATATTGAAAAAAGCTGCGGAAAGCAGGCACTGCATAACCTGAAAACAGGAGGCAGAGATCCTGGGAGAACGGGGGATGAGAAGGATGAAAATCAGAAGAAGAGGTATTCTGTTGTTGGCAGCAGTTGTGGTATTTGCTTTTACCTGCCAGGCAGGACCGCTGGAAGATTTTTTTGAATGGATTGAGGAGGAGCCCATGGAAAACGAGAAGAGTGTTTATACAGAGGAGGAAATGGTGAAGGATGCGCTTGCGTGTCTGGAGGAAAGATACTCGGCAGCCTTTGAGATCGAGCCGGACGGCAGAACCTTCGGCCATCAGAACGGGTCGGAAGACGGGCCGATGACACTGCGCGCTTATGCGCATCCGACAGACAGGGAGGAGGAGCGGTTTTACGTGATCGTGACGGAACCGGACAGCATTCGGGATAATTACTGGGTATATGAGTATCAACCGGAAGTTGCGGCGCGGGTGCAGAAGGATCTGGATACAGCAGGTCTGACAGCAGGGATCGTGGTTGACTATCCTGCTACAGCCGGACGGCCATCACAGATATTGACGGCAGAACAGCTGTTGGAGGACCCGAAGTGTATTCTGTTTTTTGAGCCGACGGCAGAAGATCAGGAGGATTCGTCAGCTTATGTTCCCCTGATCCGGCAATGGATGCAGTTTTTGTATGCGCTTGATTATAACTGGTATCTTGAACTGCACAGGATATCGGACAATAAGGTTATCTTTACTCTGGATCCGGGTGACAATGGTTTTACAGGCGCAGAGGACTGGTCGGATTCTCTGATAGAATCTTATATCAGAGAGGGCTGAGAAATTGTCAGGATTTTTGTAAACAGATCCTGACAGGAGGTGCGATATGTCGGATTTTTATGTTCAGGGGCCGCCGCTTGCCTTCCAGGCTTCAGATCTGACCGGGCTGGGCAGGGTACTTTCTGCAAATAGTGAAGAAGTGGGCCGGGTGATCCGTGCCCTTACCATTAAGGGAAGCTATGAGGCGGTGGTTAAGAATAAGCTTCAAAGGCTGCGGGAGCAGTTGTCGGAGGAAGGGACGCATCTGCGAAATTATGGTGATACCCTTTCGGAGATTGCCGCCTTGTACGAAAAGACAGAAAACAGGATTCGGAACAGCGCAGAGGATGTACAGCGTCAAAATGATCCGGCACCCGGATCCTCAGAAGATCGTATGACACCAGAGCAGGTCAGACAACAGTTCCGGCTGCTTCTGGATGAACTGGAAAGAGAGTTATCCCGTAAGACACCGGAGTACCGTCAGCTGATGGAGGAGTTCAAGGCGCTTTTTCTTGCGACTCTTTTTACGGGCGGAGGGGCGGCCGCTTCCGGTGAGAACACTACAGTCAATGTTCCGCAGGGTTTTCCGACAAAAGAAGAGCATTACAGCCGGAATCAGAATATGAACCCGGACAGATTGCCTCCGGATCCGGAAACGGCCGCAAAATGGGGCTGGAATGATCAGGTCGCCTCGGACTGTCATCAGTTCACTTCGGATGACAAGAGCAATGTCAAGTTTGTTTCTCCGGATGGACGGTATGAAGTGATCTATGATTCGGAAGGAAATATCGTAACAGCATCGGAAGATTACGGGACCTACAATTATGCAAATCCGAATGATGACTATGCAGGACATTTTGTAAAAGATGTTCTGCCCTGGATCATCTGGGGAAATTCTCCGGATGATTCCACGAATCCGTTACAGCGGGGCTGGGCTCTGATTGTCGACGGAGGTATCAATAAGGCTAAGAAGCTCTTTGGCAAGGATTGACGGGAGGAGCAGTTATGTCTGAGCATAAGTATTCTGATATGCTTTATCATGCGATTAAATCCCAGAATGTACAGGCGGTAAAGGATCTGCTGGCGGAAGGCGGCAATGTGAATGTGCCGCGAACAGACAATCCGATTCTCGGTCTGATTGGCTTTGAAAACATCTATCCCCTGGAGGCAGCCTGTAAAACGTCCGCTGAGATGGCAGGGCTTCTTCTGGAGGCCGGCGCGGATGCTTCCGTGGTGGATCCGTACCTTCAGGGAACTCCTTTGCTCTATGCGCTTTCCGCGCAGTATGAGGAACGCTTTGATGTAGCTTTTCGTCTGATCGAAGCAGGGGCCAGAATCGACCAGGTTGATGAAAACAAAATGACGGCACTCAATCGGGCTGTGATCCTTCTGCCGACCGATGGACAGAAGGCCAGGGAAAGGCAGCTGGAGCTGACAGCGTATCTTTTTGCTGAATGTGATCTGGAAATGGTACTGACTCAGAGCGGCAGCAATCCCTTGGTAGAAGCCGCCCGCTTCAATAATACTGCTGTGATGAATTATATTCTGGAAAGGCATCTGATTGGGATTAACCGGACAGCCGCCGGCTATACGGCCTTGATGCGGGCTGTCCTCACAAACAGCAAAGAAGCTTGTGAACTGCTTATTAAGCATGGAGCTGACATGACACCGGTATCTCCCAAAGGCAAAACTGCCTACGACTACGCACTCTGGAAAAACATTCCGGAAATTCTGAGACTGTTTGAAAGTAATTTCACAGTACAAAGTCCGTCCGATGTGCTATAATGAAAAAAACACATATGAAGGGAGCGATTGACATGTCCAAGATGGTATATTCAACCGATGGTAAGCTGTATCATATCCAGGTAGCCCCGGGAGAAGTGGGGAAATATGTGATCCTGCCCGGCGATCCCAAGCGGTGCAAGGCGAT
>CAMOQF010000142.1 GCA_946622645.1 uncultured Blautia sp.
ACTCTCCTTCATCTCACCCTCTTTCCATAGGACCACTTTTCTGTCATCACTCATTTATTCCAGTGCCATGAAAATGCTTGCTCGCAAGGGAATTTTCAAAAATAAATATGAAAGCGTCTTTCATACTTTACTCAAACTCAGTTTCCTCCTCCCCGGAGCTTAAAATCTCTTCCTCCGGAACGGGCGTTACAGGCAGAATATATTCTTCACCGGAGGAGAGTAATTCAGCGGGCGTCGGAACGGGAGTGAACGTCGGACTCGGCACAGGAGACGGCGTTGCCGTAGGAGAAACAGCTGGTTTCTTGGGGGAAGCAGTGGGAGAAAGGCGAGGATCTCCGAAGGAGGAAGGTTCGGACATCACAGCAGAACCTGTCGGATGTGCATTTTGTTTCAGAAGGGATGTGAGCACGGTCAGATCGGGCCCCCCGGTCTGCAGAAGAACAGCCGTAAAAACTCCTGTCAACAGAACAGCAGCCACGAACATCACAGGAAGAACATGCCGCTTCTTAGGAGCGGAAAGCTCCTGATACAATTCCAGTACAGAACGCGTCCTCCTCTCCGGATCCACCGCAAGCCCTTTCAGCAGCGCAGCCTCCTGCTGCCGGGTAAGCACGGCTCCCAGAGAAGAAGGCTTTACAATATCCTGGTCACTCTCCCGCTCTCCTGCCGGCTTTGGCAGTCTTCCGGCAACGCATCGGTAGAGGGTGGCCGAGAGCGCATACACGTCGGTCTGCGGACCGATCTGCCCCGCCCGGCCTAATATCTGCTCCACAGGCGTGTAAGCCGATTTTTTGATGGCGACCGTGTTCTCGTTGGTCTCATCCAGACGTTTTCCCCCGCCAAGATCGATCAGCTTTACGCGTCCGTCTTTGCACAGCATGATATTGTCGAGACTCACATCCCGGTGGATGATGCCATGGCGGTGCAGCTTTTCCAGCGCTTCCATCACCGGTTTTAACAGCTGCACGGCTTCGTTCATCGTGAGATTACGCGGCCGGTTTTTCAGCTCCTCTTTCAGGGTGCGTCCGTCCAGATACTCCATCACGATGTAGGCCGTCTGGTTTTCTTCAAAATAATCCCGGATGCGGACCAGGCCGGCGGCTTCCTCCATCTCCGCGAGGGCCATGGCCTCCTGGATAAAGCGTTGTTTGATCTGGGCGTAATAACGCCTGCCGGTACCGGTCGTATCAAGTAATTCAATGTGGGTGTTTTCCCGGCGGACTTTGCCGGAGACGAAAAGTTCTTTGATGGCCGCGGGAAGGCCGAGACGTGTGTCAAAAGCAAGATAAGTGATGCCGAATCCTCCGGTTCCGACCGATCTGCCAAGGACGTACCGTCCGCCGGAGAGAGGCGTGTATGGGGGAAGATGGTGGAGAGGCGCTTCATAAGCCGAGGAATCAAAACCGCAGTGCGGACAGACAGAGGATCCCGGAGAAAGGCCTGACAGGCAATTGATACAGAAAGGTTTTACAGACATGGATTCACCTCGATTTACCACAGGAGAGCGACAGCTCGAGAATTGGAAGAGCAGAATGAGGCTGAATGAAACGCAGTTCATCCAGCCGCAGAGTTGGAAGTTTTTTTGATCAGATCAAGATAATCGTTGTATTCTTCTTTGTTGTAAAAATAAGACTCCGGTCTGCCGGAAACGCCAAGAGAATCAAACCACTCGCTGCAGAGCTTCTTCCCCAGTTTTTCCTTCACCGGAGAGGCCAGCGTGCGGTAATTCCACAGGGAAAAATGCAGGGCATAGTTGATATAGTCCTGCTCCAGCTCCCAGAAGATCCCTTCCGAAACGAGTCTGTCGCGGATGGCCGTCAGGGCGTCGTAAAAGCAGTGCCACGATTTTTCGCGGGTGACCGAGAGAGTCTTTTTTCCCCCGCGCCTCTGATGCAGAAGCACCTCATCGCACACGGCGATCCGCTTTGCGAGAGCCAGGGCCGAAAAGACAAAGTACAGATCGTTGCTTGTGCGCTGCTCCTGGAACGTAAGGCCATGGTCCAGCACAAAGCTTTTCCGGTACAGCTTGTCCCACGCCCAGCCTACGAACACTTTGAAAACATTGTCCGTGAGCTCTCTGTGTTTGAAGGGCATGTAGGGCGGGAGCGCTTTCTTTTCCAGCACCCAGGGGTTCCGGATATATTCTTTCTTGTCCATGTAGTACTGATCGCATCCGAAGACGATAAAATCCGCCTCGTATTGTTCGATGCAGGAGACGGCCGACGACAGCATCTCCGGCTCAAAAAAATCATCCGCGTCCAGAAAGGACAGATATTCTCCCCTGGCTTCTTTGAGGCCGTGGTTCCGGGCTGCTCCGGCACCCGCGTTCTTCTGAGGAAGAACTCTGACGCGGCTGTCTTTTTCGGCATATTCCTGCAGGATCTGCAGAGAGCCGTCCGACGACCCGTCGTCCACGCACAGGATCTCGATCTGCGAAAGCGTCTGACCACAGATGGTATCCAGACACTGGCGCAGATGCTTTTCAGCGTTATAGACGGGAATGATCACTGATACTTTCGGTTCCATCTTATTTCCTCCGGGAAAGAACCCTGAATACCATCCTTTTAGCCCATTCCGGGATGAAGGGATGCAGCTTCCGGACGATCCGGGTGGAGCGGATTCTGCCAAACAGACCGCCCGCGTTTTTGATCAGGGCCTCGACCTTTTTCCATTCGATCTCCGTAAAGACTTCAGGGCTCAGCTCACCCTTCTGCATGGCGCGGTGAAACTCCGCCTGCATCCTGGCCAGATACTCCTGCCGGTACGAAGCGTCGATCCGGTCCACGGTGAACATGTAGTTCTGATATTTGACGCGCCAGTACATGTATTTGAAGCGCTCCCAGAGGGCCGGATCCTCCATCAGACGGTCGCGGATAAAGTCGTACTCCTGATTCATGCAGTAAACCTTCCGGGTGCTTTTGATGGAAGAACCCGGATTGTCCCTGCGGTTTTTGTAATAGGCTTTGTCAAGGACCATGGCGCGCTTTGCGTGGACAAAGGTCTGAAAAAAGAAACCGTTGTCCTGGAAAGACGCCCCGGGCGTTTCGTGATGTCGGATGGAATATTGGTCCAGAAATGTTTTTTTATAGATCCCCGTCCAGGTGTTCAGCATCAGACGAAGAAGAGAGGGATCCTCCGCCGGGCACAAAAGCTGTCCGTAGACCTTCCCGGCAGGATCGGTCTTCTCATACGTCAGCTTTTCCTCGCCGGAGGGGAGGGTGACAAACCGGTAAAAATCCGATTTGACAAGATCAAGATCGTTTTCAGACGCGCAGGAATACAGATCCTCAAACATGTGGGCGTCCACGTAGTCGTCCGGCTCTACAATGCCGATGTAGATGCCGCGGGCCGCATCAATGCCCCGGTTCATGGCTTTTCCGTAGCCTCCGTTTGGGCCGGTCAGAATACGGATACGGGGATCTTTCTTTGCGTATTCCTGCAGGATCCTGAGGGAATCGTCCGTGGAACCGTCGTCCACGCAGAGGATCTCGATCTCCGGAAGCGTCTGGCCGGTCAGGCTGTCCAGACACTTGCGAAGATAGGCAGATACGTTATAGACGGGCACGACAACTGTCACTTTAGCTTCCATAAAAACACCTTATCAGTCAACATTGATTACTTGCTCATGAAGTCTTCATAGGCGTTTACGACTTCGTTGGTCTCGCCGATCATGCGGACTTTGCCGTCGTGCAGCCACAGAACGCTGGTGCAAAGCTCTTTGATGGTATCGGGATTGTGTGAGACGATCACGACCGTATGATTCTGGTCGTTGATCAGCTGCTTCATCTTGTTGTAGCTTTTTCTTTTAAACTTGGAGTCGCCGACGCTCAAGACCTCGTCCACCAGGATGATGTCCGATTCCAGGATGGCCACGATGGAAAAGGCAAGCTTGGAATGCATGCCGCTCGAATAGGTCTTGACCGGCATGTCGATAAACTCTCCCAAAGCGGCGAATTCGATGATCTCATCCATTTTGGAGCGGACCTGCTCCTCCGAAAAGCCCAGGAGCATCCCCGACAGGACAATGTTCTCCCGCCCTGTCAGCTCCCGCTGGAAACCGACGCCGATGGACAGAAGAGACACCGTGTTGCCATGCAGATCGATCGTCCCTTCGTCCGGGGAGAAGATGCCTGCGATGGCCCGCAGCATGGTCGATTTGCCGCTGCCGTTTTTGCCCACGAGCCCCAGGATCTCACCCTTCTGGAGCGAAAAGCTGACGCCCTTCAGGGCTTCAAACACCTTTGTATCCGCCTTCTTCAACCGCAGAAGGCTTTTTTTGATGGAATAAGAGCTGAGACACTTGTAGCGAAGCCAGATATTGTTGACTTCCAGCGCGATTTCCCGTTCCATATCACATCACCTTTACGTAGCTGTTTTCGTTTTTATAGATCAGATGCACGCCTGCTACGCACAGCAGAACCGATATGACGCCCCATACCAGAATACTCTTCCGGTACGGAACAGACTCATACAAAAGGCATCTTCTGCCGGATTCGATCAGCATGGATACCGGGTTGCAGGTAAGCATGATGGTCTTGTAAGGCTCCGGCACGCGGTCGCCGATGGAATAAAAAATGCCGGACATGTAAAAGATCAGCCGCAGCACCACCTGGGTCACGTTGAACAGGTCGTCCACATAAACCCCGAAATGCAGGATAATGCAGCTGCACCCAAAGGTCAGCAGGACGATCTCCACCAGGATCGGAAAGATATAAAGGACATTCCAGGTCAGGGGGACTCTGTAAAACGCCATCATGATGACGATCAGCGCCCAGCAGATCATCATCTTGAATCCTGACACGATGAGCTTCTGCAGGATCAGGATATATTTGGGAATGTACACCTTGGAGACGATGCCGCTGTTCTGCCGCACCATCTTGACGCTCCCCTGCACGTTTTTGCTGAAAAAGTTCCACAGTGTCAGGCCGATGAACACAAAGATGGGGAAATAATCCACCTTGCTCTGAAAAACGATCACGGTGATGAAGCTGTACACCAGCATGTACAGCAGAGGATCCAGGATCCACCAGAGCCAGTTCAGATAAGAGCTGGCCACTTCAGCCTTCAGATCCGACTTGGCTGAAAACCTGGCGTATGGAAAATATGCTTTCAGATCCTTGATAAAACGATTCCACATGTGTTTTTGCTCCTGTCGGCGCGTGCGTCAGCAGGTTCCTTTCAGCTTGTTTTTGATCTTGCGGGGAACGCTGGTGATGGCGAACCCCAGCTTGTAGGAGCTGGAATTCATGATATCCTGCACAAGGGTCCCTTTTTC
>CAMOQF010000143.1 GCA_946622645.1 uncultured Blautia sp.
CACCGACGCCGACGAATACGCCGACACCGACGCCGACGAACACACCGACACCAACACCGACGAATACGCCGACACCGGAACCGACAGCTACCAACACACCGACGCCGGAACCGACAGCTACCAACACGCCGACACCGGAACCGACAGCTACCAACACACCGACGCCGGAACCGACGGCGACCGAAACACCGACACCAGAGCCGACCGAAACAGATATACCGGTTGCTGAACCGGATGACAGCGAGCCGGATGGAAGCATACCGATGACGGATGAATCTGAAATGCCGGAAAAGGTCGGCGCCGCGTTTGACTCTTCTGAGGCAGAAGCGCCGGGTTCTTACGAAGGCACTCTGAAGGTTTCCATGACAGTACTGGATCCAAACGGCAATTCCATCGGCAGTAATGAGACCTTCTACGCAGGCGTATTTGCTGATTCAGGACATACGCAGAAGGCTTCATCCGACCTGGTTTCCACGAACCCGATCGCCATCCCGATGAACAGAGGAAGCTACGCGGAAGCAGCCGTGCCGGTGATCATTACCGGCGACACGCCTATCCATCTGTATGTGACGGAAACGACAGAAGATGGCACACCGGTCAAGAAAGCCGACAGCTTCGGCTATGACTGGACCGTAAAGGGCGGCGTCCTGATGATGTCTTCCTATAAGCTGAATGCAGAAGTCGAGATCGTAAACCAGTGGCCGGAAGGCTCGGTGGTCCCGACGATCGAACCGCTCCCGACGGATGTGCCTCCCGAAGTCACGGAAACACCGGAAGCAATGCCGACGAGCGCGCCTGCCGGGGAGACGGTAACGCCCGTCCCGGCAGCGGAAGGCGCGACGCCGACGCCGGTCGTGATCACACCGGATGATTTGACGCCGACGCCCGCAGGCGGAGAAGCGCAGACGCACGAAGGGGCAGTCCAGACAGGAGACGATACGGACCTGGCCGGATGGCTGGCTCTCTTGTTCGCTTCCTTTGTGATGAGCATTGCGATCTTCAGCGCTTTCTTCCGCAGAAGAAAGATTTAAAAAGTCAAAAAATCCCTGCAGGAACACGGAAATCAGTTTCCTGCAGGGATTTTTTATGCTGGATATGTTGATCGGTCATCCGTCTGGCGGACAAAACATCTGCAGTGTTTGTTCTGCCATCAGACGCTGAGCTTTTTATCCATGAGCCATCCGGTGATCACATAGAACACGATCGAGATGCCCAGGTATATGCAGGACTGGATCAGCAGGCTGCTGTTGATCGAATCCATGGCGGGAATCTTATCCATGAGAAATCCGATCAGGATGGAGATAGCAATATAGACCAAAAGGCTTATGAACGCGGCACCTTTCTTGCCGGAGAGGACCGTACAGGTAAGAACCACTGCCAGATAGCCGATCACGATCCGTCCAATGAGGGAGCAGAGCAGCATGAACAGAAGGATCAGAAAGGTGGCGGTACTGAAAGAGAGCCGGGAATCTATGCTTTGCAGCATGTTCTCAAGCTGCTCCTTGATGAGAGCAAACGTGGAACGTTCTTTTTCCAGCAGATCGAGATCAAAATAGGCGAGCCCGCCGAAGAAAAGGCCGGCAAGCAGGATGGACAGTCCGTTTTCCAACGCCTTGGCACCCAGGATCTTATAGCTTGAGTTGGGAGTCATAAAAAGCATGTAGCTTTGCTTGGTCGTCAGATCCCGGTAGAGGGTGACGATGCTTTCGATCCCGATGTAGGTGAGACCGGCCACGGCGGCAAAAACAAGACCGAGGATCCCGGCAAAGGTAGGATTTTCATATTCTCCGAAGACACCGACCAGATAGACGATCTCCACCACGGCCGTCGCGGCCAGGATCACGAGCTTGGGAAAGAGTGACTTTCGGAATTCATATTTGATCAGTTTATTCATGATATTCGCCTCCTGCACCATAGATCTGACGATATTTATCGGCCACCGAGATGCCTTCCGTCATGCGGAGTTCTTCCAGCTCTCGGAAGTCTGCCAGATGACCTTGTCTGATAAAGACGGCATAGTCTGCCACGGTTTCCAGCTCTTCCACCAGGTGGCTGGAGATGAGAAGCACTCTGTCCGAAGATACGGTTTCCACGATGCTTGTCATGATCTGATCGCGGGCCAGCAGATCGATGCCGTTCAGCGGTTCATCCAGCATGATCACGCGTGCGTCCCGGGCCATGGTCACTGCGATCTTCAGCTTGGCCATCATGCCGGAGGAGAGGGACCTGGTCTTCAGATCCCCGGTAAGCTCCATGCGGTCAAGAAGCTCTTTATAGCGGTCCATGGAGAAATCAGAGAAGAAATCCTGGTAGTATTTTCCTACGTCAGATACTCTCATCCAGTTGTAAAAGTATGGTTCCGTGGACATATAGGCGATCTCACGCCGGCTGTTGATTTCCAGCGGATGTCCGTTGTACCATATTTCTCCGGAGGTGGGTTTGATGAGTCCCGCGGCCATCTTCATCCAGGTGGTCTTGCCGCTTCCGTTGGGTCCAAGCATGGCATAGATATGCCCCGGATCCAGTTTCAGAGAGATGTGATCGACCGCAGTTTTGCGGCCGAATACTTTGGTGACCTCTTTACTTTCCAGCATGTTTCAACCTTCTTTCTCTTTTATCATGTCTATGGCTTCTTCTTTGGTAATGCCCAGCCTTTCGATCCCGTTTATGAACTGGTCCAACAATTGTTCGGCCATCTCGGAGCGGAGAAGACGGATCCTCTCCGGATCTTCCGTCACAAAGGTACCGAGTCCTCTTTTGGTAAAGCTTACCTGTTCCTGTTCCAGGATCTGGTAGACCCTGGCGGCTGTGTTGGGATTGATGGTGTAGGCGAGGGCCAGATCCCGTCCGGAGGGGAGCTTTTCACCCGGGGATATTTCCCCCGTGACGATCTTTTCCTTGACGGAATCAGCCACCTGCATATAGATTGGCGTTGATGTCGTGTATTTCATAGATGTCCACCTTTATATTGCGTTCGCTAGTGTACTAGGCACATAGTACACTAGAACGATAAGAATGTCAAGCGCTTTTTTGATAATTTGCCCTTCCGGTGATTCTATGGTACAATATTCTGCAAATCTAAGGATCTGAGGGACAGAGGATTGAGGCTGCACGAGCTTACGGATTATGCCGAAAAGAAATATCAAATTAAAGAAGAATTCAAGTGGGCTGATTATCCGGATTTTTCGGTGCTGACAAACCCGCGCACCGGGAAATGGGCGGCTCTTCTGATCCGCATCAGGGACAGGGATACAGATGCGGTCACCGAGTTCTGCGACCTGCGATGCGGAAGACAGACGCTGACATCTCTGCCTTTTTCTTACCTTACGGCACCGTACCGTATGCACGGACAAAACTGGATCGGCGTGCGGTTTACCGAAAAGACGGATGCCCCGACGATCCTCAGACTGTTTGACAAGGCTATGCAGGAAGAAGAGACAGCCGCTCATACCATAGTGCTGGAGGATCCACGTACGACGGATATGACGCCTTCGGGCATGAGCCAGAGACAGCCGGGTTCAGATACGGAACAGAGGCAATCGGTTTCAGCTATGGGACAGGGGCAATCGGTTTCAACTATAGGACAGAGGCAATCGGTTTCAGCTATGGAACTGAGACCGCCGGCTTCAGGCATGGGACAGAAGCAATCGGTTCCAGGCGCGTACCAGGAAACGCCTGTTTCAAACATATACCGGGATACGCCTCTGCCCGCCCGCTGGCCCGGCTATGTAAGGCCGGCTGACGCGGTCCCGGAAAAGATCCGCAGCATGAAAAAGCTCTATGAATACGGCAGCGGTTCATTTCACCAGAAATGCAGAAACTTCTGCCGGCAGGGCGTGTTCATGCAGGACTATGAGGACCATACCGGCTGGGAGGAGAATATCCCGGTATTCTTTCCTGTCTATCATGATCTGAACACAAAACAGCTGAGAGGCTATTTTTCCTGGCGGACGTTCGTACGGAACGGAGAGTATAAAAAAGCTCCTTCAGCCTATGCCTATCTGTATCTCTATGAACTGCTGAACGGGATCGGTGCTTCGTCTGCGCTGGACAGTCTGCAGAAGATGAAGGCGTTCGAAAACGGTTATGTGAATGTTGTGAAGGAAGAGTCTTCCCTCCGGTCGAATCTGCAGAGATGGATGCATGATCTGGCGGTCCTGAAAGCGGTCCCTCCGGAAGAATCGGAGGCATTTCTGGAATCCGATGCAGATCGGAAGGACAGATGTCTGGCGATCCTGCGTTCTCCCGAAGAGCGTTCTCATGAAGAGATATTTAACGCCGCCGCTGAATTCGTAGGAAAGAACCTGCTCAAATCGCCTGTTCTTTCGATGGAAAAAGGAAAAAGGCTTTTTGCAGAGGTGTGGAAGAAGGCCTCGGCGGAATATTCGAGGGATGGAAAAGACCTGTTTACATTGTGCTTCGGATCTTTGCGGGAGTTTCCCTGGTATCCGCTCGGCAACGCGGTCTACTGGGAGCAGAATGCGTTTGACAACAGAGAATATCGCCTGAACGAGTGCCGCGTTTACCGGTGCAGGGACGGAGCCTGGACAGAAAAAAGATACGAGAGGTTGTTTTTTAACCTGGAACTCTTCCGCAGCCTGTTTCATCTGGCTGACGGGAGATTCAGAAGGTACCTGCGCGCAGGCAGGCCTTTGCAGGAGAAAGAAGAGGAGCAATGGGCATTGCCTTTTGTTGAGGCGGTCATTGCTGAAGCCAGAAAGGCGGAGATCGAAGCGGCCAGGCCGAAGATCACCATCGATCTGGGCGGGCTGGACCGGATCCGCAGGGACGCGGCGATCACCCGCGACAGCCTTCTGACGGAAGAAGAGATGCAGGAATTATCCGGTCTGGAGACAGAACAGCTGATCTATAAGAAACAAGAAGAGCAGACAGCTGACAGACAGCAATTGGATCCGGAGCGGCCAGCTCGTGGCGAAGACACTCCGGGCCAGTCTGAAGCGCCGGAAA
>CAMOQF010000144.1 GCA_946622645.1 uncultured Blautia sp.
ACTATGTCACCTGCATGTCCCATTTTGAAGGGACCCGTCTGAACCGCAAACATCTTTACTGGAACAAGGCTCACACCGGCAAATATGTCTGGAGGAAGGAAGAGCTGATCGACAAAACCTTCCCGCAGGTGCTGGACACCATGGTCGAGGAATTCCCGGACCAGACAGCCATCCGCTTTACCACGCTGGATTATACCCGCACCTACCGCCAGTTCCGCGAGGACGTGGACGAATTTGCCCGCGTGCTGATCGCCCTGGGTGTCCGCGCCGGCAGCAAGGTGACCATCTGGGCCACCAACGTGCCGCAGTGGTTCCTGACCTTCTGGGCGACGACCAAGATCGGCGCTGTGCTGGTCACCATGAACACGGCCTATAAGATCCACGAGGCGGAGTATCTGCTTCGCCAGTCGGATACGCACACGCTGGTGATGATCGACGGATACCGTGACTCCAACTACAAAGAGATCATCAGCGAGCTCTGTCCGGAGCTTGCCTACAATAAACCGGGAAGCCCGCTGCACGCCAGAAGGCTCCCCTTCCTCCGGAACGTCATCACGGTAGGCTTCCGTATGAGCGGGGCCCTGACCTGGGAGGAATCCCTGGAGTACGCGAGCCGTACCCCGGCGGAGGAAGTATCGCGCATGGCCAACGCCGTGGACGTGAACGACGTCTGCAACATGCAGTATACCTCCGGGACCACGGGCTTCCCCAAGGGCGTCATGCTGACGCATTACAATATCGTTAACGACGGAAAGTGCATCGGCGACGGCATGGATCTGTCCACTGCGGACCGCATGATGATCCAGGTGCCTATGTTCCATTGCTTCGGAATGGTGCTGGCTATGACAGCCACCATGACCCATGGAGGGACCATCCTTCCGATACCGTATTTCAGCCCCAAATCGTCCCTGGCCTGCATCCACAATGAGCATATCACCGCCTTCCACGGCGTCCCGACCATGTTCATCGCGATGCTGTCCCATCCGGACTTTGAAAAGACGGACTTCAGCCACATGCGGACCGGCATCATGGCCGGCAGCCCCTGCCCCATCGCGGTGATGCGGGACGTGGTGGACAAGATGCATATGACCGAGATTGTCATCGTCTACGGACAGACAGAGGCTTCTCCCGGCTGTACCATGAGCCGTACCACGGACTCTCTGGAGGTGCGTGTGACGACGGTGGGAAGCGCTTTCCCCGAAGTGGAATGCAAGATCGTCGATCCGGAGACCGGCGAAGACTGCCCGGATGAAGTGATCGGCGAATTCGTAGCCAGAGGCTACAATATCATGAAGGGTTATTACAAGATGCCCAAAGCCACTGCTTCAGCGATCGACAAGGATGGCTGGCTGCACACCGGAGACCTTGCCTGCCGCACGCCGGAAGGCAATTACCGCATCACCGGCCGCCTGAAAGACATGATCATCCGCGGCGGCGAGAACATCTACCCCAAGGAGATCGAAGAATTTATCTACACCCATCCCAAGGTGAGCGACGTGCAGGTGATCGGCGTTCCGGACAAGGCGATGGGAGAGGAGATCATGGCCTGCATCATCCTGAAGGAGGGCGAGACCATGACCGTCGAGGAGATGAAGCAATACGTGCTGGATCATATGGCCAAACACAAAGTGCCGAAATACATCGACTTTGTCGACGGCTTCCCCATGAACGACGCCGGAAAGATCCAGAAATACAAGATGCGTGAGCAGGCCATCGAAAAACTAGGACTGCAGAAGGACGCAGCCATCGAGACAGCCTGACCGGTCAGGGACAGGAGATTTAAGGACCGGAGACAAACGAATGAGCAAATACAGAATGATCGATACGCATTGCCACATCTATCCGGATACGATCGCCCGGAAGGCGGTCAGCGCCGTGGAGCATTTCTATGACGATCTGACAAAGAATCCTCATGACGGCACGGCGTCCACCCTGGTGAAGAGCGGAGAAGCGGCAGGGATCAGCCATTTTGTGGTGCATTCCGTCGCTACGACGCCGCGTCAGGTATCCGCGATCAACCGTTTCATCTCACAGAGCGTGCAGGAATCCGGGGGCCGTTTTACCGGCATGGGAACCATGCACCTGGAGAGTGAGAGTTTTGAGCGGGATCTGGATGAACTGCAGAGCCTTGGCCTGATAGGCGTCAAGCTTCACCCCGACATCCAGGAATTCTGCGTGGATGACCCGCGGGCGATGGAGATCTTTGCGCTCTGCGAGGACAGAGGCCTGCCGGTCTGCGTGCATACCGGCGACTACCGGTATGACTACTCCAATCCGCCAAGGGTCAGGAACGTGCTGGAAGCCTTCCCGAAGCTTACCTTTATCGGAGCGCACTTCGGCGGGTGGAGCGTCTGGAAGGAAGCAGCCCGTCTGCTTCCGGATTATCCCAATATCGTTGTGGATACTTCTTCCACCTTCTATCTGCACAAGGAAAACCCGCAGTGGATAAAGAAGCTGATCCGCGCCTGGGGCGCCGAACGGGTCATGTTCGGCACGGATTATCCTCTCTGGGACCAGAATAACGAGATCGATTATCTGCTGAAGCTGGACCTGACAGAGGAGGAATATCAGCAGATCTTCTGGAAGACCGCCGCGGACCTTTTTGATATTCAATAAGATGGCAGATACAAAAAAACTGCCGGAGCGTCTGGCTCCGGCAGTTTTTTTGCTGATTTTTATTCATCTCCGAGAGGCATTTCAAATTCGTCGGAGATCTCGACATCTTCTTCCGGTTCCTCGGGCGCTGCCTGGACGAATTCCGTCCGGTAGACATCCTCGGAGGCACCGCCCAGCAGAGCGGGCAGATTGATGATGATGCCGTCCATATTGTAGGGAAGTTCCAGCGTGACGGCGCTTCCTGTTTTTTTGCCGCCTTTTTCCGGGGTGATGTGCAGGACCATCTTGAAGGTCTGCCCCATGGTGGAAGCCATGCCGCGGTCCCCTTCCTTCAGCTTGCCTACGGATTCATCGTCCACAAACACCTGGATCTGGTAGGGGGCTTTGTACGTCTGTCCGTTGGCTTCCAGCGTCTTGTTGTCAAAATAGACCGTATGACCCCGGCCGATCACAAACATCCAGGCGCCCAGCGCGATGACAGCCGCCAGGGCGATCAGCCGGATCAGGAGTCTTCGTTTTGATTTCATTTGTTCTCCTCCTCCAGCTGTGCCTGCTTGAGCTGTTCGCCGCCCAGGCTCTTCTCTTTGCGTTTGTTGGTTTCATACATGATCAGGGCGACCGTGATGACCGCGTAAGAGACGAACACACGGAAATATTCGCCGATCATGGAGTCTCCGGTGATGGCAGCGCCTGCCTTGGGCGCTACGATGAACATCAGGTGGAACAGGATGACGCCCAGGAAGACGTTGCCGATCGAGGCTTTCTCGACGGAAGCGCCGCCTACCAGAAGGGCCGCGATACAGAACATACCGATCTGGGAATGGGAGCTGTACGTCGCGATGTTGCCCATGTTCTGCAGATAGATGATCATGCCGATCCCGGCCAGCACGGTCGAGATGATGATGGCGATGATACGCGTCCTTTCCACGTTGATGCCGGCGTCGCGGGCGACTTCCATATCCTGTCCGACCGCGCGCATATCCTGCCCCAGTTTGGTGCGTCTGAACCAGATCACAAACAGGCAGAGAACGGCGATCACGATAAAGGTGGCCACCGGGATCTTTACGCCGCCGATGGTCAGCGGGATCAGGTTGTCAAGCTTCTGTCTCATGGAGAGCAGGGACACCGTGTTGCGGATGCCGTAGCCTCTGGGAAGCTTGATGGAGGTGTGCTTGATGGGAATCACGGATCCCATCAGGTAGAGCACGACCAGCTGATATACACCGTTCATGAAGAAAGCCATGATGTAGCTCGTGATCATCTCACGGCCTTTGGCCATGTTGAGGATCTTCCCGCAGAAGAGCCCCATCAGGATCGAAATGGGAACGGAGATGATCATGGCCAGGATCATGCCGGGAATGCCGACGATCTGCCAGTCGGAAGCCAGGATCAGGCCGATCTGGCCGGCCATGGCGCCAAGCGTCATACCGAAGTTCAGTCCCATGCCTGCCATGATGGGAATCAGGAGGGACAGGATCAGAAAGGCGTTCCGGCCCATACGGGTGACGATCTCGTTGATCAGGTAGGAGGGCGACAGCCCGGACAGCGGGATGCAGAAGATGCAGATCACGATGAACATGAGCGGCACGGAGCTTCTGCGGAAAAAGGAGCCGAGGCTGTTTTTGCTTTTGTTTGAATTATTCTTGCTCATTTTGCTCCCTCCGTCTTTCTGGTAAGCGCGTACAGGATCATGCCTTGTGAAGCGATGATACGGATGACTTCGCTCATATCCATGTGAACCATGTTATTCATGACAGTGGGAGTCATGGTCACGATGCCCTGGTAGAGGATCGTGCCGATGATCACGTTTGTGATGGTGGCCTTGTTGACGGTCGCGCCGCCGATCAGGATGGCGGAGACAGCCGGAAGGGCCATGTAGAAGGGCGCCATGTACAGCTGTACAAAGCCGAAGCCCTGTTCATACACCAGAATGCCGATGGCTGCAAGCCATGTGGACATGACCACGGAGAGCAGGCGGATCTTGTTGACGTTGATGCCGGCTGCCTTGGCGAAGGTGGGGTTGGATCCCACGGCTGTCATGGCCGTGCCGGTCTTGGTGTGCAGGAATGCCCAGATCAGGAAAGCGAGCAGGGCAAAGAACAGAAGCGTGCCCGTGGGGATCTCCAGGTTGCCGATCTTGATCCGCAGGAAATCCGCCAGAACATCGATGTAATAGCCCTCAAGGGAGATGGTGGTACGAAGTCCTTTGCCGGACAGGCCCCAGACCATATTGGGGCTCTTATACGGAAGGACCAGCCACATCATACACATGAGGGAGACGGAGGAGAAGCCCACATAGGTGGCGATCATCATCTCGCCGCCCTTGATCTTGTT
>CAMOQF010000145.1 GCA_946622645.1 uncultured Blautia sp.
CCATCAGGTGCTGCACCGGGTTGATCAGGCAGAAATGTCTCCAGTCTTCGCAGAGGATGTCAAATCCGGTGTACGGAGTTCCGTCTGCATTGGTGGGATTTGCTTCGATGAAGCTGTCCAGAAGATCGAAATACTCGTTCAGAGTATGGATCTGCGGATAGCCTGCCCACTCCAGAACCTGCTTCTGAACGAAGAAGGCGGGGCCGTTTACCTGGTTGACGATCTGCTCGCCATCGGCAAGGCCATAGTTGGGGATAATGTACATTACGTCGTTGCCGTCCTCATCTTTTTCGATGATGCGGGCCAGCTGCGGCTCGATGTGTGCCCACAGTCTCGGGGTCTTTTCAGGGCTTACATAGTCAAGCAGGTTGATCAGGGCGCCGTTCTGGATCAGAAGGTCCGCGCTGTTTCCGCCGTCGAACAGATCCGGATAGTCTTCACCGGCGATCTTCACGCCGAGGGTCTCGTCCAGGTCGCCTGCCAGGAATTCAAATTCAAAGGTAACACCAAACTCGTCAGCGATCTTCTGATAGATCTTGTTGTCGTCTGCGGGCTGGTCGCCGGGATCGCCGCGGAAAACGGTCAAGGTGATGGGTTCCAGTGCTTCTCCCTCTTCTGCATGTACAACAGCCATGGGAGCAACCACCATGGACAGTATCAATGCCGCTGCAAGGACTTTTTTCATAAATTTCTTCCTCCTTAGTTAGTGGTAAAAATGGTACGTTCACGGGTTCCTTTCACGTGTTTCTTTTATAAATCTACTATAGCGTTTTATGACTCTTTTTAGCACTCAAATTCTTGCCAATTGACACCTAATTCTTGCTCTGTTTTTTGGCTGTTTTTTGACATATAGTGTAGTTTTCACAGATTCCGTCTTTCTTCTTTGTGCATTTTAACCTGTCTCTTTGAAATTCAAGTCGGGACTTCTCTCTCTTTTGTGTAAAAACCTGCATAGCATTGTTTGTTCAAATTATTGCTCTGTAAGCAGCTTTTTATACCCGGTTAACATAACAAACGGGGCTCCCGGAAGATCCGGAAGCCCCGCTGAAAAGCACTGTATATTATTTTGCGCGCTTCTTGGAAAGAATATCAAAAGCAACTGCGCCCAGAAGCACGACGCCTTTTACGACCTTCTGGTAGTTGGCGTCAATGTTCATAAGGCTCATGCCAAGGTTGATGACGCCGATCAGGGTGGCGCCGATGACCATGCCGATGATCCTGCCGGATCCGCCGTAGGCTGAAACGCCGCCGACCACGCAGGCCGAGATGGCATCCATCTCAAAGTTGGTGCCCGCGGTGGAGTTGGCCGCCTGTACACGCCCCAGAACGACCCAGGTGGTGATGACCGTTACGATCGCCATGTTCAGATAAGCGATGAACATGATCATTCTGGTGTTGACGCCGGAAAGACGGGCTGCTTCCCGGTTGCCGCCGACCACATAGAAATGACGGCCGATGGTGGTCTTTTCTGTGATGAAGTTGTAGAAAAGGACCACAATGGCAACCCATACGAGCACGGTCGGAATACCGCCTGCATAAGCAAGTTTGTAAGCGACCAGGATGATGACAGCCGCTTCAATCGCGGATTTGCCGAGCATCATGACTGCCGAATCAGCCTCGTAGCCTTTTTTCACCTTGTTGGCTCTGCTCATGATGTTCAGAAGAACGACCACGACAGCGGCAACAATGCCGACCACCAGGCAGACCATGTTCAGCTGGCCCATCTTGGTCTTGAACAGTTTGCCCGAGAAGATGGCCAGAAAACTTTCCACCTGCTTGACGCTGATGGAACCGGTCTTACTGTTGCTGCTCAGGATATCCGTGCCCAGACCGCGGAATGCCAGGAAGCCTGCCAGAGTCGCGATCCACGGAGGAATGTTGATGTAAGCGATCAGATAGCCGAGAACACAGCCGTAAACAACGCCGATCAGCAGCATCAGGAAGATCGCAACGATCGTCGGCATATTCTTGACCGCCATGAAATAGCCGCCCAGAGCGCCCAGGAAACAGACCAGGGAGCCGCAGGCCAGATCGATGTTGCCGCCTGTCAGCATGCACATCAGCATACCGCTGGACAGGATGAATACGTATGCATTCTGGGTGATCAGCTCATTGAAGTTGAAAGGTGAAAACATGGAGCCGGCCGTCTGCCAGGTAAAGAAGAGATAGACCAGGACGAGGACGATCAGCATTGTATTATCTTTTAAGACTTGAGAAGCACTCTTTTTCATTGCCTATCCTCCCCTCACGCTTTTTCTTTCTTGGACAGAACATCGACCAGCACGGCGACCAGAAGCACGATGCCTTTGACGGCGCTCTGGTAGTTGGCTGAGATGCCCATGATACTCATACCCTGGTTGATGATGCCCATGAGGGATGCGCCGATGATGACGCCGGTGATCTTGCCTACGCCGCCGTAAGCGGAAGCTCCGCCGATAAAGCAGGCAGCGATGGCATCCATCTCATAACCCATACCATAGGTAGGTTCCGCATGGCCCGCTCTTGCCAGCGTCAGAGCCCCGGCAAAGCCTGCCAGCAGACCCATATTGGCATAAGCGCGGAAATAAACCATCTTTGTGTTGACGCCGGAAAGCCTTGTGGCTTTCTCGTTGCCGCCTACCGCGTAGAAATAACGGCCGACAGCGGTATACTTTGTGATATAGCCGTAGATCAGAAGGATCAACGCGATCCACACCAGCACGGAAGGAATGCCCTTGTACTGTGCCAGTTTGTAGGTGATCCAGACGACCAGCGCGCAGACGATGATGACTCTTGCAAATTCACCCGCCACATTGCCGGAAGCGATGCCCATTTTTTTACGGATGGAATGATTCCGGATGGTCATGATCAGAATTATGACTGCAGCGATCACGCCCAGACCGATACAGGTGTAATTCAGGTTTTCGCCGTTCAGGAAATCCGGGATGTAGCAGTCGGCGCCGCCGCCGAAGACCTTCAGGAAGAATTCATCGTTGACGCCTACGGAATAGCCGCCCAGGATAACGTTGGAGAGTCCGCGGAATGCGTACATGCCGGCCAGCGTTGCGATGAACGGAGGCACAGAGATCCACGCGATCCAGAAACCCTGGAACATACCGACCAGCATGCCTACGCCCAGCATGGCCAGAACGGCCAGGATCATGGGGGTGCCGGCCTTCAGCATCAGAGCGCCGATACCCATGGTGAAGCATACGACCGAACCGACGGAAAGGTCGATGTTGCCGCCCGTCAGGATGCAGAGCAGCATACCGGTCGCCAGGACGAACACATAACCGTTCTGTGAGATCAGGTTATTGATGTTCTGCGCGAACAGGATCTTGCCGTTCGTGCTGATCGAGAAAAAGATGATCACCAGGATCAGGGCGATGACCATAGTATACTTTTTGATAAATTCGATTGCCGGATTTGTCTTCATATGATCAGTCCCCCCTTCCTGACTTCAGGATCGTGGCCATGATGTTTTCCTGCGTAGCCTCGGAAGCCGGCATTTCGCCTACGATCCTGGATGCGTTCATGATATAGATACGATCGCTCATCGCAAGCACCTCGGGAAGTTCGGAGGAGATCATGATGACGGATTTGCCCGCGGCGGCCAGGTCGTTGATGATGCAGTAGATCTCGTACTTGGCGCCGACGTCGATACCTCTGGTCGGCTCGTCCAGGATCAGAACCTCCGGCTCCGCGAACATCCATTTAGCCAGCAGGACCTTCTGCTGGTTGCCGCCGGAAAGGTTGCCTACCAGCTGTTCCACGGAAGGCGTTTTTGTTTTCAGCTTCGCGCGGTATTCTTCCGCGACCTGGTATTCTTTATCCTTGTCGATGACCAGATTCTTTGCAAGGCTGTCCAGGTTGGCAAGGGTAGTATTGACCTTGATGGACTGCGAAAGGATCAGTCCGTTTCCTTTTCTGTCTTCTGTCACGTAGGCGATCTTGTGTTTGATCGCGTCCGTAGCGGACTTTTTCAGTTTGACTTCCTGTCCGTTGATCTTGAGGGTCCCGGCGGTCAGGATGCCGTAGGTCTGTCCGAAGATACTCATGGCAAGCTCTGTACGGCCGGCTCCCATCAACCCGTAGATACCGACGACCTCGCCTTTTCTGACGTTCATGGAGACATCGTTGACCACGACCCGTTCCGGATACAGAGGATGGTGCACCGTCCAGTGCTCCACTTCCATATTGATCTCGCCGATCTTCACGTTTTCTCTCTTGGGGAAACGGTTGGTCAGCTCACGGCCGACCATGCCTTTGATGATGCGGTCTTCATCGATGTCGTGGTTTGCGTTGTCGATGGTCTCGATGGTGGCGCCGTCACGGACGACCGTGATCTTGTCCGCCACATAGGAAACCTCGTTCAGCTTGTGGGTGATGATGATCATGGTCATGCCCTGCTTTTTAAAGCCCAGCATCAGATCCAGAAGAGCACGGGAATCTTCCTCGTTCAGGGAGGAGGTGGGCTCGTCCAGGATCAGCAGCCTTGCTTTCTTGGCAAGCGCTTTTGCGATTTCGACCAGCTGCTGTTTGCCGGTACCGATCTCTTTGACCAGTACCTTGGATGACTCTGCCAGACCGACCATCTTCAGATATTTGTCTGCTTCAGCATAGGTCGTATTCCAGTCAATGCGCGATTTCTTGCCGCACTCATTGCCCAGATACATATTTTCACCGATGGACATTTCCGGAACCAGGGCCAGCTCCTGATGGATGATGACGATGCCTTTTCCCTCAGAGTCCTTGATGGTGTTGAATTTGCAGACTTCACCATCATATACGATATCTCCCTCGTAGGTTCCGAAGGGATAGATGCCGCTCAGGACGTTCATCAGGGTGGACTTTCCAGCGCCGTTTTCACCGACAAGCGCATGGATCTCGCCCTCTTCCACCTGAAAATTCACATTATCAAGAGCCTTGACACCGGGGAAGGTCT
>CAMOQF010000146.1 GCA_946622645.1 uncultured Blautia sp.
CTGAACGATCCCATATGCGATTACACCGCATAGAATCGTAACGAAAAATTCAGCTGTAAAAACCAGTACGACCGGCTGTCCGTTCAACAGCTTCTTCACCGTCAACCGGGTAATATTCTGAATCAGATAAACAGACACGCTGACTCTTCCCATCCAGTAGACCGGCCTGCAGTTAAGCAGCCCGGTTCTCGAGACGATCCCCTCCTGCTCAAATGTTATGACAAGCCCCGAAGCCAGAAAGAGAATCAGCAGCGGCTGAAGCGCAGTGGGTAAAAAAGTATTCATGTACCCTATACTCAAAACGACGCTGATCAGCGGATAAATGCGGATTATAAACCGAACAAGCCCGTTCAGCTCCTCTTTTCTGCTCTTCAGGTACTTTACGCAGGTATAAACCGTGATTCCAAGAAGAATTCCTGCAAATGATTCGATCATACGAAAACTGCTGTTCATGACCCGGTGATGGGTGATCGATATGTAGCCATACAGACAGACTGACCCGACCGGCGCCAGATATCCTGTGACAAATGGAAAAAACCGGTAAAGCAGAGGAAAAACCAGAAGCATGACAAACAGCATATACCCGATATACCATTCCACTCCCAGCATCCACTCTCCCTCGTTAAAACCGACAACCGGCAGAAAGAAAAAGCACGAAATCCTCTGAAGGCAGTCCTCTAACGGATACCGCCTCACAATGGTTATTCCCCACATGATCAAATTGAAAAGCAGGTGATATGGCAGTATACTTCTGAGTTTCCTGCGAAGGAACTTCCAGGTCTGTTCAATCGTATCCGATTTTCTGTCAGACATTCGCTCAACGCTTGACGCCATATAATATCCGGAGGTAATAAAAAAGAATTCCACTCCCAGCGCGCCGTATCGGAATAACCCGTTCCACTCCTCCAGATTCCACTCTTTTCCATACAGATCGAGTGAGATATGAAACAAAAGAATAATGATACAAAAAACAGCACGCAGGAAGTCTATGGTCCCATTTCTGGTATTGTCCCTCTTCACTTCCGGCAGCACATCCCCTCCTGCCTGATATTGCGGATTATTCTTGAGATTCCTTGTCTGAGCCACTCTATCACCCTCAAATCATACTGTTCTATATCCTCATATTACCATAATTCGTGACGGAATCCTATAAGGAATTCTCTGTCATCGAGAAGCTTCCAATCAAAATGTAAAAAGGGATTCCGCCCTCCCCGGTTCCGGTTCATTGCCGAAGATCCTTTTCTATGGTACAATACAAAGCAGCGTGACTGCACGCGAAAATACCGACAGGAGGCAGGACTGGTGAATCAGATTATCATTCATGTGGATATGGATGCTTTTTATGCCTCGGTGGAAGTGCGGGATAATCCTTCCCTGAAAGGAAAACCCCTGATCATCGGCTCCATGCCGACAGAGCGGGGCGTCGTCGCCACCTGCAGCTATGAAGCCAGAAAATACGGCGTCCGCTCCGGAATGAATATCAAAGAAGCGTACCGCCTGTGTCCGCAGGGTATCTACAAACATCCGGATTTTTACAAGTACAGGGCTGTATCCGGTCAGCTGCACGAGATCTGGAATACCTACGCCTCCGCTGCCGAATATATCGCACTGGATGAAGCCTATCTGGATGTAACCGAAAAGGCGGTTGACTGGGAGGGAGCCAGAAAGATCGCACATCGGATCAAACAGCGGACAATGGACGAACTCCATCTCAGCTGTTCTGTCGGCGTGGCCTATTCCAAGACAGCTGCCAAGACAGCCAGTGAAGAGAAAAAGCCGGACGGATACTTTGAGATCCTGTCACCGCAGGAATTTGTGAACCTGCTTATTGACCGGGACGTTAAGGTTCTGTATACCGTAGGAGAAAAGACTGCCCAAAGGCTCTACACAGAAGGGATTCACACCGTACGGGACGTACAGGAAAACAGAGAAAGAGTCATACGGCTTCTTGGAAAGCAGGGGGAATGGATCACGCAGATCGCCCGGGGGATCGACGACCGAAAAGTAACCCCCTATCGCCCGGAGGATGCAAAATCCATCAGCCGTGAACTGACCTTTCAGGAGGATGTGGAAAACTTTGATTTTCTGAAGGATGTGCTTTTCCTGCTGTCCCTGATGGTCGAAAACCGCGCTCATCGAAAGGGACTTCACGGCAACGGGATATCCCTGAAGCTGACCTATGCGGACATGAAAGGAATTACCCGCTCAAGAGCGGTGCCGCCTGTAGATACTGCCATCGTGATATACAAGGAAGCGTCTCAGATGCTGGATCAGGTACAGAAAAGACCCGTACGCCTGATCGGTGTCGGGATCTATAATCTTGCCGGCGAAGAAGGCCGCCAGCTCTCGTTTGATGAAGTTTTCGAGGAGCTCGGCAAAGCCCGTGAGAAAGAACGCACGCAGAGATTTGACGGGCTCCGTGAAAAATATCATCTTGATTTTGCAGGCCATCTGGACCAGCTGTACCAGATGGATACTTTGTACAGGACCGTGGAGTATATGCGGAAACACATATCCGTATGATCCGCCCTGCTTTGTTCTGTACTTTTGACGTTTCCGCACAAAAGAATTTCACAAGCTTTTGCAGCTGCAGACGCTGCAGACACGATCCGGCTGCTCAATACCGCTAGATCTCCACGCTCGTGCCCGGAATCTGCACGAGACAGTTGATTCCGTGTTCTTCACAGTACCGGGCAAGCTTATAGAAGACAACCTCTGTCTTCTCGATCAGGTGCGGCATTCCCCGGACGGGCTTTGTCAGCGGTGAGAAGAAATTGTCCCAGTGAACCGGGATGACAAGCTGGGGATGGAGCTTTCCTATCGTCTCCTCGAAAAACCGGCGCTCCATCTCCGGAGCCGCCTTCTGAAGACCGGCCACACCCAGAAACAGAACATCCGCCTGATAGCCATCCATCTGCCCGGCTATGTAATTGAAGCTCGGGCGGATCATGATCTTTTTGCCCCCTGCTTCCACGTAGAAATCATAGGAACCGCCCTCTTTATAGCTGCGCAGCTTTGCCGGCTGACGCAAAGGCGCGTCTATGGTCTGGCCAAGATCGTTGTTCAGTATCGTGGGCTTTGAGTGGATGGAGGGGATCACTTTGATACGATAAGATCCCACTTCATACGTCTGACCGGCCTCAAGCTGCACCCGCTGTTCCTTCGGTATATCCCCGCCGCAGGCCACGTTCAACGTAGAACGGCTGCCATAGATAACGGCGCCGGTCTGACTTGCGATATACGGGGCGTCCATCACATGGTCGTGATGAGAATGGGACACGAAGATCGCACGCAGACGATCCACATGACAGAGCGAAAGCTGCCTGTCCACTACTGCACGGTCCGTCGGCGCACTGCCGAAGATGTATTTCAAAAGCGATGGACGCGTCATATGCGCGTCAAAGAATACCTGATCCTTCCCATCGTCAAAAAGAAGCGTAGTAGTTCCGAAATACGTTACTTTCATTTATGGTCCTCCTTCCTATTATATCCTCATCTCCACTGCCACTGTCTCTCGCCGGATCTGCTCTCGGATGATCAGGAAAAAATGCCTCTGGCAACAAGCTTTTATTTGTGTAATCTTTCCAGGACGGTCTGACAGATATATTCCAGTCCGTATTTCAAAGCATCTTCATCCATTTTATAGAATCGGTTATGGTGTGGATTATTACATCCCTTTTCCGGATCCCCTGCTCCTAATTCCACAAAAAAGGCCGGACAATTTACCTGCAGCGCTGAGAAATCCTCTCCCGGCATAAGCGGATTGATCTCCAAAACAGCGTTATCTCCAAAGCAATGGATGATTCTGTCTCTGCTTTGCCCGGTAAGTATCGGATCGTTTATGACAGACGCATACCCCTTCTGAAAATCAAAGCTGTAGGAGGCTCCATGGGCATTGCATACTCCATGTAGGATCTGTTCAATCCATCCGGGAAGGTTCTCCCTTGTCTTGTGACTGAATGTACGCGTCGCTCCTGTCAGATGTACTTCTTCAGGAATCACATTATATACATTTCCTCCATTGATCTGACAAACAGAAATAACAGCCGGTTCCACTGCCGCAATTTTACGCGAAACAATGGTCTGAAGAGACACGATCACTTCTGCCGCAGTAACGACAGGGTCGACACACAGCTCAGGAAATGCCGAATGACCTTCGCTCCCTTTTATCGTGATTTCAAAACGATCTGTAGCGCTGGTCAAAGCACCGGCACGAACTCCAAAAACGCCTGTCGGAAAGGATGAACTCAGATGCAGTCCATATAATTCATCCACTCCATCCATCACCCCTGCTTTATACAGCTCTTCTGCACCGCCTGGCGGTTTTTCTTCTGCATGTTGGAAAAGAAACCGCACCTCTCCCTTAAGCATATGCCTTTTTTCTGAAAGGAGCTTTACCGCTCCTAACTGCATTGCTGTATGACCATCGTGTCCGCAGGCATGCATGACTCCAGCATTCCTGGAAGTGAACGGCAGACCTGTCTCTTCCTGGATAGGCAGCGCATCGATATCTGCACGAAAAGCGATACATTTCCCTGCACAATCCGTTCCTTTCAATGTTGCCACACACCCCGTCCGGGCAGGCCTGGTAACCGTCACGCCGGGGAGGTCCTTCAGCTGGGACAGAAGAAATTCTGTAGTACCCGTCTCTTCAAATGACAGTTCAGGGTTTTCATGTAAATACCTTCTCCATTCGATTACGGAGGTTTCCATTTTCAGCACTTCTTCAGAAAACATAACTATTCCCTCTCCCCTGCCGTTTCTCTTCAGCAATTTGAAATTCTGTCTATTTTGTCAATACGATAACACTCATACGTCCTTATAAACATCTTCTTATTGGCCTGCCCTCATCGTGCGAATCACAGCATTCTCAGAAGCCAGTTTGTAAACAAAC
>CAMOQF010000147.1 GCA_946622645.1 uncultured Blautia sp.
CTCATTCATCAGGTGGTCAAAAGCAATAGTGCTCCCTGCAAGGATCAGGCCGATGAGAATAACTATATTCATCAGATATCCTCCCCCTTCTTACCAAGCAGTTTTAACTTGAACTGTCTTATCCTGGCTTCGCTCCTGCTTGTAAAGATCACACCAAGCACAATCATGCCAAACGCAATGCCAAGACCGAAACTGGCGATACCCTCATACGGCATTACAGAATCCATTCCAAATGCTGTAATTACAAGAAATACTGCAAAGCCGACCAGCCCGGCGATAAATAACCAATGCATCCTGCGAAGCAATCGGGCTTTGTCTTCATTGTTGTACTCAGCAACCTGCAATACGGTTTCCTTCATTTCCTGATTCATAGGCTCACTTTTCCTTTCTCCGCTCAGAATTTCGCGAAGGTCAACCGCATATAGATCTGATAATTCGATCAGAATATCCAGGTCAGGCATATTGCTGCCGGTCTCCCATCTGGAAACCGTTCTGCGGGCAACTCCCATCTTTTCTGCAAGCTGCTCTTGAGTCATGCCTTTTTTCTTTCGAAGCTCCTGAAGGAATTTACCAACTTTCATCAGATTCATTATTTGATGACCTCCTTTACGGCTTCAGATTAATCCGGTTCCTTGTAAGAGTACAGGACACACAGTGAGCAAATGCCCTGTATTCAGTGATGAGACACATCATGTCCCATCACTTTTCCGCTTTTTACATAGCTTTCCATCATGACTGCCCTGTCTTCTATGTTACAAACACTGCCTCTGCTGCTCTCCTATCCTTTTCAGATATTCGACCGATTCCACCAGGTCGTCCTGGTATTGTCGAAGACATTTGCGATCATAAGCATAGATCTCATGTATCTCATGATCATATCCATCATCTTCACGAACGTCTTATTGATGATCTGCTCCCGGCCTTTGGTAATGCGGTTCACACATTTGTTATCCTTCAGGAACAAACAGCAGGTCGTGGTTGATGCTGGCGTAAAACAGCTCTTTGAATTCATTCCGATTTTGTGTCTTTCCGAGGATCCACATGGTTTTTGCAATGACCGCTTCCAGCGTCATATCGTAGGATTCCGGAATGTTGTACTCATTCTTGACGGCATGGCCTACTTCATAGACAGACATGTCACTGCCTTCGTTCGGCACCTGTGTTGCCATGACTACGATCTTTCCGTTCAGTGTCCATTTCCGGATCGCTTGACGGAAACTGCCGTCGCCGTAATCCGGTATTCCGCCAACCCCAAAAGACTCGATAATAAGTGCATCATATCTGTCCATCAAGACATCGAGGACATTGCCGGCGCTTCCGGGAATCAGCCTGTAAAGAAAAACTTTCTGACCAAGGCTGTCAGAAAAACTGACCGGTTTGCTGTTCCGTCCCTTGTCATCAATATAGAAAATGATTCTTTTATCCTGGATGACCGCGATCGGGGGATAATTGATGCTTGAAAAGGCATTGTAGCTTTTTGTACGTTCCTTCTTGGCTCTGGTTCCGGCGATTACCGAACCACCAAACACTATGCATACATCATGTGCCCTGTCGTCTGAGGCAAACCGGACGCTGTCCAGCAGGTTTGTTCTGGCATCTGTGTCCGGAAGGTCAATCGGTTTTTGAGAGCCGGTAATCACGATGGGTTTTTGGCTGTTTTGAATCAGGTAGGACAACGCCGCAGCCGTATAGGCCATCGTATCGGTACCGTGGCATATGACAAAACCGTCGTATTCCTGATATGTTTTCCGGATAAGCTCTGCCAGTATAAGCCACTGTTCCCAACATACATTTGTACTGTCCAGGCTGAAGGGTTGGATCGATTCTATCCTGCAGAAGTTTTTCGCCTCGGGTATGTATGACAACAGCTCCTTTCCCGTGATCTTCGGTGAAAGGCCGGATTCTGTGTGCTTTGATGCGATTGTACCGCCTGTTGCAATCAGCAAGATTTTTTTCATCCTGGTTGTCCTTTCTTGGTCATGGCCTCTTTCTCAGACCTGCCAGCCTGTTTTCTCGTTCACGTGACTTTGCTTCCCTGCCGACATAAGCAATAAAGCCATTTGAAACCGCCACATCGATGTGCTCCTGGATATATCCCACATTGTCATTGACAAGTTTACCATCTTTGATATAAAGATCTGCTGCTTTCCGTCCCATAGATACAGCTGCCAGATCCCGCGTGATGTCGCTTAGATTTTTCTCTCATGAATATACGTTTTTGGCATAGAAACACTCCTTACCTTCCTGAATTTGGATCTTCATAATGGACAATGTCTTCATCTGTGGTTATGACGATCTGATTTCTTCTCTGCGGGTCCATCTCCAATGAGCAGGGCATCGTAAGTCTTCCGTCAACAAATTTCTCGCACATCTGCCTTCCGAGCATATCCGGCATGCAATAGTAGACCGCATCCTGCCCGCTTTCTGTCTTTCCCTGAACACGCAGCGCAAGAACCGTGCCTGTCTGTACAGACGACTTATCAAAAGGAAGTCCGGCGATTCCTCCATGCAATTCGCCCATAAAATCAAGCATGGTAGCATTCCACCAATATCCATAGAAGCCGATATCTGCGGAGGCCGCCTGACAATTCAGCTTGTCGTAGATATCCGTATTGATTCCTTCGATCATGACCGGAAGGCCATTCGCGCCATACTGAATCCCGAACTCAAAAGGACCATACTCTTGAAAGCCGTTTTGTGCGCCGTCCAGAAAAGCCTGCATGGAAGCTTTGATAGAGACCAGCTGCTCCCCATAACCAAAGGAAAATCCGTCGGTGCGCTCATAGGAATCGATCTCCCTTCCTTTCTGAAGCCATGCATAAACGGCTGTATCACGCATCGTATCTTTATATTCTGTCACCCTTCCTTCTGCGTCATACGTATAGGTCTGCGTCTGCTCTTCAAGCAGAATTTTTCCATCATCTGTTTTTTCCGGCTGTTTGTTTTCAAAGAAGTCCTGAAGTCTCTTCAGCGCTGCCGCACGGTTTTCTTCGGTCTCTTCTTCGCCTGCCCCGGCCCGGGCGACCCAGCTGACCAGCTCCTCCTCTGTGACTGCATAAGAATGGACCGCTTTGATCAGTCTTCCATCCTGATCCCAGGAAAAGGCTGCATTCCGGAACCCCATGCCCGGGAAAAGAAAGTAATTATCAGCATACGTGAGACGGCCGCCTTCGTCGTACTGAAAAACAACCTGCTCCTCTTTTCCGGGATTGACTGTCAGCGTTCTGAGACTGCCATCCGCTGCATATTCATAGGTTTCATACAGTTCATCGCCATTCCCGGTGTTGATATATCTGTTGACGGGAAGTCCATCTGCATTCAGATCATATGTGGAAGTAAATCCAGAACCATCCAGGCCCGTTCCGGCTATGCACAAACCATTCTCGTCATATTCGTAGGTGTACTGTGCATCCTTCACGATCCGCAGGCTGCCCGTATCAGATTCCCGGGAGGATGGTGCCGCTCCGTCATTGTCAACTGATGCATCAGACAGATCGGCTGTGGATACAGCCTCTTCTGACTCAGAGGGAATGATTTCTCCTTCCCAGGTAATAATTCCGCCAAACTCTCTTACGTCTGTATAGCCCATTGCTGCCAGTTTTTCAGCAGCCTCTTTACTGCGTCTCCCGCTGCGGCAGTAGACCAGGATCAGCTGATCGAAATCCGGCAGTTCCTCCGGCGGAACATCATCGATCTCTTCGTTAGGTATGCAGATCGCTCCCGGAATATGACCGGAATCATACTCATTCGGTCTCCGGACATCCAGGATCACATAATCATTTTCCTCTTCCATGATCTGCATGGCTTCTTCCTGTGTGATCTGCTGATAGGCAGAATTGTCCTCCGAAGCGCCGCATATTGTCGAAACACAGATCGACAGTATCAGCACAGCTGACAAAATGATTTTCTTGTTCATTCCGATTCCTCCTGATCAAGTCGCTGGTGTCAGAAAAAGTGTTATGTCCTGAAATAGGTATCTATTTTCTCTTTATCCAGGTTTTCGCCAATGACAATCAAAACAGCCTGGCCTTTTTCTACCGGTTTCATCTCCAGTTTATCCTTCGTGGCATTGATCTCATACCAGCATTCCGCGGTTTCCGCAAATCCCTTTATCCGGATCACATTCCCGCACTCCGGATCCTGCAGCACGGCCTTTGTTCTCTTCTCCAGTTCCGGCAGAGACATCTCCATGTTCATATAATACCGGGAGGAAAAAGCGTTGTTTCGCTCCACAGGCAATTTCACATGGCTCTCTGAGCGATGACCGCAGGACACGATCTGCTGCATGTCTTTTTCTGACAGCTCACCCCATGGCTTTGTGATCACATCTGGACCAAATCTTCGATCACAGCCGAAAATCCCCATCGCCCTGTTCAGATGCTGAAGCGTAGATCCCATATCCTTTTCCGACGCTTCCTGACTGCGGCTCAGGAGAACCACCCCGGCGTCCGCCGTCTGTGAGACCAGCAGATAATCACTCTCGCGCGAAAGCTCTTCCGGCAGCATCGCATCAACAACAGCGATGACATTGCCCGGACAATACCACCTGTCCAGGGGTTCTTCATGGAGCACATCAAAGAATTCATCTACGTCATATACGCCGGACGGCTCAATCACGACACGCTCACAGCCGGACATGGCTAAAGCAATCAGTTTTGTCTTAAAGCGTCTCCTGTGGCAGTCGTAGTCATCTCCGATGACCATTTCCAGATCGCATCTGTCATCCGCCAGCAGGTCCTGCAGGAGCAGCATATCAACGTTGACAGCTCCGTAGTCGTTGACCAGAACCCCAACATGAAAGCCCTGGTCTAACAGGTAGCAGACATATCGTTTCAGAAAAGTTGTCTTCCCGGATCCCAGAAAGCCGGTAATCAGATCTGCCTGAATCAT
>CAMOQF010000148.1 GCA_946622645.1 uncultured Blautia sp.
ATTCTGTCCTACCGGCACTTACGAATCCTTGGCTGGATTTTTCTGGCTTTGGCACTGGTGGGAATGTTCCTGGATGCGGGAACGGCCATGGCGCCTGAGATAGGAGAAAAATTCGCTGCTCTGGGGACAGTCTGCAACATGGCCGGCGGCATGGCGATCTTTCTGTTTCTGTTTGCCAATTTTGCCGTGATCATTGACAAAAAACTGTCTTTCAAAAACCTGTTTATCCTTTATGGCACTTTGACAGCGCTCTTCACGGCCCTGTACTGTATGGTCTGTTACCGGTATTATGAGGGCATCATGCGGGCCTTTGAAATCGAGGTGGTCTCACCGTCTGCATTTGTCAGAGGATTAGGACTGCCTGGTTATTTTGCATTCAATGTTTTCCTGGATTTGTTCCTGTGTACCGCGGTTATCTTTTTTATCGACTATCGTCCGGAAAAGTTTTTTACGGGGAAAAAGAGGATCCTGTTCAGGCTCCTTGCCCTGCTTCCGATTACGTATGAATTGTTCTGCATCATCCTGAAGATGATGGCTTCTGTGGGAGAGATCGAAATCCCGGGGTTCCTTTTTCCGTTCCTTCCCACAAAACCGCCCATGTGCTTCCTGCTGTTTGTGCTGATGGCCTTCTATCTCAAGAAACGGGAGAGAAAGTATCTGCGAAACGGAGGAACACCCGAAGGATATCAGGATTTCCTGCGGACCAATGCCAATTCCTATCAGTTCAGCAAAGCCTTTGCCCTGCGTATGTTCCTTCTCGGAATCCTGGACTTTTTCGTGATGGTCATTCTGATGGTGATTCTGATAGGTGTACAGGGAGGTCTGACCGTGCCGGATCCGGACGGGACCCTCATCAACGCTGCGATAGAAACCGTGATGGAGGGTGGATTCGGAAAAGGGACGGGAATGATCCTGTTTGCGCCCTTTGTCCTCCTGTTTTCCTACACCAAATCCTACAAAAACGGAATGGTGGATACGATTCTGCCTGTGGGAGGCATAGCACTTTTGGCGGCTGTTTTTATCGAAGGAATGTACCAGCTCATCTGCCTTCTGCCGGGTGCACTGGAAGGGCTGCTGGGGTAAAGGATTTCAGATGAGAGACTTTTCGCCGGGTGTCTCAGGTTGGTAAGAAGACATTATTTTTTATATTCGACGCGCTTCGACAACATTTATTTGCTTTTTGTGTTACAGTGTCTTCACTTTAATAAAAGGGAGGATGTTGTATGACGAGAGCAAATCGAAATTATAAGGATACTATATTTTCAGATCTTTTTTACCGGGACAGGGATGCCAAAAAGAATATTCTGAGTTTATACAATGCATTGTACAACGATCATCTGGATGACCCGGAACAAATAGAGTTGATACGGCTTGAAAATACGATGTTTATGGATATGTATAATGATTCTGCCTTTTGTGTGCGAGACAGGAGAATTGTTCTAAGTGAGCATCAGTCCACGATCAATTATAATCTGCCTCTTCGCGATCTGCTTTATATAGCGGGAGAATACGAGCAGTATTTTCCCACGGACATTCGCTACAAGAAGAAAGCAGTGCAGATTCCGACACCGGATTTTATTACTTTCTACAACGGAAAAGAGGAATTTCCGGCAGAGGCAACCATGAGGCTTTCCGATTCTTATATAGAAAAGGATCCGGTATTCAGCCTTGAACTGTTAGTACGGGTAATAAATATAAATCCGGACAGCGGACATTCTGTTCTGGAAAAATGTACTGTATTAAGGGAGTATTCTTATCTGATCGAAGAGACAAGAGGATACGGAGGAGACAAAGACGCTCTTGCCAAAGCAGTGAAAGCATGTATGGACAAAGGAATATTGTCGGAGTATCTTCGTCGAAAAGGAAAGAGGGCGGTGAATATGTTATTTGCGGAATATGATTATGATAAAGACATCGCGGTACAGCGTCAGGAGGCGGCTGAAGAGGCGATTGCAAAAATGAATGTAAAGCTGACCGCAGCATTGGAAGACATCGAAAAAGCCCGTAGAGAAACCGAAGCGGAGAAGAAGAAAACCGAGATGGAGAAGAGAAGGGCTGAGGAGGCAGAAAAGGCTCGCTTCGCTTCTGTACAAAAGTTGAAGGGGATGGGACTGGAGGATGACGTTATTTCTGACATTACCGGATTTTCGAAAGACGAGATCCAAACGATTCTGAATGGCTGTGATCCCAAATAAGCAATCGGACCCCTCAATGACGCAGAGTCGTAGATACGGGAAACAGCGGATCGGACATGTCCGCTTTACTTCTCGAAATGAGTATGGTATGATACACGGATGAATGAAAAACGCTTTGTGGGAGAAATAAGATGAGACGAGTGATCACCTATGGTACCTTTGATCTGCTGCACTACGGACATATCAATCTGCTGCGTCGTGCAAAAGAGCTGGGAGACTACCTGATTGTGGCTCTGTCCACGGACGAATTCAACTGGAACGAGAAACAGAAAAAGTGTTATTTTTCCTATGAGGAACGAAAACAGCTTCTGGAGGCAATCCGGTATGTGGATCTGGTGATCCCGGAGGAAAACTGGGAACAGAAGCGGACCGATGTAAAAGAGTATCATGTGGATACCTTTGTCATCGGGGATGACTGGGAAGGAAAGTTCGATTTTCTGAAGGAGGAAGGATGCGAGGTGGTCTATCTGCCCCGGACTCCCGAGGTGTCGACGACACGCATCAAAGAAGACCTGAACCGTAGATAAAAACTGCGTCAGAAGGTTTTGAATTGCGAAATACCCGGATACAGAAGACCTGAACTGTGGATGATACTGCATGAGGAAAGATCTGAATTGTGAGTTATCCATATACAGAAGACCTGAACCATGGATGATCCGGCTCAGGAAAACAGATGGGGCCTGCAGATGTTTGAGAATCTGACATGCTCCCATGGAAAGAGGAAACTATGTGGCAACGATTTAAGAAAGATTTCAACCGTTTTTTTTCCTACGCCGTTTTCTCGGCGCGGTCCGATCTGAAGGCGGAGGTGGCCAGCTCGTATCTGAACTGGCTGTGGTGGATCCTGGATCCGCTGCTGTTTATGCTGGTGTATACCTTTATCGCTGTGATCGTTTTTAAAAGCAAGATTCAGTATTTTCCGGTGTTTGTTTTTGTGGGACTGACTCTGTGGAATTTCTTCAACCGGACCGTGCTTTCCAGCGTCAAGATGGTCCGGAACAACAGCGCCATCGTGTCGAAGGTATATATTCCCAAGTATATTCTGGTGTTGCAGAAGCTGATGGTCAACGGCTTCAAGATGCTGATCTCCTTTGTGCTGGTCTTCGTCATGATGTTGATCTACCGGGTCCCTCTTTCTCCGAAGATCCTGTATATCATCCCCATTCTTTTCGTGATGGTGTGTCTGACCTTCGGACTGGGCTGTATCGTGCTGCATTTCGGCGTATTTATCGATGACCTGTACAATGTGACGCAGGTACTTCTGCGGCTGGTCTTTTATATGTCCGGAATCTTTTATTCCATCGGCGACCGCGTGGAGGAACCCTACAAAAGCATTCTGCTGAAATGCAATCCGGTATCGATGCTGATCGAGTCCGCCCGTATGAGTATGCTCTACGATCTGACTCCCTACCGCAAGATGATCGTGCTCTGGGGGATCGTTGCCGTGGCGCTGGTGATTGTCGGGATCCGCACCATTTATAAATATGAGAACAGTTATGTCAAGGTGATGTAAAAAACAGAACACGGATATGCAGAAGTGTTTCAAGGAACTGCTCATGAATAACTTGAGCATTTGGCGAAGAACAGATGTTCATAGGCAGTGAAGAAAACACAGGCGCAGCCGGCTGCGCCGAAGCTTTCTGAAGGAACTGATGAATGTATGATCGAGAATCAAGAACAAGTTTTTTGTGGCAGTTTCTAAGGATTGTAAATACATAAAGTAATCCGTTTTTGTTTTTTATGTCATGTGAAGAGGAATAAGCATGAACCAGGAAATTGCGATTGAAGTAAAGGACCTTCATATAAGCTACAAATGCCTGAAGTCCTTTTCCATAAAAAGAAGCCTGCTGCAGATGAAGAAAACCCAGTCCACCGTCTTCGAGGCGGTCCGTGGTGTTTCGTTTACGGTGCCGAAGGGAGAAATCCTCGGGATCGTGGGCAAGAACGGCAGCGGCAAATCCACCATGCTCCGAGCCATCGCCGGAATCTTCTCGGCGGATGAAGGGATCATTGATCTGCACGGCAATTCCGTATCCCTTCTGTCCATCGGCGTGGGCTTCCAGCGGGAACTGACCGGTAGGGAAAATATCGTTCTATCCGGTATGCTTCTGGGATTTACGGAGGAACAGGTCCACGAGAAAATGGATGAGATCATCGAATTTGCCAACCTGGGCGAGTTTATCGACATGCCTGTGAAAACCTATTCCAGCGGCATGCACTCCAAGCTGGCCTTTTCCATCACAGCGATTCTGGAAGCGGATATCATGCTGATCGACGAGGTCCTGAGCGTGGGCGACACCCGTTTCAAAAAGAAGAGCTATAACAAGATGAAGGAGCTGATCTCCAACAAAGACCGGACCGTCATCATTGTATCCCATGTTTCCGAAACCCTGCAGGAACTGTGCACCAATGTGCTCTGGCTCCACGATGGCCAGGTCAAGATGATCGGCGCTCCGGAGGATGTGCTCCCGGTGTACGAAGAGTTCATGAGCTGAAATGGTGAAAAGCATACGAAAATCGAGGCTGGTAATTGATGCGTATGCGAATTTCTGCAATGCAACGGCGAAAAAGAGAAGAGCCAGAGGGAAAGAGCATACGCAACGCGGAGAAAGCAAGCGAAGCGTATGCGA
>CAMOQF010000149.1 GCA_946622645.1 uncultured Blautia sp.
TGATCCGAAGCGGCTATGATGCAGGTGATATCACCTTTACCGTAGATGCCGCAGGGAAGGAAAATCTGAAAGCATCCTGCACGATCAGCGTCAGGTGAATCATGGGGACGGTTTTCGCCGACTCATCCGGATGAGTCAGCAAAACCGTCCCCATGTCTCTGTTATCCCTGGACAAAATGGATGAACTCCTCGGCATCTTCAAAATTTTTCAGCTTTGCCGTGTACATATAACGGCCCATCTGCGGCCAGTTCATCGGCGGCATTTCCTCCTGCATCACCATATTCCCTCCGTACCTGGCCATGATCTCCTCATGGGTATGTGAATAAACGTGTCCATCCTTCCGGCTTGCATAGACGCAGTAGAAATGTTCAGGCCCCTCCGGCTGTCTGCGGACGTCGTAAGCGACCATATCTGCATAGATCTGATAAACATTCGTCGAATGCGCGAAATTCATCATGTCCGGTGTATAGCCTCCTGCAGGGCGCATATTGACCTCCAGCGCAGCGAAATCACCTGCTTTGCCCAGCCCCTTGCGATCTTTTGTCAGGCGGAAAAACTCCAGATGAACAAACCGCCGGTCCACGCCGAAGGCTTTGACGGTCCTGCGCCCCAGTGTCCGAAGCCCTTCCGGCACCTCAGGGCATGTGTAGTACATAAGGTCCAGGTCCTTGTTCACAATATCCATCACCGGAGGCCATACCGTCATGCTTTCAAACAATGGCTCGCATCGGGCGTCCAGTATGGCATCATAGGAACAGATGATCCCTTCGATAAACTCCTCCATCACATAGGAAGCCTCCGGCAGATCATCATAGAACGCTTCAAAGTCGCTGTCATTTTCCAGCTTCCATGTGTTTGTTGCCCCGACGCCGATGTTGGGTTTTACGATCACGGGATATCCGACCTTTTCAATAAACGCGCGTCCGGCCTCCCTGTCGGAGACAATGCTCTGCCGTGCGGTAGGGATCCCCGCCTCCAGGTAGAGCTGCTTCATCAGGGACTTCTCCTTGATAAAGCCGATGCGGTCTGACTGGATGCCCGTTGTCACGTTGAAATCCTTACGAAGACGGGCGTCCTGTTCCAGCCAGTACTCGTTCATGGATTCTATCCAGTCGATCCTGCCATACTTAAAAGCAAAAAATGCCACAGCACGATATACCTGGTCATAGTCCTCCAGGCTGTTCACACGATAATACTCCGTCAGCGCGGCTTTGAGCGGTCCTTCCAGATCATCATAGGGCGCGTCACCGATGCCCAGTACATTGATATCGTTCCTGTGCAGGCAGTCACAGAACTGCCAGTAGGTATGGGGAAAATTAGGGGAGATAAATACAAAGTTCACGGGCTGTTCCTCCTTTATGTCCGGTAAAATCTCTTTTTGTCACTCGTCCAGCAGGAAAGGCATGAAATAGCGGATCTGCTTAAACCACCAGGGCCAGTCGTGATTGACATCATAGCCCCAGAAGTCACACCAGGCATGGATCCCTTTGCTTTCAAACGTACGCTGGAGATGACGGAGCGTACGTACGCCGTCTTCCTCCCATGCGCCCTGCCCCACACAGAAGATGATCTTCTTCTGGTTATAAAGCCCGATATAGGGGTGATCCTCCGGCAGATTCGGCAGGAAACGCTCCGGGGAATTCTCGTACAGCACAGCGTTCATGAAACCGTCGAAGAAATAGTCGGCATCGTATACGCCGGACAGCGCCAGCATGCCGCGAAACAGTTCGGGCCGGCGAAGAAAAGTGATCGCTGCGTGATCCGCCCCCATGCTCATGCCCATCGTAAAAGGAAGCGCATCGTTCTGTTCCCGCATCAGCGGGATGACCTGTTCCACTATATATCTGTAATACTGTTCCTGCCGCAGCGCCCGCCATTCCTTATCGGCATCCCTGGCCGACCAGCTTTCTTTGTCTACCGTGTCTACAACGAAAAGCTGTATGCGGCCATCATCAATATAATCTCTGATCTGATCGATCACGCCGAATTCCTCAAATTGACGGCACATGGCATCCTGCGTCGGAAACGCAAGGAACGGGGCACCTCCTGAGCCGTAGATCATCATGTGCATATCCTTTCCAAGGGATGAACTGTAATGGGTCAATTCTTTTGTCTGCATATGCGTTCTCCTTATTATTCTCGTATTTTCCAAAGTCCGTATCTCTTTCCGCCCGCACATATCATACGCCCGGACTTACGAAGTTTTGTCCTCAGAAAAGCGCACGGTTTTTCGGATAAAGGTATAGTTCCATGCGCTTTATTATACCATGCAAGGTCAGAAAATGCATTATTTAACAGTACTTTCCGGCATTTGCGGATTTGTTGCGCACGACCCTGCGCAGAGAGATTTTATAGGGAACGACGCCTGGTGAAATTTGAAACCGATATTGATTTTAAAACCGGTCTGATGCGTCTGGCGGGAGGCTTTCTTGGCTTTTACCTGATAAACCTGGTCCTGAGTACCTGTATCTCAAACATTCTGCCGGTACAGGCGGCCTCCAGGGAAAACAGGCTGATTTTGATGGCCCTGTTATGACGGTAGAGGGCATTTCCTACGGCTGGCTGGCGCTCAGATCGTCTCCTGATTACAATCCGGGAAACGAAATCGGACAGCTTAACAATGGAGACGAGGTACAGATCGTCGGGAATGATTCCGGCAACGGGTACTCGTGGGTATACTCAAAGAGATTAAACAAGACCGATTGGGTGAACAGCTCCTATCTTTGCTGAAATAAAGAGCTGTAAGGTCCCATCGGCCGTTATGATCCTCATAGCCTTGATACTGCTCAGGCTATGGGGATTTTTTTGCCGCTTGCCTGTCCCGGTCTTATAACCTGAAAACGTGCTTCTCCATGAACGGGAGAGGTCGTCCGATAATCGAATTGATACAGAACCTGTTTATTTCCGAAGGAGAACGTCTCCTCAACGATCATGCGACGGCTTTGGTGCGTATGCAGAAACTGATCGAAGCGGATCATTTCAAGCAGTAAAGAAAGCTGCCCCGGGTCAACATCTGTTCTGCTCCCGGTTTGCTGAAGGATGAAATCCCTGAAAATCCCGTATCGGCGGATAACCGAAGGAAGCCTGGTGTCATAGCCGTTTTTCCTGTAATACTCCGCCAGGGCTTCAAACAGGGCAAAAGGATCCGGGAAAAGCTTCAGGGCCAGCGGCAGGCTTCGGCGGAAGCCCTGCGAATTTACATATTCCTCCACCCGGTCGCTGACCTGATGGAGCAGCGAGATGTCTTCATAGGAGAGCCACCGCGTTTTCAATACTTCATAAGGAGCGTCTGAGGAACAGGTCAGCCCATACTCCTCTCTTCTGTCATACAGCTCCGTTCCTTTCAGAAGCTTGAGAAATCCCAGCTGCAGCTGGTGCGGGCGCATCTCATAGACGCACCGGAAGGATTCACGGAAGCTTTTCATATCCTCCCACGGCAGCCCCGCGATCAGATCAAGATGAAGATTGATATTCTGGTTCTTTGCCAGAACTGACATGGCGGTGGAAAGATGTCCGGTCTTTGTGTTTCTGTGGACGCTCTTCAGTGTCGCCGGATTTGCGGACTGCACTCCGATTTCCAGCTGCACCAGACCTGGCCGCAGCGCAGTCAGCAGTTCCAGTTCTTCCGAGGTCAGCCGGTCCGCTTCTATCTCAAAGTGAAAGTTTGTAAAGCCGTTGTCGTGATCCCGCAGGTATTGCCATATCCGCATGGCATGTGCAGGATCGGCGTTGAATGTCCGATCGATGAATTTGACCTGAGGCACCTTCTGGTCCAGAAAAAAACCAAGCTCCTTTTCCACGATATCGAGATTTCGTACTCGAACACCGTGTTCATTGCCGGAAAGGCAGTAAGCGCAGGCGAAAGGACAGCCCCGGCTGGATTCATAGTATAAGATCCGATGCTGATATCTGGAAAGATCCTGATAGAGAAAGGGGATCCGGTCGATGTCGACCGGCTTTGCCATCCCGGTATTGACCGGTTTTCCGTCCTGCAGAAAAGCGATCCCCCGGATCGCTGACAACTCCCGGGTATTGTCTGAAGCCGCGTATGGGATCAGCGCGGTGAAGGTTTCCTCCCCTTCTCCCAGCATGCAGAGATCTGCGCCGTCCTCCAGCAGAAAAGGATCCGGGCCATATGTGACCTCCGGTCCGCCTGCCCATATTTTCACATGATCCCCTCGGACTTTTCTGATATCACGGATCAGTCTGCGCATACGGTCAACGTTCCAGATATAGACGGAAAGTCCGATCACATCCGCTCCGGAAGACAGAATGCCGTCCAGAACATCCGTATAACGGTCATTTATAGTATATTCCGCGATCTCGATCCTGCTGCCGGACGGGCCCCATTTTTCAGCGTAAGCTTTCAGGCAGTATATTGCAGGACAGGTATGGATATATTTGGCGTTCACAGCCGCAAGCAGTATCTTCAAAAAAAGTCTCCTTCCCACCGGTTCTGCATCGGGATCTGTTTCTGCGGAGGGATCTGTTCCCAGAGCCGATGATCATCCACCCGAAAATCTTCCTGCAGCTCAGCCATGTCAAACGGGATCCCGCCGGAAAGCCAGTGCAGGACTCCCTGCGCCGTAACCACCTTCAGCTTCTTTTCCAATTCCTGATAAACGGAAAGCCGCAGATGCGATCTGCGCACATGAATGCAAGGAAGATACAGATCGTCGAGCATATACTCTACAGCGATATCGCAGGACAGATCCCTCAGACCATCCGAAGTCTGCCGGTCTTCCGCATCCTTTTTCCCGGACTGCACAAAAGGATGGCAGAACAGACAATGCATCAG
>CAMOQF010000150.1 GCA_946622645.1 uncultured Blautia sp.
ATGGCAAGGCCTGTAGGCCAGTTGTACTGACGGATCAGAAATCCGCCGGCCAGGGAATAGCAGATCATGCCCGTGCCGATAGAAAGATCCACGCCTCCGGTGATCAGCGGGAACGCGACGCCGATGGCCATAAACACATAGTAGTAGGAAATGTCCATCATGCTGAGGAAGGTTGTATACTTTCCAAAGTCAGCACTGATCGTCCGGAAGAGAAAATAAATGGCGATCAGGACGATTCCAACGATTACTTCCTGAGTAAAAATTGATTTTTTCTTCGTCATCTTCTCTCCCCCTATTTGATATCCCGCGTTGCTTTATCCATGATTGCTTCCTGCGTGGCATCCTCGATCCGGATCTCGCCGGTCTTTTTGCCTTCGCACATGACCACGATGCGGTCGCTCATTCGAAGGATCTCCGTCATTTCGGAGGAGATCATGATGATGGATTTTCCTTCGGCCGCCAGACGGTTCATCAGCTTGTATATCTCGTTTTTGGCACCGACGTCGATACCTCTGGTCGGCTCGTCAAAGATCAGGATATCACAGTTTCTGACCAGCCATTTGGCGATGACCACCTTCTGCTGGTTTCCGCCGGAAAGGTTCACCACCAGTTCTTCCGCGCTCGGGGTCTTGGTGGCAAGCTCCTTGATATACTGCTCGGTGATCTTTTTCTCCTCTCCCTTGTTGATGAAAAGGCCGGACGTGTATTTTTCCAGCGTGGCCATGGTGGAGTTTTCCGTGATGGTCTTCTGCACCACGATTCCGTACCGTTTGCGGTCCTCCGAGAGATAACCGATACCGTTGCGGACGGCATCCTGCGGAGAATGGATAGCGACCTTTTTCCCGTTGATGTAGATATCGCCGCTGGTCTTCGGGTCCGCGCCGAACAGGGCTCTTGCAGTCTCTGTACGTCCCGCGCCCATCAGGCCGGAGAATCCGAGGATCTCGCCCTTCCGGAGTTCAAAGCTGACATCCTGCACCATCTTGCCGGCGTTCAGATGTTCCACCTTTAATACGACCGGAGCGTCATCCGGAACCATGCTCTTTGTCTTGGGTTCCTCGTAAATGACACGGCCGACCATCATGTTGATGATGTCTTCCTTAGTGCAGTCGTTGGTGATCAGCGTGCCTACATAGGCGCCGTCACGCATGACGGTCACGCGGTCGGTGATCACTTTGATCTCGTCCATGCGGTGCGAGATATAGATGATGCCCAGGTTCTGCGCCCGCAGATCCCGGATGATGGCGAACAGATCTTCGATCTCCTTTTCGGTCAGAGCCGCGGAGGGTTCGTCGAAGATGATGACCTTGGCCTTATGGGAGATCGCTTTGGCGATCTCGCACATCTGCTGTTTACCGACGGTGAGATCGCTCATCTTGGCCTTGGGATCAATGTTGATGTGCAGCTCGTCAAAAAGCTTTCTGGACTCCGTGATCATCTTTTTGTCATCGATCATGATGCCTTTTTTAAATTCACGGCCGATGAAGATGTTCTGCGCGACGGTCAGGTCGCCCACCATGTTGAGCTCCTGGTGCACGATGACGATGCCCGCCTCCTGCGCTTCGTGTGTATTGTGAAATTCTACTTCTTTTCCTTCAAAAGTGATGGTGCCCGAATCCTTGGTATAGATACCGGTCAGCACCTTCATGAGAGTGGATTTGCCGGCGCCGTTTTCGCCCATCAGCGCATGGACTTCACCGCGCTTCAGCTCCAGATCCACATGGTCCAACGCGTGTACGCCGGGGAAGGATTTGTCGATACCTTTCATTGTCAGGATAACTTCGCCCATTTTCCTTCTCCTTTCGTCAGTTCTTGCGGCGTCTTGCCGAAACGTCAGCGTAGACAAAGATGATAACGATCAGACCGGTGATGATCATCTGTACTTCTTTGGTCATACGGAGTGCCATGATGCCTTCCTGCAGGAGCGAGATGACGAACACCCCGATCACTGTACCGCCGATGGAAGCAAGGCCGCCCGCCATGGAGGTGCCGCCCATCACGCAGGAGGCGATGGCTTCGTTGTTGTAAGTATCGCCAAGGCCCGGCTGAACCGTGGTGTAGGCGCTGACAAAGAAGATCGCCGCGATGCCTACCAGAGTACCGCAGATCACATACGCCAGCATCTGCCATTTACGGACATTGACACCGGAAAGACGGACAGCTTCTTTATTGCTGCCGAGAGACAGGATATAGCGGCCCGGTTTGGTATTGTTCATCACGATGAACAGGATAATGACGAACACGGCAAAGATGATAAGACCGGTTGGAACGTCTCCGACCTTGACCAGATTTCGGAACCATCCGCGGCCGTCCGGATCGTTCAGCTGCGGCCAGCTGACGGACTGGGTCTTGGTGAAAACGGACCCGAGGCCCTTTGCGATATTCATGGAAGCCATGGAAACGATAAAGGGAGGCACGCCGACAAACGCGACCAGCCATCCGTTGAACATGCCGAACAGAAAACCGATCAGGATGCTCAGCAGAATGGAGACGATCACCGGAACGCCGTAGGTGTTCAGAGAATATCCCCCGATCAGGGCACAGCAGAACATGACCGGTCCGATGGAGAAGTCGATGCCGCCCGTCGCGATGACAAACGTGACGCCCAGAGCCAGGAAGCCCAGGAAATACACGTAGTTAAGGATGCTCATGATACGAGCCATCCCTGCAAAACCAGGGATCGCGATCGAAAACGCCACATACAGGAGAACCAGTATGCAGAAAAGAATGATGCGGTTAAATCCCAGTTTTTTAACGATTGGATTTTGCTTGATCTTGTCCAATTTTCTTCCTCCCGTTCTGTGTCAGTATGTTATCTTCTGTTATTGTACCTTCTTAAAGTAAATATGCGTGATAGACAAATCTATGAAAAAAGGTTAAGATTTTCCGTCACAGAAAAATCTTAACCTTTTTGCCTTACGAATCCTCCTTGAAGGGGAAGACCAGCTTCTCGATCCTGGCGTCGTACATGTTTTCCCTGGTCACCAGTTCACAGCCGGAATCCACAAAAAGTCCGGTGCTTTGTCCGTTCAGCAGACGGACGGTCTCCCGTACGCCCAGATAGCCCATCTTAAAGGCCTCCTGTACTACGACGCACTGAAAGATCCCCTGTTCCATAAGCTCCATGGTCTCCAGGGAAGCGTCAACTCCCACGACCGCGATCCGGTCCTGTACTTTCCGGTCCCTCACCGCCCGTGCGGCTCCTACCGAGGAATCCTCGTTCAGGCCGGCGATCATGGAGAGGTCCGGATACTTTTCCATCAGGTCCAGGGTGAGCGCGTTGGCTTTTGAGAAGGAGGAATCACAGTAGACCACCTCCGCCACGTTCTTTTCAAGATCGCCCAGTCCTTCGCGGAAGCCCTGCTCCCGCTGTTCCGCCGTCGAACTGTTTTTCATCTGGCTCACGATGACGATCCTTCCGTCGGAAGACACGAGCGACCTGGCGTATTCGCCCAGTTTTCTGCCCACCTCCAGATTGTCGGTGGAAACGATCAGCTCCGGCGCCGGATCATCCGCCACCGCGTCCACATAGATGATATGGATCCCCTTCTGTCTGGCTTCTTCCAGGTAAGGAAGCGTGTAGGTGACGGAAGGCGAGATCATGATGGCGTCCGGCCGCATCTGTACGGCCTCGCCGAACAGCTGCATCTGCTGTTCGGTATCCTGCTCGTGATCCGGCGCCATCACCTCGAGGCTGACGCCGTACTCTTCCGCCGCCATCCTGGTGCCGGAGATCAGCGATGCCCAGAAATCATTTGTGTTCTCTTTTGCCTTTGGGATATAGATAATGCTCCAACGCTCCTTATGCGTATCGTGATAATTCTGATAGGACAGCACTACCAGAATTGCTCCTGCGAGGATCAGTACGCTCCAGAGGATCCGGATCTTCCAACTCTTCATAGCGCCTCCTTCTCCTCTGAGCATGGAAGCGTGATGCAGGCACAGGTTCCCTCCCCGGGAGTGCTTTCATACCGGATACCGTATTCAGGTCCGTACGAAAGCTGAATCCGCTGCTGCACATTATACACGCCTACGCCGTTGGACTGATAATTGACTTTATGCTTCTCAAAGATGTGTTCCATCACTTCCGGTTCCATGCCGACACCGTCATCCCGGATCGAAAGGAACAAAAGATCCTCTTCCCGCCATGTCCGGATCTTGATGCTCCCGCCTGTCTCCTTCACTTTCAGGCCATGGTAGATGGCGTTCTCCACCAGCGGCTGCAGAATCAGACGGATGATGCGGATCTGCAATGTGTCCGGCTCTGCCTGGACTTCCCAGGTCAGCTTGTCTTTATACCGCATCTGCTGGATCGTGAGATAGCTTTTGACATGCGCAAGCTCACTCTCAACGGTGACCAGTTCGTCTGAGCTCGTCACGCTCTGCCGCAGAAGCCTGGCCAGCGAAGAGGTCATTCTGACCACCTCTTCGTTTTTTCCGCCTTCCGCCATCCAGATGATGGAATCCAGCGTATTGTACAGAAAATGCGGGTTGATCTGGGAGAGCAGGGCTCTCATTTCGCTCTTTCTTTTTTCCTCCTGCTCCATCCGGTTCTGGTCCATCAGTTCCTGGATGCGCTCCGTCATCACGTTGAAGGACTCCGTCAGATTGCCGATCTCGTTCTGATTGGTGACCGGCAGCCTTTCCCCTGAAAAATCGCCTTCCTGCACCTTGGCCATGGAGTCCCGGAGACGCTGGATGGGACTGGTCAGGTTTTTGGTCAGGA
>CAMOQF010000151.1 GCA_946622645.1 uncultured Blautia sp.
CTGCCGGCGCAGCGTTATCTAACCGCCCGCAGAGCGTCATTTCGCCGCGATCGCGGCATCGATGATTCCCTGCGCCGTATCGCAGGCCGTGGTCATGAGCTCCGGATCGGACGGATCCTCCCACGGATCCAGGAAGCATCCCTCCTGCTGCAGCAGGGTCTCCCACTCCGAGTTGTTGGGTATGTAGGGTCTGAAATACGGCTCTGTTTTTACCTCTGCTTTGGTGTAAGCCGTGATATCCATTCCGGGAAATGCTTCCGCAAAGCCTTCAGAGGCATCGCGTCTGCCAGCCATGGCCACGCCAAGCTCCGCCTGCTTTTTCTGCCCTTCCTCCGAACAGAACCAGGCGATCAGGCTGTATGCCGCTTCCGGGTCGAGCACCTGATAAGAGGCCGCCCAGCCCAGACCGCTGACGCAGCTTCTGCGTTCACCTTCTTCACACTTTCCGCTGCCGTTGGCGTCTCCGTAGGGGATCAGGACAAACTCATAGTCCGATGTGTCCTCCTCCGCAAACAGGCTCCGGATGTTCCAGCTTCCCAGAAGGATCATGGCTGCCTTGCCTTCCTTAAAAAGCTCGAGGCTCGTTTTTTCCCCTCGTTCTTTCGCGGGAACCGAAGCCTCCAGGAGCATCCGGACCGTCTCCATGGCAAACTTGGCCTGGTCCGAACCGATGGTGGAGCCTGCGTGATCTTCCGTCACGACCTCCGCGCCGTAATCGTACAGGACATTGTACCAGCCCTCCTGGGTGTCGGATACGTCCATGGCAAAACCGTAGACGCCGGTCTTGCCTTTTTTGTCCGTGATGGCGGAAGCAGCCTCGAGAACGTCATCCCAGCTCCAGTCGTCGTCCGGCGTTTCAGCCTTGCAGGACTTGAAGATGGCTTTGTTGTACACAAGCGCTACCGTCTCATGGTCCTTGGGAAGCGCGTACTGCACATCATTTGTATTGTAGAATGCGGCAAGTTCCTCATAGAAGTCCGAAAGATCCATCGTGCTGTCTTCCAGGATAAAATCGTCCAGAGGAAGCAGAAGATCGTCGGCCATGTAGGACTGGGCGTTTTCCCAGTTGACCCAGAGGACGTCCGGCATCTCTTCGCCGTAGAGGCCCGCTTCGATCCTTTCCTGGTACCGCTCGGGATCCACGGCTGTGATATTCACTTTTACGCCGGATTCTTCGCTCCATTCATCCGCAATCTGCTGAAGGCCGGCCTGCTGGTTCTCATCCCAGATCAGGACGTTCAGCTCTTTCATGTCATATGCCTGTGCAGAAACCGCCGTCAGGGCACAGATGATCGCCGCCGATGCTATGATCCTACGCTTCTTCATGGTCTTTCTCCTTTATGAACCGTCTTATTCTTTGCCTTTGTATCCTATTATACTTCCTGTCCGGCTTCGCTACAAGATGAAAGCGTACCTCCGTTCAGGCTGAATGCAGCCTCAGCATCGTATGTTCCCGGATCTGTATCATATCCCTTTCAGGGAAAAATGTACTTTCAGGAGTCCGGAATTATCCAGAAGGAATTCCGGATGCGTCAGAGCGCCCCAGGTATCGTCGCCTCCGACGCCCATCTGCAGGCCCACGCGCACATAGGTATGGAAGATCTGCGGCAGTTCATTGGGATGCGCAGCCGTCTCGATCTGATGGGGCGTATATGGCAGAGCCGAAAAGCCCATGCCGTCACCCATTGTAAACCGGATGCCGTGTCCATCCTTGTCTCTCAGTTCCGCAAAGCGGGTGTTGACATGCCAGCCGCTCTCCTGAGGTCTCAGATAACGTGCGGGCTGATCCTTCACATCGCTCCCCCATATGCCGATCTTTCCGTCTGGTCTGTCCGGATAGCTGTCCATCGGTCCCGGGCCATACCAGCGAAGATCGGAGAGTGCCGGGGAGAGGGTGAATAAAACCGACAGCTCCGGAAGTTCTCCCAGATCGGCACAGGGCGGCAATGTAAGCCCGGTGTCGATCGTCCCGTCCGGGAGCACCCGGTAAGACAGTGTCACTTCTCGGTCGCCCGGCGCCGCAAGATAATACGTAAAGAGTACCAGGATGCTGTTGTCCTCCTCCACGACCTGACAGCGCTTCAAGCCTCTCCCGTGGCTGGTCCTGTTTGTAATAAACTGGCTGGAGGCTTTGAAAACGCCGGCCCGCGCAGGAAGGAGGTTCGCGATGTCGTTGTCTGTGACTGCCCTCCAGAAATTCGGTCTGGGGCTGGCTTCTATCAGCTCTCTTCCCTCCCATTTGTAGGAGATCAGACCGCCCTGCAGTTCGGAAAAGAGAACGCTGAAGTTTTCCCCTTCTACGCCGTAGTTGCTCCAGCCTCGGATGAGGCGAAGCTTTCTGCCGGCAGCACCGGTTTTCTGATCCTCTGTTCCGGATACGGCTTTTATATCCTCCAGGCCCGGAGCGGAAAGCCCGGCGCGGATGCCCGCCGCTGCCCCGGCTGTTCCGCAATCCCTTGCTGTTGGTGACTTCGGAAAAACATACTGTCCGTAAGCGGCTTCATGTCCGGCCTTGGCCCACAGCGTATCCTCTTTCAGTGTAAATGAAACTGTCAGGATGTGCTCTTTTCCGTCCTCCGGCAGTTCCATGTTGATCGCAAAACGTTTTGTCTCCTCCGGAGCCACGGCAAAATCAGCCGGGATCCGCGAGATCTCTTCTCCGTCCGACAACAGGATCAGGCTGCAGTCATACTGATCCGTGTTGGTAAACAGACTCTTGTTCCAGATCACCGCCTGCACACCGCAGGGGCTCTCCACGCACTCTTCAAAAGTGATCTTGATATTCTGATAACAGAATTTAACCTCCTGCATCTTGGGCGTGGGAAGACGGTCGTCGCCGTAGACGATGCCGTTTCCGCTGAAGTTCCCGTCATTCGGACGATCCAGGAAATCGCCGCCGTAGCCGTAAAATGTCTGTCCGTACGGATCCGTACACTTCAGGCACTGGTCGATATAATCCCAGATAAATCCGCCCTGGAACAGAGGTTCTGTCTCGGTAAGGTCCGTATATTTCTGCAGGGCGCCGCAGGAATTTCCCATAGCATGGGCATATTCACAGTTGATGTACGGCTTGTCGCGGTGAGTCGAAAGCCATTCCTTGATCTCTGTGACCGGAGCATACATGGTGCTCTCCATGTCCGACACATCGTAACGGCGGTCGTTATAGACGCCTTCGTAATGGACCGGACGGCCCGCATCCACACTGTGGAAGAATTCCGCCATCCGTACCAGGTTGGTGCCTCCAAACGATTCGTTCCCGCAGGACCAGATCAGAACGCAGGCGTGGTTTTTATCGCGCTGGTACATGCTGTTGGCCCGGTCCAGCACCATCTGCGTATATTCCGGCCGGTTGCCGGGCACCGCGAAGGAGATATCTTCCTTTCCGCCCTTGATGGGATCCCACGTGCCGTGGGTCTCCAGGTTTGTCTCATCGATCACATAAAATCCAAACTCGTCGCAAAGCCGGTACAGCTCGGTCCGGTTGGGATAATGGCTGGTGCGGATCGCGTTGATGTTGTTCTGCTTCATGATCATCAGGTCGAAGCGGATGATGTCTTCCGTCATCACGCGGCCGTTTTCCGCTGTAAATTCGTGGCGGTTCACACCCTTGAAAACGATCCGTTTTCCGTTCAGGTACATGATGCTGTCTTTGATCTCAAAGCGGCGGAAGCCGACCTTTTCTGTGACGGTCTCTGCGATCTGCCCGGAAGCATCCAGAGTCGTGATCTCCAGGTCATACAGAGCCGGGTCTTCAGCGCTCCAGAGAGCCGGGGCGCTGACAGGGATCTCCAGCAGAGCTTCGGTGCTCACACGTTTTGCGGTTTTCACTTCCGGACGATCTGCATCCGATGCTGCAGTCCCGCTCTCCTGACAGGATCGAACCGCCTGTCCGGCGCTGCCGATCATCTGACCGTCCTTGCAGAGCCGGGCGGAGACAGTTCCTTCCCCCCATACCTTCAGCGTCATCCTGAGAACAGCATCTTTATATACGTCATCCAGCAGTGTTTCCACCTTCAGATCGCGCACATGGACCTCCGGGACCGTGTACAGATACACATCCCGGAAGATTCCGGAAAAGCGGAAGAAATCCTGGTCCTCGCACCAGCTGCCGGCGCTCCATTTATAGACCTGCACCGCCAGCTTGTTTTCACCCTCCTGAAGATAAGGCGTCAGTTCAAACTCGGACGGCGTGAAGGAATCCTCGCTGTATCCTACGTACTCTCCGTTCAACCAGAGGGCGAAGGCACTCTCTACACCCTGGAATGAGATAAACAATGGCCGGCCCTTCATCGCCTCGGGCACATCAAAATACTTTACATAGCTGGCTGTGGGATTATATTTTTCCGGGATCCCACCCGGGCGGATCTCTTCGATGCCGTCCCACGGATACTGTACATTGACATATTTGGGCGAGTCGTATCCCTGCAGCTGGATGTGCCCTGGCACCCGGATCTCTCCCCAGCCGTGGCAGTCATACTCCGGTGCTTCAAAGCCTTTTATGGCCTGCTCATAGTTTTCAGCATAAGAAAAATTCCAGGTTCCGTTCAGAAGGACCTGGCAGTCCCCTGCTTTTTTATGATAATATATGTGATCCGAATGTGCTTCCAGCCTGTTCTGCTGAAAGATCTCCGGGTTTTTGACGATAGAATGATCAAACATTTTCATTCCCTC
>CAMOQF010000152.1 GCA_946622645.1 uncultured Blautia sp.
CACTGCCGCCTTTTGCGTTCAATGTGATCGTGTAGGTATCTTCCTTTGTATCCTCCGGAACGCTCAGGGAATAGGTGAGTGAAGGTGAATTTTCCTTATCCTGACCGGCACTGATATGTACCATGGATACTTCATTGGCGCTGCCCTTAAACGTTCCCTGCCAGCCTTCCGGAAGATTTTCCGCGGAAAGGTCTACTGTGGTCTCCTCTGAACCCGTATTTGTTATGTGCAGAGTAAACGTCGAAGTCCCGCCAGGTTTTACAGTAACTCCGGGATAGTCCGTGCTGAACGTAACTTCACCTTCCTGAACAGCCGTTTCCTTTGGAGACTGTGCTTCCTGCTCCTCCGCAAAAACGTGCATCGGCATTACCAATGCCGCTGTCAAAGTGCCTGCCGCCAGCAGTCCATACATAGACCGGACGGTCTTTTTTGCCATGATCCTTGACTTTTTTCGCATGATCTGATGCTCCCTTTCTTTCAGCTTTCACTTATTGAAAACTTTTCTTTAATCCAAAAATAAACTAATCCCAATTTGTGAAAATAATTCCAAAATTCTGTGTTTTTTCTGTGAAAAGTAATCGCGCCTGATCTTCTCTGTAAAAAAGGGCACTTGTCTCTGCGGGCTTTTTTATGTAAAATAGGTTTATTGAAATCCGGACTGAAGTGAAGGGAGAACGCTATGAGCAGATATGGTTTTATCGGAATGGGAAATATGGCGCAGGCGCTTGCCGCAGGCTTTCTGAAAAGAGGCGGCCTCACCGCCGACACTCTTGCAGCCTTCGCGCCCAACCAGGAGAAGCTGCAGAAAAACGCGGAAAAGATCGGCTTTACGCCCAGGTCTTCCGTACAAGAGCTGGTGAAAAACGCCGACATCGTGATCATGGCCTGCAAGCCCTACCAGATCGAAGGCGTCCTCTCCGAGATAAAGCCCCTTCTTTCCGGAAAAGCCCTGTTGTCTGTCGCGGCAGGGTGGGATCACGCCAGATACCGTACATACCTGGACGATTCCGTCCGCATCCAGTTCATCATGCCCAACACCCCGGCCATGGTGGGGGAAGGCGTCCTCATGTTTGAAAGCACCAACAGCCTTCTTCCGGAAGAACGCGCCTCCGTCATGGAACTCTTCTCCTCGGTCGGCGTTGTGGAAGAACTCCCCTCCCACCTCATGGGGATCGGCGGCGCCGTGGCCGGCTGCGGCCCGGCCTTCATCGATCTGCTGATGGAAGCCTACGCGGACGCCGGCGTCAAATACGGTCTTCCCCGCGATACCGCCTACCGTCTTGTCGGCCAGACAGTCGCAGGAAGCGCCCGGCTGATGCAGCAGACCGGCCTGCATCCCGGCATTCTGAAGGACCAGGTCTGTTCTCCCGCAGGCACCACCATCCGCGGCTGTGCCGCTCTTGAAGAGAACGGTTTTCGTTCCGCCTGCATCAAGTCCATAGACGTCATCATGGACATGAAAAAATCCGTCTGAGTAAAACCATCTTGTTGATGAGGTACTGGATCCATTGAAGAAACAGAACACACGCAAAAACAAACAGCGCCGGAGCAAGAAGGCGCTGTTTATCTCCTTTATCGTTGAAATACTGGTCGTGCTTGTCATTCTGGCGGTCGTCTTCTGGGACAAAGGCCTGAAATCCTGGCTCCAGAGCCTCGAAACGCCCGTCCTGCATGAAGTGGACATTTCCGGGATCTACAGCAGGAACGCTGTCCTGATGCAGGCAAAAGGGGCCAAAGTCCTGGGGGCTTCTCTCGAGAACGAGCAGATCTATCCCGCCTCCATGACCAAGATGATGACTGCCATCGTCTCGATCGAAGAGCTCGACAGCCTGGACGAAGAGATCACCCTCACCACGGCGGAATTTGACGGGCTCGGCGAAAGAGACGCCACCCGGGCCGGCTTTGAGCCTGGCGAGACAGTCTCCGCCCGCCATCTGCTCTACGGCGTACTGCTGCCTTCCGGCGCGGAGTGCTGCATTGCCCTCGCCGACCATATCGCAGGCTCCGAAGCTGCTTTTGTGGAGATGATGAACGCCAAAGCCAGAAAACTCGGCATGACTAAAACACATTTCTGCGACACGACCGGGCTGCACGATCCTGACCACTACAGCACCGTCTTTGACATGGCGACGCTCCTGCGCTACTGTATCAAGAACGACGATTTCCGTGAGATTATCGAGAGCCCCTGGCACTATACCGGACCCACCAACGTACATCCGGACGGGATCACCTTCTACAGTACGCTGTTCAACAATGTGGAGGATCCCCACGTCACCGAAGGCATTCTTCTGGGCGGCAAGACAGGCTTTACCAACGAAGCCGGACTGTGTCTTGCAAGCTACGCCCGGATCGGCGGCCAGGACTACATTTTTGTGACCGCCGGAGCGCCTGCCGGCACCGGAAATCCGCTGCACGTCGAAGACGCCATGAACGTCTATGAGCGCGTCGGCATTGCCTGGGCCAAACTGACCGGCGCTCCATACTGACAGCCGTATCACACAAAAAGAAACGGAGGACTGAATGGATCAGCCCTCCGTCTTTTTGTTACAGCAGAATATACTTCAGTATAAACACGACTGCCAGTACATACATAAGCGGTGAGATCTTTTTCGTCTTTCCTGCGCAGAGATTCAGCACCACGTAGGAGATGATCCCCATGGAGATGCCTTCCGAAATAGAATAGAAGAACGGCATTGCCATGATCGCGATGAATGCGGGGATCGCTTCCAGCGATTCATTCCAGTCGATCTTCGTCACCTGCTTCATCATCAGAAATCCGACGACGATCAGGGCCGGCGCCGTCGCGAAGGACGGAATCGCCAGAAATACCGGCGAGAAGAACAGGGACAGCAGGAACAGAAGGCCGGTCGTGATCGCAGTCAGGCCGGTGCGTCCGCCTTCCGCTATGCCGGAGGAAGACTCCACAAATGTCGTGACTGTGGTCGTTCCCAGGCAAGCGCCGCAGGCCGTACCCACTGAGTCCGCAAGCAGAGCGCCTTTGATCCCCGGCAGGCGTCCATCTTTATCCAGCATATTGGCCGTGGAAGCACAGCCGATCAATGTTCCCAGCGTGTCAAAAAGGTCCACAAAAAGGAACGCGAACATGACCACCAGGAAGTTCACGGACAGGACGCCGGAAAAATCGAGTTTAAACAGTGTCGGCGCGATGGAAGCCGGAGCCGAGACCAGGCCTGAGGGGATCAGGCTGTAGAAGCCCGCGTCCGGATTTGGAACATAAAGTCCGATGATCTCGCAGAAGATGCCCAGAAGCCATGTCACCACGATACCGATCAGAAGATTTCCCTTCACTTTGTGGATCACCAGAAGGGCTGTGATCAGAATGCCGATCAGCGCAAGCAGGACGGTGATGCCCTCGGAATTGAACGTCCCGTTACTGACAGAATCTTTGAAAGAGAACATGCTCACCAGCGTAGCGCTGTCCACCGCAACATGCGCGTTCTGCAAACCGATAAAGCAGATGAACAGGCCGATCCCGACCGATACCGCCACCTTCAGCGTGGTTGGGATGGCGTTAAAGATCGCCTCACGCACATTGGTAAGGGAGAGCCCGATAAAGATGAGGCCTTCAACAAAGACCGCTGTCAGAGCCAGCTGCCAGGAATAACCCATCCCTATGACCACCGTGTACGCAAAGTACGCGTTCAGGCCCATCCCTGCCGACAATGCAAACGGCAGGTTGGCGATAATGCCCATCAATACGCACGCAATGGCGGAGGCCAGAGCCGTCGCGGTGAAAACCGCTCCGACATCCATGCCGGCATCCTTCAGAATACTTGGGTTGACCGCAAGGATATAGGCCATGGTCATAAACGTCGTCAGGCCTGCCAGCAGTTCTGTACGCACATCTGTTCCATGCGCTTTCAGCTGAAAGCGACTTAAAAATTTTTCCATACCAAGTCTTCCTTTCTCCTAAGTGAATATACTTTAATTTTACTCGACTGTAACGGATTTTGCAAGGTTTCTGGGTTTATCCACATCCAGGCCGCGGGCGACGCTCACGTAGTATCCCATCAGCTGCAGGGGAACCACCGCCAGGCTCGTCGCAAAATGCGGGTCCGTCCTGGGGATATAGACCGTAAAGTCCACCGTATCCTCCACGTTGTAATTTCCATAGCTCGTCAGCCCCATCAGATAGGCTCCCCGGCTCTTGCACTCTACCATATTGCTCACCGTCTTTTCATACAGAGCGTTCTGTGTGAGCACGCCCACCACGAGCGTCCCCTCCTCCACGAGCGAGATGGTGCCGTGCTTCAGTTCGCCTGCGGCATATGCTTCCGAGTGGATATAGCTGATCTCCTTCATCTTCAGGCTGCCCTCCATGCTGATGGCATAATCCACGCCCCTTCCGATAAAGAAGATGTCATGTGTGTTGGAGAATTTGGCAGCAAACCATTGAATGCGCTCCTTGTCCTCCAGGACCCGGGCGATCTTGTCCGGCAGTTTCTGCATTTCATCGACCATCGCTGAGAGTTCTTCCTCCGAAACCGTCCCTTTAACCCGGGACAGCTCCATGGCGAGGGCGTAGCAGGCGATCAGCTGGGTGCTGTACGCTTTG
>CAMOQF010000153.1 GCA_946622645.1 uncultured Blautia sp.
ATCGTGCACAGGTCACCGAGAGAGGTGGCGCCACTCGATACAACGCCGGTCGAGATCGAGGATCCGCCGCCCATGCCGGGCGGCAAGAAACAGTCTCTTCTCATGACGGTGGGACCCTCCGTCTCCATGGTCATCCCAATGAGCCTTGGAAGCCTGATGATGATATACGCAGCCAGAAGCAACGGCGGCAGCACGAGCCTGTTCATGTACTCCGGCCTGGTGATGGCGGCGTCCTCCGCTGCTGTAGCGGCTTCCTGGGGCGTTATCAACCGACGGGCACAGGAAAAATCGGTCAAAAAAGAAACGGCTGACCGTGAAAAAAGCTATCGTGCTTACATAGCCGGCAAGGAGTCGGAGGTCCGCAGGCGTTATCTGCATAACAAGCAGGTACTCCTGGAGTGTTATCCGGACAGCAAAACTCTGGCCCGGACGGATGAGCATTCTTCTCTTCTCTGGAACCGTAACAAGACGCACGATGATTTCTTGAAGCATCGTATCGGGATCGGGGAGCTTCCCTTCCAGGCTCCCGTGGTCACGTCCAAAGAACGGTTCATGCTGCATCCGGACCCGCTGTACCAGGAACCACAGCGGATCCGTCAGAGCTATCAGACTATGACCGATGTACCCGTTCTCTCAGACCTGACACGATATCCGCTGATCGGGTTGGTAGGAGGCTCCCAGAAGCAGGGCGCCTACGAGACAGCCAGGCTGTTGACCGTCCAGATGGCGGCTGTGAACTGCTACACCGACGTCAAGCTTGCTTTTGTCTACAATGAGGACGATTCTTTCGACGCGCTTCGGTGGCGATTTGCGAGATGGCTTCCTCATGTGTGGAATAAAAACAAGAGCTTCCGTTATGTCGCGGCCAACCGGGCCGAAGCGGGCGACGTCTTCTATGAGCTTTCGGTCGTTTTGCGAAAAAGGCTGGAGAATCCGGACGCCCGGGATGAGGAAGAACCGTTCTATGTGCTCTTCCTTTCTGACTATTCTCTTCTTGAGAACGATCTTATCAAGTGGTATGTGGAAAAAGCGCACTTTAATGCGGACTTTACGGTGCTTCTCCTTTCGGACACGCCGGAGAATCTGCCGAATTCCTGCGAATGGATCATCCGGAATGATGAATGCTTTCATGGCATGTACCAGGCGTTTGCCAGGCAGCCGGAGAGAATTCCGGTACGGTTTGATCAGGTGAGCGACCAGGAGGCAGAAATGCTTTCCCGCTCTCTGGCTGCGATGGAGGTCCATGGTGACAACGCAGGCGGCGAGATTCCCGAGTCACTCACCTTTTTTGAGATGCTGGGAATCGATCATCCGGAGGAGCTGCACTCTGCTGACAGGTGGAGGAAAAACCGGACCTGCGATCACATCCGCGGCATCATCGGGCAGAAGGCTTCCGGCGTCCCCTGCGTCCTGGACGTACACGAAAAGGCACATGGACCGCATGGGCTGGCAGCAGGGACCACGGGTTCCGGAAAAAGCGAACTTCTTCAAACCTATCTGTTATCTCTGGCCGTCAATTACAGCCCTCGCGATGTAGTCTTTTTTATCATCGATTACAAGGGCGGCGGCATGGCGAACCTTTTCAATGGACTTCCGCATATGGCCGGACAGATCTCAAACCTTTCCGGCAGCCAGGTCAGAAGAGCCATGATCTCCATCAAAAGCGAAAACCGAAGACGGCAGAAAAGGCTGATGGAATTCGGCGTCAACCATATCGACGCTTACACCAGACTGTTCAGGAACGGAGAGGCATCTCTTCCCATGCCTCATCTATTTATCATCATCGATGAGTTTGCGGAACTGAAAAAAGAAGAGCCCGATTTTATGCGGGAGCTGATCAGCGTGGCGCAGGTGGGCAGGAGTCTGGGCGTGCATCTGATCCTGGCGACACAGAAGCCGGGCGGGACCGTGGATGAAAACATCCGAAGCAACGCGCGTTTTCGCCTGTGCCTGCGGGTGCAGGACCGGTCCGACTCGCAGGATATGCTGCATGTCCCGGATGCCGCGGACATCACCCGCGCCGGACGCGCTTTTCTTCAGGTTGGCAACAATGAAGTGTTCGAAGCCTTCCAGGCCGGTTACAGCGGTGCACCTTACAGAAAGGACCAGGGGGCCAAAAAAGAAAAGACCTGCATCCTTCTTACCAACACCGGGCAGGCAGACATGACCGCAGGACAGCCGGACATGGTTCATACGGATGAAAAAGAAATCACGCAGCTGGAAGCCGTGTGCGGCTATCTTCGGCAGATAGCACGGGAGATGAGGATTCCACAGGCAGGAAGTCTGTATCTGGCGCCGCTCCCGGAGAGGATTTCGCTCGAAAACCTTAAAGAGTTCAATTCCTTGACAGGTCATGGTACAGGCATACAGAATAACGAGAACCTGATGGCAGAGCTCCCGGGGAATGAAAAAGCAGGTATAGCTTCGCGCGTATGTGTGAGCCCAGATGCTGCCTTGTCAAGTCTGTGCAGAGCGGAGGAGCCTGACCTGACACTGGGAATCGTGGATGATCCATGGAATCAGGAGCAGAGACTCGCGAAGATTACACTGTCAAAGTGCGGTCATCTGGCTGTGTGCGGGATGGCCGGAAGCGGGAAGAGCACCTTTCTGCAGACACTGGTCATGAGTGCGATCACAAGCTATAGTGTCGATGAACTTAACGTCTATCTGCTGGATTTTGGCGGCAGAATGCTGCGCTGTTTTGCAGGCGACGCCCATGTGGGCGGCGTGATGGACGAAGAAGACTTCGAAAAAACCAGTCGTTTCTTCACCATGATGGACAGGATCCTGACAGAACGAAAGAAGGATATGGGAGAAGATTCCGGGCATCCGTCCGGGCTGGACCGTCCCCGGATCCTGATCGTCCTGGACAATTACGCATCCTTCCGCGAGAAGACCGGCGATGCCTTCGAAGAAAACATGCTCCTGCTTTCGCGGGAAGGAGCCGGTTACGGGATCCATCTGGCGGTTTCGGCCGGTGGTTTCGGATCCGGCGGCATCCCGCCCAGGACCGGAGCCAACCTGTCCACTGTCTTTTGCCTGGAGATGGCTGACCGCTATGCCTATAGTGAGATCCTCAGGTCCGCACGGATCGAAGTCAGGCCTGCGGCCGGAGTCAGAGGCAGGGGACTTCTGCTGGAAAAAGAACGAGCATTGGAGTTTCAGACCGCCCTTCCCGTGGACGAAACCGATGCCCACCAAAGAAACCTGAAGATTGCGGACAAGATCCGGGACCTGAACCGGAAAAACGGACGCCGTCACGCCCTTCCCGTGCCGGAGCTTCCGGAACATCCGGTCTGGCTCGATTTTGCGCGGCTCTCCCAGGTTCTTTCAGCAGCAGAAGCGAGCCACCTTCTTCCAGTGGGATACAACACCCGGGATGCAGACGTCTTCAGCCTGAACCTCCGGAACTTCTACTGCTTCCTCATCACCGGAACCCGAAAGAGCGGGAAAAAGAATTTTCTCAAGATCATGATCCTTTCTTCTTTGCTGAAAGGAGCAAAGGTCTGCGTGATCGACAGTCCCTCAGGCGCATTCCGCCCATTTACGGAATCGCTGGGGCTTCAACGGGTCTGTGATGAGGAAAGCCTGTTCCGGTATTTCAAAGAAACCCTCACCGACGTCTTCCAAAAACGAAACAAAAAGAAAAATGAGCTGTGCCAGGAGGGCCGGGATGAGGCGGAAATATTTGCCGAGATGTCTAAGGAAAAACCGGTTTTTCATTTTATCACCGACCTGGAATGGTTCTTTGAGACGGTCTGCCGTGCGGATTCCGGCATGAACGGATTTGTGGAAACGATCTTCGAAAAGGGTGCTCTCCACAATATCTTCTTTGCCGGAATCCTTCCCGCAGAAAAGAAGAGTGCGGTGCAGTCGTATCCGGCGTTCCAGAGCTTTGTCCGGGACAAAACCGGTATTCATTTTGGCGGGAATGTGGCCAAGGCCGGAATTCTGAACTTTTCGTATTTGCGATATGCTGAGCAGAACAAGCCACAGAAACCCGGGATCGGGATGCTGCCCGATACAGGAGAAGTACGGAAAGCAGACAAGATCCTGGTGCCTCTGGCACGGATCTTTCGAGAGGACATGGGTGCATGACCAAAGCAGATGTGGAAACGTGCAGGAAAAGCACGACCAAGGCAATTGCGGATGAGACGTGCAGGAAATGCATGACCAAAGCAATTGTGGATGAGACGTTTAGGAGAATCATGCACAAAGCAGTTGTGGATGAGGCGGGCAGGAAATTAACGCACAAAGCAGTCATGGATAATGTGGAGAAAATTTATGATCCTTGTAGATGTATATGTACCTCCTTTGGAAGCGGGGTTTGATCTGATGCTGGACGAAAACACGCAAGTGAGTAAACTGGCGGTACAGATCGTCGAGGTGCTGGTGAAAAAATACCGACTGTCCTTACCCCGCTCAGACCAGCCTTTCTCACTTGCCAGCCGGATGCAAAAGCGGATCCTTCCCCCGCAGGAGAGCCTTTCCTCCTGCGGCATCCGCAGCGGTTCCAG
>CAMOQF010000154.1 GCA_946622645.1 uncultured Blautia sp.
CCCCCGGCAGCGATGCCATGAGCCGTGCGCTCAGAGCACCCCCGGCAGCGATGCCATGAGCCGTGCGCTCAGCACCCCCCGGCAGGGCAGTCATCCCAGCCTCCGGCAGGGACGCCCAACCGGCGAAAGGTCTCTCCCTAATGAAAAAGATGAAAATTCCGGTGGAGATAGTCCTGATGATCCTGTCCGTGATCATCTTCGGTCTGTTCATCCTGCTGGTCACATTCTACTACAACAGAATAATAGACACGGCTTCCGGCGATGAGTCAAAGTCGCCCCGGACCTACTCGCGCCAGTACGAGATGATCGTCGACAGTCGAAACAACACCTTCTGGCAGGCTGTGTACAACCATGCCCGTGAAGAGGCCGCCTCCTCCGGCGCCCTCCTCTCCCTCAACCAGACCGGATGGAATTCGGATTACGACAAGCTGGATTACATTGACATGTTTATCGCCGCGAAGGCGGACGGCATCATCCTGGAGTACAACGGAGAAGAAGGCCTGATCGAAAAGATCGACGAAGCAGTGGATTCGGGGATCCCGGTGATTACCATCATCAACGACCCCAACCGCAGCAGCCGCCAGTCTTTTGTGGGCGTGAACGATTATCAGCTTGGCATCGCCTACGGTTCGGAGGTAGCTGCGCTTGCCGACGAGAACACGCAGAACATTCTTGTCATCTCCAACCGTGAAAAAGAGCTTGACAAGAACCAGATGTACGCGCAGATCTACAATGCCGTAAACCAGGCGCATCCGGGCCAGGGCATCCGCGTGAAGGACAAGAACCTTTTCTCCTCAGGCCAGTTTGACGTGGAAGAAGCGGTCCGCAACATCTTCCAGTCCACGGAAGGCGTCCCGGACATCATGGTCTGCCTGGACGAGGTCACCACGGAATGCGCCTACCAGGCCATGATCGATTTCAACATGGTGGGTGATCTGCAGATCGTAGGCTTTTACACCTCGGACACCATCATGGACGGCGTGGAAAAAGGCCTGATCCCCGTGACCATCTATATGGATACGGAGCAGATCGGCACGTACTGCATCGAGGCGCTGACGGAATTCTTCCAGACAGGACGAAGCAATTCGTATTACACGGTGGATCTGCATTCCATCTCCACCGAAGACCTGCAGGGAGAGGCCGCATCCTCCGAAGGAGGTGCGGAATGAATCAGAAAAGAAGCCGCCTTCGCTGGCGTGACATTTCGCTGACCGCCAAGGTGCTCTTTGCGGTCGTGCTGATCACGCTGATCATGTCCAGTGTAAACGTTGTCATGTATCTGCAGCTGAACCGGATCACGGAAAGACTGGAGCAGGTCTACACCAGCAACGTCTCTCTGACAGAGCTCTCGGAGTCTCTGGAGGAAGTGCAGAACAATACATATGGTTATCTTCTGCTGAAATCCTCGGACACCCTGGAAAACTATTATAAAAGTGAAGAAAACTACCGGTCTCTCCTGTCCAGGCTGAACAACAACGTGACCGACAACCCGGTGATGCTGTTGGAGAGGAACATCCGCCGGATGTCGGACACATACCTGAAGCATACCGAAGACGCCATCACGTACAAACGAGGGCGGAACGTGGAGAAGTACCGGAAATCCTTCGACAACGCCCAGCGCCTGTACGGATATCTGAACAGCTGGATCTACGAACTCAACAGCCGCCAGTTCCGCAACAATTCGGAAAGCTTCCAGTCGCTGCAGAGGGCCATCCGTCCCATGGCGGTCGTGAGTACCGCTTTGATCGTGATCATGATGGGCGTCAACTCCCTGATGCTGTACTTCATGATCCGCGGCGTGGTGCGGCCCCTTTCGGACCTGGCAGCCACCGCACGGATCGTAGGCGAAGGAAATTTCCACGTCAAAATGCCGCCCACCGACGCCAACGATGAAGTCGGCGCGGTGACCCGCACTTTCAACACCATGGTCAAGAGCCTGGAAGACTATATGCACCTGACCCGTGAGAACATGGAGAAGGAGCAGCAGATGAAGGAGAGGGAGCTTCTGATGGAAGCCCATCTGAAGGAAGCCCAGCTCAAATATCTGCAGTCCCAGATCAACCCGCATTTCCTGTTCAATTCGCTGAACGCAGGCGCCCAGCTGGCCATGATGGAGGATGCCGAGCAGACCAGTATCTTTGTACAGCGCATGGCGGACTTCTTCCGCTACAACGTCAAAAAAGGAAGCGAGGATTCCACTCTGGAGGAAGAGGTGGAATCTGTCGAGAACTACATCTACATATTAAATGTACGCTTTGCCGGCGACATCCATTTCTCCAAGGAAGTGGATGAAGACGTTCTGTCCTGCCGGGTGCCCAGCATGATCCTGCAGCCGCTGGTGGAAAACGCAGTCAACCACGGCATTCGGGACATCGACTGGGAAGGCCGTATCTGGCTGAAGGTGGAAAGAGATCCGCTGGGGATCTGCATCCGGGTGCGGGACAACGGGAAAGGCATGACTCAGGAGAGGATCCGGGAGATCCTGTCCGGACCGGACGCAGTGCCGGCCGAAGTGGAAAAATCCCCGGATTCCACCGGGATCGGTCTTCGGAACGTAAACGCCAGGCTTTCGCTCTTTTATGAGAAAGAAGGCCTGATGGAGATCGTGAGCGCAGGCGAAAACCAGGGGACGGAGGTGATCCTCCGGATCCCGGAAACCACAGACATATGACGAGAGGGTCAAAAGATCTTTTGACCGCCGCCGAGACACGCAGTCCGAAGCAACTGCTGCACAGACTGAATCGCAGGAGCAGACCATGTATCGTATATTATTGGCAGATGACGAAGGGATCATGCTGGAATCCCTGAAAAAAATGATCGAGACCACCTACGGGCGGGAGTGCGAGATCGCTACCGCCAAGACGGGAAGAGCGGTGGTGGAGCTTGCGGAGACCTTCCGCCCGGATATCGCTTTTATGGATATCCAGATGCCGGGGCTTTCCGGCGTACAGGCCATGCGGGAGATCCGCAAATTCAACCAGAGCACGATCTTCATCGTGATCACGGCTTACGACCGTTTTCATTATGCACAGGAATGCATAAGCCTTGGAGTGCTGGAGTTCCTGACCAAGCCTGTCAGCAAAAAGACGGTTCTGGAGGTCTGCCAGAAAGCCATGCAGCAGGTGGATGAAAACCGGCAGAAGAGAAGCGACGACCTCCGGATCCGGGAACGACTGGAGACGGTCGTGCCGTTGATCGAGTCGGGTTACATCTACAGCCTTCTGCTGCAGGAGGATTTTCACAGCTATGAAGAAAACTACCGGGAGCTGCTGGGCGTGACGGAGGATTACGCCTACATCGTGGCGACCGAGTTCGGGGACAGCGTGGAAAACGGAGCCTTCACCAACGCGATCGGCGCCAGCGTGAAGGCCAGCCAGTTCTATCCTACGTTCCGGGAGACGGCCAAAGGTTTCTTTGACGGGATCGTCGGGCCGGTCATGGGCAATCGTATCATCCTGCTGGTTTCCTATGATCAGGAGTCTGCGCCTTACGAAGAGCGTGTCCGTATTCTCACAGCGGCCCGCAACATGGTCCACCGGCTGGAGCAGCGGATCGACTGCAAGTTCCGCGCCGGCATCGGAAAGGTGAAAAGGATCGAGAACATCCGGGAATCCTATGAGGAAGCCCTGCGGGCGCTCCGCGAAGGCGACAGCCATGTGGTCCATATCAATGACATTCCCATGATACAGGATTATGACGGAGAATACCCGCTGGATCTGGAAAACCGTTTTATCCAGTACAGCATCGAGGGAAATGAGATGATGGCCCGTTCCACTGCCAACGCTTTCTTTGACTGGATGATCCAGAATTACGGCGACAACCGTCAGAGCATCGAGATCAAGGTGCTGGAGCTGGCCATGCGGATCGAATATCAGGCGTTTTTCAAGGGCAGCGTCAAGTACGGTTTCCGCTATCGTGAAAACTACCTGCAGGAGCTCAGGGACTGCCGGTCGCTCGAAGCGCTGCGCGCATGGCTTCTGCAGAAGACCGCCGTCGTCACAAACGGCATCCTGACCACGCGGGAGAAAGAATCGGAATCGATCATATCAAAGGCGAAAAGCTATATCGATGAGAATTATCAGAAGGATATATCGCTGGACGATGTTTCGCGCTATGTGGACATCAGCCCGTACTATTTCAGCAAGCTCTTTAAACAGGAGGCGGGCCGCAACTTTATCGAGTACCTGACCGGCGTCCGGATCAACACAGCCAGGCAGCTTCTGAAGGATCCCGGCTACAGCATCAAGGAGATCTGCCGTCTGTCCGGCTACAGCGATCCCAACTACTTCAGCAGAATCTTCAAAAAATATGAAGGCGTCACCCCCAGTGAGTACAGAGAAAGGCTTCGATGATGAAAAAAACATGGCTGTTCATAGTGTGTTTCCTGCTTTGCCTGATGACCGCCGGCTGCGGTGAGGATTCGTCGGAAAAGCAGGAGGAGACGGCTTCGCAGGAGGAGACGTCTTCCGATGCATCCGTCAAGATCGGCATGAGCTTTGACTC
>CAMOQF010000155.1 GCA_946622645.1 uncultured Blautia sp.
ACCGGTATCCTGGTGAGCTGTTCGGACTATCACATCTTCTACAAGATGAAGATGACCCGCCGCGAGGCTATGGAGCATTACCTGAGCATCGTAAAGGAATGCCTGGAGATCGGTGTGGCGGTCCGCTGCCATCTGGAAGACATTACCCGGGCGGACATTTACGGTTATGTGATCCCCTTCTGTCTGGAACTGATGAAGCTGCGGCAGCAGTACGGCATCCCGATCAAGGTCCGCTGCTGTGATACCATGGGCTACGGCGTCAACTATCCTGGCGCGGTGATCCCGCGGTCTGTTCCCGGCATCATTTACGGTATCCTGACCCACGCCGGCGTACCGTCGGAACTGATCGAATGGCACGGACACAATGATTTCTACAAGGCGGTCAGCAATTCCACCACAGCCTGGCTGTACGGCGCCTGCGGCGTCAACACCTCCCTTTTCGGTATCGGAGAGCGGACCGGAAACACGCCCCTGGAGGCGATGGTCTTTGAGTATGCCCAGCTGAAAGGAAACCTGGGCGGCATGGACACGACGGTCATCACGGAGCTGGCGGAATACTACGAGAAAGAGATCGGGTATCATATTCCGGAAAGAACGCCCTTTGTCGGCCGCAACTTCAACGTGACCCGCGCCGGAATCCACGCCGACGGTCTTCTGAAAAACGAAGAGATCTACAATATTTTCGATACGGACAAATTCCTGAACCGTCCGGTGGAGGTTGCTGTTTCCAACACCTCCGGTGCCGCCGGAATCGCGCACTGGCTGAATACCCATTACCACCTGAACGGTGACAAGATGATTGAAAAGACGAGCGAACTGGTGACGTTGATCAAGGCCTGGGTGGATCAGCAGTACGACGACGGACGTGTGACGGTTATGTCTGCCCCTGAGCTTGAGAAGGTTGTAAGTGAAACCTGCGAGAGACTTGGAATCAGCATCTGAAACGAGCAGCAAAATCAGAAGGATAAAACAGTTACCGAACATCAAATCCGGATGAGCTGCCAAAGAACGATATCCGGGAATAAGGTGTCTGGCTCTCAAAAGAATTTATGGAGGTGCCTCAAATGGACAAAATAATCATGAAAACTCCTCTGGTGGAGATGGACGGGGATGAAATGACCCGCATCCTCTGGCAGATGATCAAGGAGGAGCTTCTTCTTCCCTATATTGACCTGAAGACAGAATATTATGACCTGGGCCTGGAACACAGAAACGAGACCGACGATCAGGTGACCATCGATGCTGCCGAGGCAAACAAGAAGTATGGCGTGGCTGTCAAATGCGCCACCATCACACCCAACGCCGCCAGAATGTCCGAATATAACCTGAAAGAGATGTACAAGAGCCCCAACGGCACGATCCGTGCGATTCTGGACGGAACCGTCTTCCGCGCGCCTATCATCGTGAAGGGAATCGAGCCCTGCGTTCGGAACTGGAAGAAGCCGATCACACTGGCGCGTCACGCCTATGGCGACATTTACAAGAACACCGAGCTGTACATCGACCGCCCCGGCAAAGCCTACCTTCTTTTTGAAGGCGAGGACGGAACCGAGAAAAAGGCGCTGATCCACGATTACAAGGACTGCGGCGTACTGATGGGAATGCACAACATGGACGCCTCCATCAAGAGCTTTGCCCGCAGCTGCTTTAACTATGGCCTGGACACCCATCAGAGTGTGTGGTTCGGTGCCAAGGATACCATCTCCAAGACCTATGACGGCCGCTTCAAAGAAGTCTTCCAGACGATTTTTGACGAGGAATTCAAGGAAAAATATGACGCAGCCGGTCTGACCTACTTCTTCAGCCTGATCGATGATATCGTGGCAAGAGTCATGAAGGCGGAGGGAGGCTTTATCTGGGCCTGCAAGAATTATGACGGGGACGTGATGAGCGACATGGTTTCGTCCGCCTTCGGCTCCCTGGCCATGATGACCTCCGTGCTGGTTTCTCCGGACGGAAAGTATGAGTATGAGGCCGCCCACGGCACCGTGCAGCGTCACTATTACAAGCATCTGGCCGGCGAAGAGACCTCCACAAACTCCGTGGCTACCATCTTTGCATGGACCGGCGCACTGCGGAAGAGAGGCGAGCTGGATGAGCTTCCGGAACTGGTTTCCTTTGCGGACAAGCTGGAGAAAGCCACCGTTGAGACCATCGAATCCGGCAAAATGACCAAGGACCTGGCCCTGATCACCTCCATCGAGAACCCGACCGTGCTGAACAGCAGGGAATTTATCCTGGCAATCCGGGAAAATCTGGACAGAATGCTGTAATGGCAAGAGAGGCAAAAATCTTCCTCTGAAAGAGGGAAGGCTTTTGTCTCTTTTTTTAACGATTTATGGCTGTGTTTTTTATGAATTTGGTGTATAATAGGGAGCAGAATACCGAATCTTTTGCATGTGAGGGGTATAAGGATGAAGAACAAGAATTATTTCCCGATGTTTATCGATCTGACAGACAAGAATGTCCTGGTAGTGGGTGGAGGAAAGATCGCCTACCGCCGGATCCTGGCACTGCTGCAGTTTACCCGGAATATCAATGTCGTGTCGGCGCAGCCGGGCCCGGAGATCCAGGAACTGTCCAAGCTGGGTCAGATCCGCCTGCAGATGCGAAACGTCAAGCGTTCGGATCTGGCTGATGCGTATCTTGTAATCGCAGCGACCATGGATCATAAGCTGAATGATGACATTTACCGGGCCTGCAAGGAGCAGGGCATCTATGTGAATGTCTTCAGCGACAAGGAAAAATGTGACTTCTATTTCCCGGGAGTTTACGTACAGGATGATATCACGATCGGTATCACGGTGAACGGCCTGGATCAGGAAAAGGCGAAGCGTATCAGCACCGCCATCAAACAGGCTCTCAAAACCGCGATGGAAGAGTAAGGAGACTGTCTCTTTCCCTGGATCTTGGATATTTCCCGGTGTGTATGGTTGTCCGCCGGGTAAGATTATGGTATAATACTTATATATGAATTTGCAGGAGGCACCGCTATGGACAAAAAATATGTTGCATATGTTGGATCGTATACACATGGATCCAGCCTGGGTATCCAGGTATATGATGTAGATGTGGAAAAAGGTACCCTGACAGAACGGAGCGAAGTGCCTGTGAGCAACGCTTCCCATACGGCGGTGTCCAAAAACGGAAAATACCTCTATGCCATTGAGGATGAGGGTGTGGCAGTGTTCCGCCGGGATGAAAACGGCGACCTGACCCGCATCAACAGCGTGGATATCGACGGAATGCGCGGCTGCTTCCTGGCTACGGATGTGGACGGCAAGTATCTGTATGTGGCCGGATACCACGATGGAAAGGTGACCGTAGTCCATACACATCGTGACGGACGTCTGGGAAGCCTGATGGACGGCGTGTTCCACAGCGGCCTGGGCAGCGTGGCGGAGCGAAATTTCCGTCCTCACGTAAACTGCGTACGTCCTACACCGGACAACAAATATCTGTGTGCTGTGGATAACGGCATTGACCAGGTAAAGATCTACAGGATCAACAAGCGTACCGCCAAGCTGGAACTGGTGGATATTCTCCGTTGCCCGCGTGAGAGCGGCCCCAGGATCATCCGGTTCAGCAAGAGCGGTAAATACGCCTATATCCTCTTTGAGCTGAGCAACGAGATCAAGGTCTATTCCTACGATGGAAGCGGAAAACAGCCCGAATTTGAGCTTCTGCAGACCATCAGCACCCTGAACAAGGAGGACGACAAGGACGCGATCCACAACGCCGCTTCCGGCCTTGCACTGGCTCCGGACGGACTGCATCTGTTCTGCACCACGGCGGGCGAAGATTCGGTAACCATGTTCGAGATCAATCCGGAAAACGGATGCCTCACAAAGAAGTTCAATCTGCCGATCAGCGGCGATTATCCGAAGGATATCGTAATCTTCCCGGACAACAAGCACATTGCCGTAGCCAACCACGGCAGCAATACGGTAAACGTCTTTACCGTGGATTATGAGAAAAATATCATCGTGATGAACGGCAAGCCCCATCATGTGGAAACTCCAAACTGCATCCACATCTGGGCGGTTCCGGAACAGCCGGCTACTCCGGCGGAGGAAGCCATCGAAGACAAAGTCGTGGAAGCGATGGAAGAGAAAAAAGAAAGCTGACCTCTACAGATTATATACCTTGCCGTAAATCAGCTCTTATAAATAAATGATTAACAAAATACAAGAACCATTTGCAGACGAAGAAATGCATTGGTTCTTGTTTTTTGTTTTAGAAATTTGACAATATATTCAATAGAATATATAATGGAGGAGGAAAATGTATAGTGTAGATTTTTATGATTTGGGAGAAGGGAAATATCCGGTTCTTGAATTCCTGGAAAGTCTGGACATCAAAGCACAGGCTAAAATAGACAGAAATATACAATTGTTAAAAGCGAGAGGACCACAGCTTGGCATGCCATTTACAAGGCATTTACAGGATGGCATATTTGAGCTTAGAACTCAATCGGGTAATGATATATTTCGT
>CAMOQF010000156.1 GCA_946622645.1 uncultured Blautia sp.
TGACTGGCTGAGGATTCTCTCGCCTTTCCAACGGATACTGGTTTGACCGGATGATGACTCAGACACCCTGCACAGCAGATGCAGTCATCCACTGCTGTACTATACCTCTGCTCTGTTAATTACAGAACCCGGACGCATTTCGATCCACCACACAAAACAATAAGAGGAACAACCATGAAGAAAAACTACCAGAAGACCCTGATCGCCTGTTACCTGGGTTTCATCACCCAGGCCATCGCCGCCAACTTCGCGCCGCTTCTGTTTCTGACCTTCCATAAAACCTACAACATATCCCTGGGGAAGGTGGCCCTGATCCCCACAGCCTTCTTCCTGACCCAGCTTCTGGTGGATGTGTTCTGCGCGCGTTTTGTCGATTCCATCGGCTATCGACGGAGCGTTGTCCTCTCGGAAATAGCCAGTGCCCTCGGTCTGGCCGGCTTAGCCGTGATCCCCGGCCTCACAGGAGACCCCTTCATCGGCATCATGATCTGTGTGGTGGTCTATGCCATCGGAAGCGGCCTCATCGAAGTGCTTGTAAGTCCGATCGTGGAAGCATGTCCTTTTGAGCATAAGGATACGGTCATGAGCATGCTTCATTCTTTCTACTGTTGGGGATCTGTAGGCGTAATCCTTTTATCTACGCTCTTCTTTTCCGTGTTCGGAATTGAGCACTGGAAATGGCTGGCCTGCATCTGGGCATTGGTCCCGCTGTACAACATCTACAACTTTGCCACCTGCCCCATCGAACGGCTGACCGAAGAAGGCAAAGGCATGACCATGGGAGAACTGTTCAAAACATCTCTCTTCTGGCTCGCGATCCTCCTGATGGTCTGTGCCGGCGCGTCCGAGCTTTCCATGGCGCAGTGGGCTTCTGCCTACACGGAAGCCGCTCTGGGCTTTACCAAGACCGTCGGAGACCTTGCCGGCCCCTGCCTCTTTGCCGTCACCATGGGCATCTGCCGCGCATTCTACGGCAAATACGGCAGTAAAATAAATCTGAGCCGATTCATGATCGGCTCAGGGATCCTGTGTCTTTGCTGTTATCTTGTCGCCAGTCTGTCGGCCAATCCCGTTGTAGGCCTGATCGGGTGCATCCTCTGCGGCTTTTCCGTCGGGATCATGTGGCCCGGCACCATCAGCCTGATTTCGCCGCGTATGCCACGGGGCGGCACGGCCATGTTTGCGCTCCTCGCCATGGCAGGCGACCTCGGCGGCGCCTTTGGCCCCAGCCTTGTAGGCACCGTGAGCCAAAACGCCGGCGACAATCTCCAGGCCGGCATGCTCTCCGGAAGCATTTTCCCCCTCATTATGATCGTATCGCTGGTCCTCCTGACTCTCCGTGAAAGCCAGAGTCGAAAGGGGTAAAGAAAGAACATCCTGCCCGCTCGCTGTCTTACGCTTTCCGTCCTACAAAACCACATCCATGTCAAAAGTGACGTTCAGGTTCTTCGACCGGAGGATCTGTTCCTGCGGCCCCGTCTCCAGGATACATCCGTTTTTGATCAGCACCAGCTCATCCGCCACCTTGACTGCGTCCCGCAGATCATGATAGACCGCGATCACCGTCTTGCCCGTCTCGCGGATCTCGCGCTCCAGCAGCACCCGGTACCGCATATCCAGATGATTGGTCGGTTCATCCAGGAAAAGACAGTCGGCGTCCTGCGCAAAAAGCTGGGCAAGATAGACCCGCTGCAGCTGCCCTCCGGACAGCTCGCTCGTCCTCTCCTCCCGGATATCATAGATATCAAACTTCTCCATAGCCTGCGCTGCCGCCTTCCGGTCCTCCTCTGTCTCCTGCACAAACAAACCTTTGTGAAAACGATACCGTGCCAGGAGCACGGTCTGCCGGACCGTGTATGAAAAATACATGCTGTTCATCTGGGAAAGCAGCGAGATCCTGGCCGCGCGCTGCTTATAAGAAAGATCCTTGATCTCTGCCCCGTCGATCGTGATGCTCCCGCTGTAAGGCAGGAGCCCGGCCATGGTTTTTAACAGCGTCGTCTTACCGGAACCGTTTTCGCCCAGGATAACGGTCGTTTTTCCGGGAAGGAACGTAAGCGATACATCTTTCAATATCGTCTTTTTCCGGTACCCGGATGTGACGTTTTTGCAGACGATCCTTCCGGGCACTTCTTTTGTCCTGTTCATCCCCGCACGCCTCCCTTCGATGTCCCAAAGTAAAGCCATACAAAGAAAGGCGCGCCGATCAGCGCCGTCACGGCCCCCACCGGTATCTCGATGGGCGCAAAGACCGTACGCGAGATCAGGTCCGCGGCCGTCATAAGCGTCCCTCCAAGCAGAAACGACACCGGCAGCATCCACCGGTGCGAAGCCCCGACCAGACGTCTGCTCACATGAGGCGCGATCAGATCCACAAAACCGATCGTCCCGGTAAAACACACCGAAACCCCGGTCAGCAGGGACGAAGCGATCAGAAGCAAAAGCTTGTCGCGGGATGCATTGACCCCCATGGACATCGCTCTCTCATCTCCAAAAGAAAGTATATCCAGCTCCCTGTGTCTGGAGAGCAGGACGACCAGAGCGATCGCGTCCGCAATGAACAGGATCAGGGGATGGATCCAGCGTTTTCCGTTGAAAGATCCCATGGTCCAGACCAGTATCTGGTGTTCATGCTGCACAAAGAGGATCGACAGCAGCATCAGGACGGCGTTGGTAAACATGGAAGCCACCATGCCGATCAGCACCACCGTCTGGCTGGACACGCCATGATCGATCCTGGCGGAAAAACCCATGACCAGCATGACGACCAGCAGACCTCCCGCAAATCCCCCCAGCGGAAGCAGAAAGATGCCAAGTACCGGAATGCTGACCTCAAGGACGGTCATGATGGCTGCGCCGAGCGCGGCTCCGGAGGAAACCCCCAGCGTGTAGGAGGAAGCCAGCGGATTCTGAAGGACAGACTGCGTCACCACCCCTGCAATAGCAAGTCCCCCTCCCACAAGAAAGGAGAGGAGGACCCGCGGCATGCGTATGGTCATCAGGATGGTGACTTCGGAAGCCGGGATATCGGCGGAACGGGAAAAGCCAAAGAGCTTCTCTCCATAGATCTGCAGCTGATGCTGCAGAGGGATCCCCACGCTTCCCGCCCCTATTCCCAGGCACATGACCGAGAGGGCTGCAAGCACGACCAACACGCATATTTTCTTTTTATTCATTATTCTGTTTCCATGAAAGTGCCTGCCCGCAAGGGTATTCTCATAAGCGGGTATAAAAGTTTCTTTCATACCCGGAGATCACCCCTCAGAAAGGAAGCGAAAGATCCGCATAGATGTCCGGATAGATCTGCTTTGCGATCTCGCATGCGGAATTCATCACATACTGGTTGGGCTGGTTGAAGGCGTCTCCGTCGATCGCGAAGACCTGCTTTTCAGCGATGGCCGGAATGCTCTCCCACCCTTCCAGGGCCAGGACGGTCTCCACAGGATCCGGGGTATAGGTATCGCCTATGATGATGACGTCCGGAGCCTTCGCCAGGATATCTTCCTCAGACAGTGTCGGCCATTCGAAGTCAATGTCTCCTGCGATGTTTTCCGCGCCGACCAGGCTGAAGATCTCATCCATATAGGTGCCCTTGCCGCAGGTATAGATGTCCGGATAATCCGGCGTGGGAACGGACATCAGATAAAGGACCGTCTTCTTCTCCGGAATCGTTCCGGCAAGTTCAGACAGCTGTTCTATGCTTCCGGTCATTTTGTCAACGATCGAAGAAGCTGCTTCGGCTTCCCCGACGGCTTCCCCGATAAAGAGAATATCTTCCTTAATATCATCGAGTGATGCTGCTGTGGGAAGATCGCACACGCAGATGCCTGCGTTCTTGACCGCAGCATAGACATCATCGCCGCCCGCATAGCTCATGCCGGTCGTGAATACGATGTCCGGCTCCAGCGCAACGATCGCCTCGTTGTCGGGCGCCATCATGTCAAACTGGGGCAGATCCGCTGCCAGAGCGGATGCAAACGCAGAAAAACCCGAATATGTGTCGCAGGCAATGATCTTGTCCGACAGGCCCAGATCGATCAGGAGCTCCGTAACGGAAGGCGCCATCGAAATGATCTTCTGCACGTCTTCCGGAATCTCGACCGGATTGCCGGCACGGTCCGTGACAGGCTTTTCAACTGAAAGTTCCTCCGCCGCTTCTGCCCATACGGTCATCCCTGTCCCGGGCAGCAGGCAAACTGACAGGCATACTGCCAGCGCGGCCTTCATCCATCTTTTTTTCATCTGTTTCTCCTTTCCGGTGTACATCGCACCATTCAGAAAGCGGATCCGCAGGCAGGTATCTGACTTCGGGGACATCATGTCTGTCCTTTACACAGTAGCGGGACTGTCGGCGATTCTCACACCGTTCCCTTTTAATGAGACACATGCGTCTTCCGTTGCAAGGGAAGACTTCCGCATCGCCGGGGTCCCCCGGCTTCATGATCAACGGCTGCTGCCTTGACAGAAGACTTCCGCACAGCCGGGG
>CAMOQF010000157.1 GCA_946622645.1 uncultured Blautia sp.
TAATTATGGAAGAATTACTGGAGATCATGAGTGATGTAAGACCGGATCTGGATTTTACCAAAGAGACCAGTCTGATCGATGACGAGATCCTGGATTCCTTTGATATCATTTCCATCGTGAGCGAAGTGAATGTCCGTTACGGTATCGAGATCAATGTAAACGATCTTCTCCCGGAAAATTTTAATTCCGCATCCGCGTTGTATGAACTGATCCAGAAGATTCAAGAAGGGTAAGCAGTATGTCCATTACCTCTTTGACCTTTCTGATCTTTGTGCTTGCGGTATTTTGCGCGTATTTTATCGTCCCGGCCAGATTCCGCTGGATGGTGGTTCTGGCCGCAAATATTGTCTTTTACTGCTGGTCCGGAGTTCCGTACTTTTTTTATGTCGCAGGCGCTTCTCTGGCCGGATGGATCGCGGCTGTCTGCATAGAACGGATTACAGTGAACGGGAGCCGTCAGGCGTCCGAAATCAAAGACCGGGAAGCACAAAAGACTTTTCGTCAAAAGGTCACCTCGCATAAACGTATCGTCTGCGCCATAGCCGTGATCCTGGTCCTCGGGATCTGGATCGTTTTAAAGTATGGCAATTTTATCATTTCCAATCTGAATTCGCTTTTGCGTCTGTTCCATGTGGATAAAAGTATCGGCCTGACTTCCTGGGTGATGCCGATCGGCATGTCCTTTTATACGTTTCATATCATCGGATATGTGGTCGATATCTACAGAAAGAAATACAGCGCGGAACGAAATTATCTCAGGTTTCTGACGTTTGTCTCTTATTTCCCACATGTGATACAAGGCCCCTTCAGCCGGTTTGACGAGCTGGGGAAGAGTATTTTACAGGAACACAGATTTTCATATGACCGGTTATGCCAGGGACTTTCCAGGATCCTGTGGGGCCTTGTCAAAAAGCTGATCGTGGCGGACAAGCTCGGCGTGACCGTCGACCAGATCATCAGCCATTACAGCCAATATACCGGGACACAGATCGTATTTGCGTTTATGGCGTACGCGATCCAGCTGTATGCGGATTTTTCCGGTTACATGGACATTGTCTGCGGCATTTCGCATATCCTGGGGATAGAACTGTCCGAGAATTTCCGGCAGCCTTATTTTGCAAAGACGGTGGATGAATACTGGCGCAGATGGCACATCACTCTTGGAAAATGGTTCAAGGATTATGTGTTCATGCCTGTTTCCATGGGAAGGACCGCGCAGAAGCTGGGACGAAAAGCCCGGAAGAAATGGGGACCCAAAATGGGCAAGCTGGTCCCGGGTTATCTGGCGCTCCTGTTTGTATGGACAGCGACAGGCCTGTGGCACGGAGCCTCCTGGAAATATCTGGCCTGGGGCTATTTAAACCTGCTCGTTATTCTGTCCACGATGCAGCTGGGAGATTTTTACAGCAGGGTGAAGAAAAAGCTCCATATCCGTTCCGATTCCTGGTACTGGAAGCTGTTCTGCATCTGCCGGACGTTCTTCCTGGTGAGCTTTTTCCGGTTTTTCTCGATCTCGGCCAGCTTTATGACCGCTCTTTCCATGATCCGCTATATGGCGGGCAACGTCGGGTTGCATATTCTCGCGACGCCTGATCAGCTGTTTGTCAAAACATCCTTGAAAGATATCATCCTGATCATTGCGGGATTTCTGATGATGCTTTTTGTCGATATCCTGCAGGAAACCGGGAAATGGGAAGCAGTGAAGACCGGATGTCCGTTCTGGATCAGAGATGTGATCTATGTTTTCTTCATCATGCTGCTGATTTTGTTTGCGGGAGGAAGCACAGATCTGGTTGGAGGCTTTATGTATGCAAACTTCTGAAAAGAAAATATGGAAGAGGGTCCTGTCGGTCCTGATCATCCTGAGCCTTCTGGCCGCTGCAAACGTGGTGTTGGGAGAGATGCTGACGCCGGTCACATATGCCACCTATTTTAACCACGATATGGAAGAGATCAGGAAAGAGGGAAAGGACATCGATCTTCTTTTTGTCGGTGCCTCCAGGACCTACCGGAGATTTTTGAAAAAGAAATGAACCTGGACTGTGTCGTCAACGGCGGCAGTTCGATACAACAGCCCCAGGGGATGTATTACCAGCTGAAAGACCTGATCGAACACTTTACGGTACGCCGTGTGGTTATCGGGGTGACATCGGATCAGCTGATCGGAAGCCACATCTCGACCCAGGGAAACCTGATCGTCTGTGACAGGCTGTCGCTGAAGAACAAGCTCATGCTGGCGAAGGAGACTCTGCCGGGTCAGAATATCCTGTATTTACTGAACTGCTACCGTTATCGGGATAACATTACCGACATTCAGAAGATCAGTGAAAAAAAGCAGAGGGTGCGGGACAATAACTACGTCGACAACAGCTCCCGCAAAGAATATTATGCGGATACCGGGTTTGTCTATTCAAAAGAAAGCATTCCGACCGGAAATGTCCCCTACAAAATAGGAACAACCTTTAAAACAGACAGAGTCAATGACAGAAAACTCTTTTTTCTCGAGGAATGTATCCGCCTGTGTCAGGAAAACAACATTCCGGTCGCTCTTGTGTCCGGCATGACCACCGTCATGAGGATGCAGATCATTAAAGGGTACCAGGACGCGGTGGATTATTATCAGGAGCTTGCGGATCGGTACGGTATTCCGTATTATAACCTGAATTACTTAAAAGGACGTGAGGAGTTCCTTCCTGATGAGATGATGATGGATTACAACCATACAAACGGGGAGGGGGCAGAGATCGTCAGTTCCATGTTCGCGGATATCCTGAACAAAGCCGACCGGGGAGAGGATGTATCGGATCTTTTTTACGAAGACCTGGATGATTTTGAGAAGGACGTCCACCGGGTGTCCGGTCTCGGAGTGGAGATCAAAGAAAACAAAAAGGCCAACACAGCCCATGTTGTGATCAACAGCACCCAGAACAAGGACGTCCGCCCGGAATACCGTATCGAAATATCGGTGGATGACGGTGATTATGAAGAAATCTCCGGCTGGGGAGAAGAGACAGAAAGAGATCTGTCCCTTCCGGAGGGCGGCAAACGTACCCTCCGTGTCACAGCGCGGCTGGACGAAGCAGACGAAAAGCCTGCCTGGCAGGTCTGTTCGCTGTCTGCACGCTGAATCAGACCATATGGATCTTTTTCAGGAAGCGTCCCCAGGGGCCTTGTCTTAAAAACCATCCCCACAGAAGGGAGCCTGCGACGCCGACCGCAAAATAAGCGATCCACCAGTATCCGGAGGTATCGTAGCGGTTATTGTAATGGAAGAGTTTTCTTACGGAGATCCCCTCGAGATACAGCTGTACGGCCACGACCGCGCGAAACGCGATAAAGTGCCACAGCAGGATATCCATGGACCGGATCCCCAGAAAGATCAGAGACTGTTTGAACGGCCTGGCTTTTTCTGCCGTTATCCCGCTGATGCCTTTTGAAAGCAGGATGGTGGAAAAGCTGCCGAGCAGAGCGATCAGAACATAAAAACAGTATGTCTTTGTGACGGCGGGCAGCAGCTTTTGAACGGAGACGATCCCCAGAGCCACGAACGGAACAAAAAACAGAAGGAACCATTTCAGGCCTTTGATCTGTTTCAGATCCTCAGAATGCAGCCGCAGGCAGCAGCCGGACGCATAGAAAAAGAACATATGCAGGTTCCGGTGGTGAGGGGACGGAAGATTGTGGTGATATTCAAAGAGGCAGACGGCACCGATCACCGCCAGCAGGATCAGCTGGCGATACGGTATCCGCGGCAGGGCCATATCGATCAGCTTGTACAGGATGGAGATCAGGAACAACGTAGCCATAAACCAGGTCGCGCCAAAATAAGAGCCGTCCTTGTTCATGCAGAAGAAGATCTGGGGCAGCACTTCCAGCCGCTGGGCGAGCCTGTGTTCGTTTCCTTTGTAGTAATAGATCACGATCCGGAGCAGGGTGATTAGCGCGTTCCATCCCATGAAGGGAATGTAGAGACGACAGATCTTCTTTTTCAGAAAAGAGAGAAATCCTTCGTCCGGATTATAGACATAGCCCGAAAGCATCATAAAAAAGGGCATATGAAACAGATACACATAAGGACGGCCGGGTGCCATCGCGTGGCCGTAGACCACCAGCAGAATGCCGATGCCTTTTGCTATATCGATCCATTCGATTCTTCTGTTTTTTGAGGGCGTTGTTGTACTGGAAGGACAGGCCAAAAGAATACCTCCTGAAATGAAAGAACAAAGAATACCCTTTCAGTTTAGCATTAACTTCGGATTCCTGCAAGGTTATGAAAAATAATGCTTGCAATTTGCCGCAGGCTGTAATATAATATCACTTGTCGCAGGTGAGAGGCCTGCGCATAGGGCTATCGCCAAATGGTAAGGCAACGGACTCTGACTCCGTCAGTTGGAGG
>CAMOQF010000158.1 GCA_946622645.1 uncultured Blautia sp.
GTTTCACTGTTCAGTTATCAAAGTGCGGTAAGCTTTTGCAAGCTTTTCTGTCTCAATGACAGCTTAATTAGATTATCACAACTAAACTGCCATGTCAACAACTTTTTTTCATTTTATTTAAAAAAATTTTTTAAATAAAACGAGCGGAGAAGGAGGGATTTGAACCCTCGCGCCGGTCACCCGACCTATACCCTTAGCAGGGGCACCTCTTCGGCCTCTTGAGTACTTCTCCATGCGTCTTTCCTAAGACTCCGAATTCTTAATTTCTTTATTAAGTTCGAATGCACTTTTTTCAGAAAGCGCAATAATTATTATACAAAAGAAACCCCTTCTTGTCAACGGATTTTCCCTTGAAAATATTGGAAAAATCGATCTACAAGATATCCTGCCCGGAACCGTTTCATGGCACAATATCTGGTAATAAAAGGCCGTGCGGCAGGGAATTGAACCGCCCGTGCCGCACGGCTGATGAAAAAAAGTTCACTCTGTTTCGTTCAGATGAGCCGCGATCGCTTCTTCGATCCGGTGCTTTACCGTCTCCGCGATCTCGTTCGTCTTCATATCCTTGTATTCCTCCCAGTAAAGAGGCGGAAGGATATGCGCCTGTACAGTCTGTCTTTTGATGGAGCCGGTGTCGAACACCTTGTAGGAATCGATCAGGGCCACGGGGACGATGGGACATTTTGCCTTCTGGGCCGCTTTAAAGCTTCCGCCTTTAAATTCATTCAGCTGGTTGCCCTTTCTGCTGCGGGTGCCTTCGGCAAAGATCGTATAGTTTCGTCCTTTTTCGACTTCCGCCGCGACGTCCTTGATCACCTGCATGGACTGCCGCAGATCCTCGCGGTCGATAAAGATCGTTTCCATAATGGTGAAGATCTTGCGGAGGACCGGAATGTTTTTCGTCTCTTTTTTGGCCACCACGGAGATCGGCCGCGGACACAGCTGGATCAGGTTCAGAAGATCGAACATGCCCTGATGGTTTGGATAAAAGATAAAGCCGCCTTCCTGCGGAATATTTTCAATGCCGGAGCTTACCAGATCGATATTGCCGCCCTTCAGGGCCCGCGCGCAGATCTTTTTCAGAAAGGCATATCTTTTTTCCTCCGGAACCGTGTCCATGTGATGCGTATACCAGGTCAGTCTGAACCAGGCGTAGATCACAAAGAAGAAATTGCGGAGCATCATCATAATAATCCGTTTCATATGGTTTCTCCTTCAGCTGTTCAGTTTTCCGGCGATCTTATCCTCATACCCCGGATTTTTGCGGATAAAGGTGTCATATTCCTTTGCATAGGATCTGTACGCCTCTGTTTCCATAAACGCTTCATAGTGGACGGAAGAAAGCTCCTGCATGTCTTCCGTCACCTGCTCTGCCGTCAGCACATAGAAACTGCCTTCCCTTTTCTGGGTCATGAAAGTCTCGCAGCAGGGATATTCCTGTCCGTCTTCCAGACGCAGGTCATAAATGACGTAAATGCAGACGCTGTCTTCTTCCTCGAAAAGCCGTCCGCAGTCCCTGATGGAAAGCCTGTCCGCATTGTGGGCTTTGTAATACTGGATGCGGGCTTTCACTTCCTCCTGGAGCTCCGCCGGACCTTCCGTCCTGACGCCGTAGCAGTCCTTCATGGCTTTTTCATCCCCCCGTACGCCGGCTTTTACAAGCGCCTCTACGATACGCTCGGGAGATCGGTGTGATAGACCGCAGCCTCTCAAAAAAAGGATGAGAAGCACCGCCGCAAGAAGGATGACTCCTGCGGCGGCCAGTATTCTCGGATCTTTTGCAAGGCTTTTTTTCTTTTTTCTTTGGCTGCCTTTATGATTTGCCATAATAAAAGGTTATTCCTCAGAGTTTTCAGAAGCGTCGTCGGGCTTTTCCGTCACTTCGGCTTCTTCTGCCTCTTCTTCTTTGTCTGTCTGGCCTACACGGTCTTTGACTCTTGCAAGGCCGGCCACGGTCACGTCTTTGTCCAGGTTCATCAGCTTGACGCCGGAAGTGACTCTCTTCAGTACGGAGATATCCTCACAAGGCGTACGGATGATGATGCCTTCTGTCGTGATCAGCATGACCTCCTGGTCCGCGTCCACAGCTTTTGCCGCGATGACGTTGCCGGTCTTTTCCAGGATCTTGTAGCAGAGGACGCCCTTGCCGCCGCGGTTCTGCGGAGCAAATTCACTGATCAGGGTCCGTTTGCCCATGCCGTTTTCCGATACCACCAGGAGATATTCGCCCTGGGTATCCAGCTGCATTGCGACCACTTCGTCGTCAGCCGTCAGGTTGATGCCTCTGACGCCCATGGAGCTCCGCCCGGTGATGCGGACATCCGTCTCTTTAAACCGGATGCACTGGCCGTAGCGGGTCACCAGCAGGATCTGTTTGTCCTGGTTGGTGATCTTGACTTCGATCAGTTCGTCATCTTCCCGCAGGAGGATGGCGATCAGGCCGGTCTTCCGCACATTGGCGTAAGCGATGAGCGGCGTCTTCTTGACCAGGCCTTTCTTGGTGGCCATCATCAGGTTGTCTCCTTCGTCGAAGGAAAGCACCGGGATCACGGCCTGGACCTCTTCATCCGGCATCAGCTGCAGGAGATTGATAATGGCGGTGCCGCGTGCCGTGCGGCCTGCCTCTGGGATCTCGTAAGCCTTCAGGCGGTACACTCTGCCGGTATTGGTAAAGAACAGCAGATAATGATGGGTCGTCGTGAGGAAGAGTTCATCGATATAGTCATCTTCGATGGTCTGCATCCCGCGGATGCCGCGTCCGCCGCGGTTCTGGCTGCGGAAGTTGTCCATGGTCATACGTTTGATGTAGCCGCCCTTGGTCATGGTGATCACCGTGTTTTCACGTGGGATCAGGTCTTCATCGTTGATGTCGTACACGTCATAGCCGATGGAGGTCCTGCGGTCGTCCCCGTATTTATCGGCGATGGCCGTGATCTCTTCTTTGATGACGCCGAGGAGAAGATCGCGGTTTCCAAGGATGGCTTCATACTGACGGATCTTTTCCATGAGCTCTTTGTATTCCGCCTCCAGCTTTTCTCTTTCCAGACCGGTCAGCGCGCGGAGACGCATGTCCACGATGGCCTGCGCCTGCACGTCGGTCAGGGTGAAGCGCTCCATCAGTTCCTGTTTGGCGATCTGGACCGTCTCGGAACCGCGGATGATGCGGATCACTTCATCGATGTTGTCCAGCGCCTTCAGCAGGCCTTCCAGGATATGGGCGCGTTCTTTGGCTTTGTTCAGGTCGTATTCGGTTCTTCTGCGGACTACCTCTTCCTGGTGGGCGAGGTAGTATTCCAGCATTTCTTTAAGATTCAGTACTTTCGGCTCCAGGCTGCCGCGGTTTGGCACCAGGGACAGCATGTTGACGCCGAAGGTATCCTGAAGCTGGGTGTGTTTGAAAAGCTGGTTCAGCACCACGTTGGCGTTGGCGTCCTTCCGGAGGTCTATGGTGATGCGCATGCCCTCGCGGCTGGAATGGTCGTTCAGATCCACGATGCCGTCGATCTTCTTTTCACGGACCAGCTCCGCGATCTTGGCGATGAGCCTGGCTTTGTTGACCAGATACGGAAGCTCCGTCACGATGATCTGGGTCCTGCCGTTGGGAAGGGTCTCGATGCTGGTGACGGCGCGCACGCGGATCTTGCCTTTGCCGGTGCGGTAGGCTTCCTCGATGCCGTGGCGCCCCAGAATGGTGGCTCCCGTTGGGAAGTCCGGGCCTTTTACGATGTCCAGAAGCTCTTCGATGGAGGTATCTCTTTTTTCCTCCACTGTGTTGTCGATGAGTCTGACGACAGCGGAGACCACCTCCCGGAGATTATGGGGAGGAATGTTGGTCGCCATGCCTACGGCGATGCCGGTGGTCCCGTTAACCAGCAGATTGGGATAGCGGGACGGGAGCACGACGGGCTCTTTTTCCGTCTCGTCAAAGTTCGGCTGAAAGTCCACGGTGTCCTTGTTGATGTCGGACAGCATTTCCATGGATATCTTGCTGAGCCTTGCCTCGGTGTATCGCATGGCGGCCGCGCCGTCGCCGTCCACCGAGCCGAAGTTTCCATGACCGTCCACCAGCGGATAGCGGAAAGACCAGTCCTGGGCCATGTTCACGAGAGCGCCGTAGATAGAGCTGTCTCCGTGGGGATGATATTTACCCATGGTGTCGCCGACGATACGGGCGCATTTACGATGCGGTTTGTCCGGACCGTTGTTCAGCTCGATCATGGAGTACAGGACTCTTCGCTGTACGGGCTTTAAGCCGTCCCGGACGTCCGGAAGGGCTCTGGAGGCAATGACGCTCATGGCATAGTCGATGTACGACTCCTTCATGGTCTTTTCCAGATCAACGTCATGGACTTTATCAAAAATATTGTCTTCCATACGGTTTCTCCCT
>CAMOQF010000159.1 GCA_946622645.1 uncultured Blautia sp.
GATGCAGGGTACGGCCTGTGCCGCCGCCGGAAGCAACGGAGAAGTACTTCTTGCCCTGCTCGTTGCATTCCTTCTTATAGGTAGCTGCCACCGGATGCTGGAAACGTGTCGGGTTGGTGGAGTTTCCGGTGATGGAAACGCCGACGTTTTCCATATGCATGATGGCTACGCCTTCCTGAACATCGTCAGCGCCGTAGCACTTGACGGTTGCGCGAAGTCCGTTGGAGAAAGGTTTCTCATAGATGACCTTCAGCTCAGCGGTCTTGTAGTCATACTTGGTCTCTACAAATGTAAAGCCGTTGATGCGGGAGATGATCTGTGCGGCGTCCTTGCCAAGACCGTTCAGGATAACACGGAGCGGTTTTTTGCGGACTTTGTTGGCTTTCTCGGCGATACCGATGGCGCCTTCCGCAGCTGCAAAGGACTCATGGCCTGCCAGGAAGCAGAAGCACTCGGTCTCTTCTTCCAGAAGCATTTTGCCAAGATTTCCGTGGCCAAGACCTACTTTACGATGGTCAGCAACGGATCCGGGGATACAGAAAGCCTGCAGGCCTTCGCCGATGGCTGCCGCAGCATCTGCTGCACGGCGTGCGCCCTTCTTGATGGCGATGGCTGCGCCTACTGTGTAAGCCCAGCAAGCGTTTTCAAAGCAGATGGGCTGGATCTTTTTGACCTGTGCATACACATCCAGACCGGCATCTTTTGTGATCTTTTCTGCCTCTTCCAGAGACGCGATCCCGTAGCTGTTCAGAACAGCATTGATCTGATCTATTCTTCTTTCGTATGATTCAAACAGTGCCATGTCCTTACTCCTTTCTCGGATCGATGATCTTCACCGCATCCGCGACGCGGCCGTATTCGCCCTTAGCCTTTTCCCATGCTTCGTTGGGGCTGTCACCGTTTTTGATGAAGTCGGTCATCTTGCCAAGGCTTACAAACTGGTAACCGATGACTTCGTTGTTCTCATCCAGAGCGATACCGGTCACATAGCCTTCTGCCATTTCCAGATAGCGGACGCCTTTAGCTTTGGTGCCGTACATGGTACCTACCTGAGAACGAAGTCCTTTACCAAGATCCTCAAGGCCGGCGCCTACGACCAGACCGTCATCCGAAAACGCACTCTGGGTACGGCCGTATACGATCTGCAGGAACAGCTCGCGCATGGCGGTGTTGATGGCGTCGCAGACAAGGTCTGTGTTGAGAGCTTCCAGGATGGTCTTGCCCTGCAGGATCTCTGCTGCCATAGCTGCAGAATGGGTCATACCGGAACATCCGATGGTCTCTACGAGAGCCTCTTCGATCACGCCTTCTTTTACGTTGAGCGTGAGCTTGCAGGCACCCTGCTGCGGAGCACACCAGCCGATACCGTGTGTAAATCCGGAAATATCTCCGATCTGTTTTGCATGAACCCACTTGCCCTCCTCGGGGATCGGTGCCGGTTCATGTTTTGCGCCCTTAGCTACAGGACACATTAATTCGACTTCTTTTGAGTAAATCATGTTTGGACTCCTTTCTTGAAAGTCTGAGATAAAAGGATGGTTTTTCACCAACTCTTCTATAAAAAAAGTAGCATGTTTTGCGGTCGTTTGCAAGAGTGAAGTTGTATATCTGCCTATAATCATATATAATGAAGGGTACATGATAAAAGGAGAAGACCATATGCAGCGAGAAGAAAACAAAATGGGCGTTCTGCCCGTCAAAAAACTGATCGTTACCATGTCCCTGCCCATGATGATCTCCATGCTGGTGCAGGCTCTTTACAATGTAGTAGACAGCATCTATGTATCGCGTTTAAGCGAAGACGCCCTGACAGCCGTCACGATCGCGTTCCCCCTGCAGAACCTGATGATCGCCCTGGGGAGCGGCACCGGCGTGGGCATCAACGCCCTGTTATCCCGGTCCCTGGGCGAAAAAAAGTTTGACCGGTCCGATTCTGCAGCCAACACAGGACTTTTCCTCACGGGCTGCTGCTATCTTCTGTTTTTGCTGGTCGGCCTTTTTCTGGCCGGTCCCTTTGTCCACACCCAGACTAAATCCCCCGTACTGGCCGACTACAGCCAGACCTATCTGCGGATCGTATGCTGCCTGAGCCTCGGGCTCTTTTTCCAGCTGACCTTTGAACGTCTTCTGCAGTCCACCGGCAAGACCATGCTCAGCATGGCTTCACAGATTACCGGAGCCGGCATCAACATCATCCTCGATCCCATCCTGATCTTCGGCCTTCTGGGGTTCCCTAAGCTTGGCGTTGCCGGCGCCGCGTACGCCACCGTGATCGGTCAGTTCTGCGCCGCCATCCTGGGCTGTTTCCTGAACCTCAAAAAGAATACAGAGATCACCTTCTCTCTCAAAAAGGTCCTCTCTCCGGAAAAGGAGACCATCCGCGAGATCTATTTTGTCGGCGTACCCTCCATCCTGATGATGTCCATCGGCTCGGTCATGACCTACCTGATGAACCTGATCCTCAAGACCTTCTCCGACACGGCCATCGCCGTATTCGGCGTTTATTTCCGGCTCCAGAGCTTCTTCTTCCTGCCGGTGTTCGGCCTCAACAACGGCCTGATCCCGGTGCTCTCGTACAACTACGGAGCCCGCAAAAAAAGCAGGATCACGGAAGCCCTGCGCTTTTCCATGATCCTGGCCGTATCGATCATGCTTGTGGGAATGCTGGCCTTTGAACTGATCCCCAACGTTCTGCTGAGTCTTTTCGACGCTTCGGAAGACATGCTGAAGATCGGTATTCCGGCTCTCCGGATCATCTGCCTGTCCTTCCCCATCGCCGGCGCCTGTATCGCCATGGGCTCTGTGTTCCAGGCGTTTTCCATGAGCTTTTACTCGCTGATCATCTCTGTGGGAAGGCAGCTCCTGGTCCTGATCCCGGCGGCTTATCTGTTATCTCTGTTTGGCAATATCAACCTGGTCTGGATCGCCTTTCCGCTCGCGGAGATCATCTCTTTGTTTATGTCACTGCACTTTTTCAGAAAGCTCTATAAATCCAGGATAGAGCCGCTCCCGGACGAGGCATAATTTATGGAAAACAAAACAAGAACCATCCTGATCGTCAATGACGACGGTATAGATTCCGACGGGATCATCCGCCTTGCGAAAGCCGCCAGAGCCTTCGGAAAAGTCCTGGTGGCCGCGCCGGACACACAGAGGAGCGGCGTCTCCCATCATATCAATCTGCATCAGCCGATCGACGTATTCCCCCACGATTTTCCGGTGGAAGGCGTACAGGCCTACGCCTGCTCCGGTACGCCGGCGGACTGTGTGCGGCTCGGCTGCCTCGCGCTTCTGGATCAGAAACCGGACGTGGTGCTTTCGGGCATCAATTTCGGCTACAACGTAGCCACCGACCTGCAGTACTCCGGAACGGCCGGCGCCGCGTTGGAAGGATCCTTCCAGGGCTGCCTGTCCATCGCCCTGTCGGAAGGCACCCGCTTTCACGAAGTGACGGACGCTTATCTGGACTCTGTACTGGCAGAGATGATCACAAAAGAATTTGTCCGGGGTCATATCTGGAACGTCAACTTCCCCGACTGTCCCCTCACGGAATACAAAGGGATCCTCTATGATCAGCGAGTGTCTGAAAGCTCCTGCTATCTGGACCGCTATCATGTGGTGGAAAAGCTCCCCGGCGGCGGAGCGCGCTACATGGTCGGAGGCATTTACAACGAAGAATGCGAGCCCGGCACCGACCTCCGGGCCGTGGCAGACAACTACATATCCATCGGACTTGTCAACAACATCGGTTATTAACCGAACAAAAAAACAGCGCCTTTTGAGCGCTGTTTTTTTTGCTTTTAAATATGTCTCAGGCCGGACAGTCCTTCAGGTATATTACTTCTCGGTATACTTCAGGGATTCTTCAAGGTCCTTGGTCTGGTTGTCGGTATCGCCAAGTGCTGCGTAAACCTGTGCTCTCTGGTAATAGCTCTGGGCCAGGTCATAGCCGTTGTCGATGCAGACAGTGTAATCCGCGATGGCTTTTTCAAGTTCGCCGATGGCGCCGTAGCATACTGCTCTGTAATAGTAAGCGCCGTAGTTAACGACCTTTTCTTCTTCCGGAGCGGCTTCTTCGACAGCTTCTTCGGTCTCGGCGGCTTCTTCGCCTTCGACGGCTTCTTCGGTCTCAGCGGTCTCTTCGCCTTCGACTG
>CAMOQF010000160.1 GCA_946622645.1 uncultured Blautia sp.
TATCCGGGTATTGCAAAACGTAATGCTCAGACAGATCAGAATGGAATGAAAAACATATGTTGATCGTGAAAAAATTCGGCGGTACATCCGTCGCAGACAAAGAAAGGATCTTCAATGTGGCGAGGCGCTGCATCGAAGATTATTATGCAGGAAACGACGTGGTGGTGGTGCTTTCCGCCATGGGAAAATATACGGATGAGCTGCTGGAGATGGCCCGGAATATCAGCGAACGGCCGCCCAAAAGAGAGACGGACATGCTCCTTACCGTAGGAGAGCAGATCTCGGTGGCGCTGATGGCCATGGCCATGAATGAACTCCGGGTGCCGGCGGTCTCGCTCAACGCGTTTCAGGTGAGCATGCACAGTACGAGCGACCATGGCAACGCGAGGCTGAAACGGATCGATACCGAGCGGATCCTGCGGGAGCTGGAAAACCGTAAGATCGTCCTGGTCACGGGATTTCAGGGAGTCAACAAGTTTGACGACTATACCACCCTGGGCCGCGGCGGCTCGGACACCACAGCGGTCGCCCTTGCGGCTGCGCTGCATGCGGATGCCTGTGAGATCTACACCGATGTGGACGGGATCTACACGGCGGACCCGAGGCTGGTGCCGAACGCCAGAAAGCTGACCGAGATCACGTACGATGAAATGCTGGATCTGGCAACGCTGGGGGCGGGTGTCCTGCACAACCGCTCCGTGGAGATGGCCAAGAAGTACGGCGTACCGCTTGTGGTACGTTCCAGCCTCAACAATCACGAAGGAACAGTAGTAAAGGAGGAAGTCAGCGTGGAACGAATGCTGATCAGCGGCGTGGCGCTGGATACGGATGCGGTCCGGATCGCCGTGATCGGACTCAAGGATGTACCGGGAACAGCTTTCCGGCTCTTTGACGTCCTTGCCAAAAAGAATATCAATGTGGATGTCATCCTGCAGTCCATCGGCCGGTCCGGGACAAAGGATATTTCCTTTACCGTTCATAAGAACGATCTGGACGAAGCGGTACAGGCGCTGGAGGACAACCGCTCACGTCTCGGATACAAAGAGCTTCATGCCGTCCGCTCCATCGCGAAGCTTTCCATCGTGGGAGCCGGCATGATGAGCAACCCGGGCGTGGCGGCCAGGATGTTTGAAAGCCTGTATAACGCGGGCGTCAATATCAACATGATCTCCACTTCCGAGATCCGGGTGACGGTGCTGATCAATGAACAGGACGGCGTCAAGGCCATGAACGCAGTGCATGACGCTTTTGACCTGGCAGACTGATCTGGACGGCCGGCACGGTCTGATGCGGCGGTGATCCGGCGCAGCGGACGGCATGACAGACAAAAAAAGCACATAATAACTGGGAGGGTATGATAAATGGAAAAGATCAAAGGGATTCAGATCGTCGAGCCGGAAGTCCTCCGTGTCATCGAGATGGACATGCCGGAGCCGGATGAAAAAAACAACGTGCTGGTAAAGATCAAAGCCGCCGGGATCTGCGGATCCGACGTGGGGATCTATCACGGGACCAACGCGGCAGCCACTTATCCCCGCGTGATCGGGCATGAGATGGTAGGGGAGGTCGTCTCGACCGCGCCTTCCGCAAAAAAGGTGAAGGTCGGGGACCGCGTGATCATCGACCAGGTGACGTCCTGCGGCCACTGCTATGCATGCAGGCACGGACGCCCGAATGTGTGCCAGCACCTTGCCGTGAGAGGCGTGCATATCGACGGCGGATACAGGCAGTATATGGCCGTTCCGGATACGGACGTGTATATTCTGCCGGACGGACTCCGGTATGAAGACGCCGTCCTGATCGAGCCGACCACCATCGCCATCCAGGCCTGCAGCCGGGCTGAGATCAGCGCGGAGGATGAGGTCCTGATCATGGGCGTCGGGGCGCTCGGCACGAGGATGCTGAGCATCGCAAAGCTTTCCGGGGCAAAGATCATCGTCGCGGATATCGCGGACGACAAGCTGCAGGAGGCGCTGAACGCCGGCGCGGATCATGCCGTTAATCTGCTGAAGGAAAATCTGGATGAAAAGGTGAAGGAATATACGACGGACGCCTATGGCCCTACGCTTTCCATCGACTGCGCCTGCACAAAGGATTCCCTGGGGACCCTGATCCGGGTGACCGGAAACGCGGGAAGAGTCATCACGATGGGCTTCTCGGTCTCGCCTACGGAAGTGACCAACTTCGGGATCACCTCCAAGGAGCTGGATATCCGCGGCTCCAGACTGCAGAATAAAAAATTCCAGACCGCCATCGACCTGATCAAGGAAGGCAGGCTGGATCTGGATCACAAGATATCCCACACCTTCCACTATCTGGACGCGCAGAAAGCGTTTGACCTGGTGGACAGCAGGGATCCGTCCATAAGAAAAATCGTACTTACATTTGAAGACTGACCGGAGGAGGCTTAACGCCTCCTCCTTTTTTACACGATAAGGCTGTCAAGCGGGCGCCGTGCCTGAACGAGCGCACATTTGACGGCTGACGCGGTATCGGACAGGGATTCCTTGCGCCTGCCCGATCGGCGGGATGGAGACCGGGCAAACAAGCTAGCTTATCCATTTTGTGACTGCCTCAAGGCATAATTTCGTGTGGAATGGCGGTTTTCACATATTACGGCTATAAAAAAAACGGAAAATATTAAATTTTGACAACGGACAGCGAATCTGATTGCATTTATTTAGAAGATATGTTAGTATATTTTTAGTTTCAGCTGTCAGAGAATTGTGCTGACAGCATTATAACTACAAATCTTTACTATACTATATTATCATCAGGAGGATACGACGATGAAGAAAAAACTCTTGGCTGTCACAATGGCTGCTGTCCTTGCACTCGGCTTTTCCACCATGGCAATGGCAGAAGAAGCTCCGGATTGCTCCGGCGATCCCGAAGTAACCCTGGTTTATGCGGAAGTTAACCCGCTGGAAACCACAGTTGTAGGTCAGGTTGCCATGCACTTCGCAGAGAGAGTCAACGAGCTGACCAGCGGCACCGTTACCATCGACATCCAGGGCGGCGGCGTCCTCGGTGCAGAAGGCGACTATTGTGACGACATGATCGGCGGCATCGGCACCATCGATATGGCCCGTCTTTCCGTTTCCACACTGACAGGCTACGGCGTTCCCAAATCCGCTCTGCTTTGCCTGCCCTTCACCTTCACCAGCCGTGATCACTTCTGGAATTTCGCAGCCAGCGATCTGGCTCAGGAATTCATGGATGAGCCGGAAGAAAACGGCCTCGGCCTCCGCGGCCTGTTCCTCGGCGAGGAAGGCTTCCGTCACATCTTCTGCAACAAGGAAGTCAGCAGCCTTGACGATCTGCAGGGCCTGAAGATCCGTGTTTCCACCGACCCGACCATGGTCGGCATGATCAACGCTTTCGGCGCTGAAGCTACCGTTATCGCTTACGGCGAGCTGTATCAGTCTCTGCAGTCCGGCGTTGTTGACGGCGCAGAAAACCCGGTCGGCAACTACAAAGCAAACTCCTTCTACGAGGTTGCTCCGTATCTCCTTCTTGACGGACATCAGCTTGGCGTTATCGAGCTGGTCATCACCGACATGGCTTGGGACAAACTGACCGAGAATCAGCAGGAATGCATCAAGATCGCTGCCAAGGAATGCCAGCAGTACAACAAGGAACTCTCCGAGAAGATCGAAGAGGACACCCTTGCAGAGCTGGGCGATCAGATCACTGTTGTCGAAGTTGACAAACAGGAATGGATCGACAAATGCGCGGACGTTATCGCTGAAGCTACCGCAGATTATGCAGATCTGTATCAGGCAATCGAAGACCTTCAGTAAAACGCAGGACCTGCCTGAAATAATCATTTGATGAAATCGGATGCAGGGGGAGTGTTTCTCTCCCTGCATTTTTGAAAGGAGGAAACTTTCCATGCTACAGAAGCTGAAGGTCTTCTATGACTGGATGTACAAGATCGTCATGGTCATCTGTAAACTGCTGCTGATCGCGGATATCTGTGTGGTTAGTTTTACAGTTCTCGGTCGTTATGTGCCCTTTATCCCGGATCCCACCTGGACAGAGGAGATCACCCTGACGCTCATGTCCTACATGGCGGTCCTGTCTGCGGCGCTTGCGATCCGCAGAGGCGC
>CAMOQF010000161.1 GCA_946622645.1 uncultured Blautia sp.
ATAATCGTCTTTCATATTGACCATCTTCCTTTGAAACTGTAAAACAGGGCCGCCGCATTTCTTTTGTGTTTTGTCTGCAGCAGCCCTGTCATCATACAACAGTTACAATGTGATTATTTTTTTGTTTTCTTTTTGATCTCGACCTTGTCCAGATGCCAGATATCCTGCACATACTCCTCGATGGTACGGTCGGAGGTGAACTTGCCGCTGCAGGCTGTGTTCAGGAGGGCCATCTTGGCCCATCTCTTTTCATCGCGGTAAGCAGCTTCCACTCTCTTCTGCGCGTCAATGTAGGAGCGGAAATCAGCCAGGATAAAGTATCTGTCGGCACGGCCGTGCTTGTTGCTGAGCAGGGAATCATAGAGATCCCGGAACAGCTCGGTATCGCTGCTGAAGGTACCGTTGATCAGCTCCATCAGGACCTGACGGATCTCCCAGTCGGTGTTGAAGATCACGTTGGGATCGTAACCGCCGTTGTTCTCATAGTTGATGACTTCGTCGGAGGAAAGACCGAAGATGAAGGCGTTCTCTTCGCCTACTTCTTCCACGATCTCCACGTTGGCGCCGTCCATGGTGCCCAGAGTCGGCGCGCCGTTCAGCATAAATTTCATGTTGCCGGTACCGGAAGCTTCCTTGCTGGCGGTGGAGATCTGCTCAGAGACATCCGCTGCCGCAAAGATTATCTCCGCATTGGATACACGGTAGTTTTCGATAAAGACGACCTTCAGCCTGCCGCCTATGACCGGGTCGTTATTGACCACATCTGCGACGGAGTTGATAAGCTTGATGATCTTCTTGGCGGTATGATAGCCGGCAGAGGCCTTCGCGCCGAAGATGAACGTCCTGGGATAGAAATCAATCGCAGGATTCTGTTTGATCCGGTCATACAGATAGATCACGTGCAGGATGTTGAGAAGCTGTCTCTTATATTCATGCAGACGTTTCACCTGTACGTCAAAGATGGAGTGAGGATCCACTTCCACGCCGTTGTGCTCCAGGATGTATTTAGCCAGGCGTTCCTTGTTCCTGAATTTGATGTTCATGAACTCCTGCAGGGCTTTTTCGTCGTCCGCATAAAGCTTCAGCTTGCTGATCTGCGAAAGATCCGTGATCCAGTCCGGTCCGATATGCTCGGTGATCCATTTGGACAGCAGCGGATTTCCGTGCGCAAGGAAACGGCGCTGGGTGATGCCGTTGGTCTTGTTGTTGAACTTCTCAGGCATCATCTCATAGAAGTCTTTGAGCTCCTGATTTTTGAGGATCTCTGTATGGAGCCTTGCCACACCGTTTACGGAATAGCCTGCCACGATGGCAAGATGGGCCATTTTGACCTGGCCGTCGTAGATGATGGCCATCTTTTTGATCTTGTCGTAGTTGCCCGGATATTTTTCCTGGATCTCGATGATGAACCGGCGGTTGATCTCTTCGATGATCTGATACACGCGGGGAAGCAGGCGGGAGAAAAGGTCGATCGGCCATTTCTCAAGCGCTTCGGACATGATGGTATGGTTGGTGTAGGCGACGCATTTGGTCGTCACTTCCCATGCCTTGTCCCAGCCGAGTCCTTCTTCGTCCATGAGGAGACGCATCAGCTCTGCCACAGCGACGGTGGGATGGGTATCGTTCATCTGGAAGACGACTTTCTCATAAAGTCTGGAGATATCGTCGTGATTCTTTTTGTACTTTTCGATGGCCGTCTGCAGAGAGGCGGACACAAAGAAATACTGCTGTTTCAGGCGCAGCTCTTTGCCGGCGTAATGGTTGTCGTTGGGATACAGGACTTCCACCAGGTTGCGGGCCAGGTTCTCCTGCTCAACGGCCTTTTTGTAATCGCCCTTGTCGAAGGAATCCAGACCGAAGTCCACGATGGGCTCCGCATCCCAGATCCGCAGGGTGTTGACGATCTTGTTGTTGTAGCCGACGATCGGCATGTCATAGGGGATGGCACGGACGGACTGATAGCCTTCATGCACAAAGTAGTTTTCGCCCTTGGCCTGGTCATATTCCACACGGACATAGCCGCCGAAATGCACTTCTTTGGCGTATTCCGGACGCTTCAGCTCGAAAGGATAACCGTTTTTCAGCCAGTTGTCGGGTTTTTCGATCTGGAAGCCGTCCACGATCTTCTGCTTGAACATGCCGTAATGGTAACGGATACCGCAGCCGTAGGCGCTGTAGTTCAGGGTGGCAAGAGAATCCAGGAAGCAGGCTGCCAGACGGCCGAGGCCGCCGTTTCCAAGAGCGGGATCAGGCTCCTGGTCTTCCAGAACATTCAGATCAAGACCCAGTTCATCGAGTGCCTGACGAACTTCGTCATAAGCGCCGAGGTTGATCAGGTTATTGCCGAGCGCTCTGCCCATCAGGAATTCCATGGACATATAGTAGACGGTCTTGGGATCCTGCTCGTCATAGGCGTTCTGGGTTTCCAGCCAGTTGTCGATGATGACATCCTTGACAGTATAGCTGACAGCCTGGAACAGCTGTTCCTGTGTGGCCTCTTCCAGCTTTTTTCTGTACAGATACTTGATGTTTTCGGCAACTTTTTTCTTGAAGGTCTCTTTCTTAAAATCTTTATTCATTCTTTATTTGTCCTCCTGCATCTTTTCAACGCCGAGCGTCACCTGTTCTTTATTGATATTCCAGTCCTTCACGTAGCCCTGTGTGCTTCCCAGGATGATCTCAGAGGCAAGAACATCATGGCAGATCTCCTCTTTGTGAGACTCGCAGATCTGCGCGATCCTGTCGTTGCCCTCGGCATAAAGGCGGATGTGATCCATCACTTCGAATCCGGCTTCCTTCCGCATGGTCTGCACCTTGCTGATGATCTCACGGACAAAGCCTTCCTCGATCAGTTCCGGCGTCAGAGTCGTATCCAGCACCACGGCGGTATCGCCGTAGGATTCCGTCACATAGGTCTCGCTCTGGGTGACGTCGATCAGCAGGTCCTCTTCCAGAAGCTCAGCCAGGGCTCCTTCGATATTAAGAGAAAGTTTGCCGGTGCTCTTCAGCTCCTGCATGGCTTTGCGGCCGTCGATCCCGGCAAGAGCCGTACGGATGCCGTTCACCAGTTTGCCGAACTTGCGGCCAACGGTCCTAAGCTGCGGTTTGAAGCTGTAGGTAACGAAGGATTCTACGTCATCGGTGAATTCCACCTTTTTCACGTTCAGCTCATCGGCGATGATATCCGTGAAGAAGGCGTCCATCTGCCTGGGCGCTTTGACGTACATGCAGGCGATGGGCTGACGGTTTTTGATGTTGGCAGTGTTTCTGGCCGCACGGCCGAGCACCACGATGTCCAGAAGCTCTTTCATGTTGGCTTCCAGCTCCGTGTCGATCCATTCCGTCTTCACTTCGGGGAAGTCGCAGAGATGGATGCTCTCCGGTGCGTTCTTGTCGATGGAACATACCAGGTTGCGGTAGATGTCCTCGGTCATGAAAGGAATCATGGGGGCGGCCGCCTTGCTGATCGTCACGAGGGCCGTATACAGCGTCATATAGGCGTTGATCTTATCCTGCTCCATGCCCTTGGCCCAGAAACGCTCACGGCTCCGGCGGACATACCAGTTGCTCATTTCATCCACAAACTCCTGCAGGGCGCGGGCGCTCTCCGGGATCTTGTAGGCATCCAGACTTTCATCGACAGTCTTGACGGTGGAAGCAAGGCGGCTTAAGAGCCACTTGTCCATGACCGGCAGCTGGTCGTAATCCAGTGTATATCCGGTAGCATCAAAGTTGTCAATGTTCGCGTAGAGCACAAAGAACGCGTAGGTGTTCCACAGGGTGCTCATAAATTTGCGCTGTCCTTCCACGACGGCTTTTCCGTGGAAACGGTTGGGCAGCCAGGGTGCGCTGTTGATATAGAAGTACCAGCGGATGGCGTCGGCGCCGTAGGTTTCCAGCGCTTCAAAGGGATCCACGGCGTTGCCTTTGGATTTGCTCATCTTCTGGCCGTTTTCATCCTGCACGTGTCCCAGCACGATGACGTTCTCGTAGGGGGATTTGTTGAACAGGATCGTGGATTCCGCCAGCAGGGAGTAGAACCAGCCTCTGGTCTGGTCCACCGCCTCGGAGATGAACTGGGC
>CAMOQF010000162.1 GCA_946622645.1 uncultured Blautia sp.
GTGGGAACCATCCTGTTCTGCAGCTTTTCGACGATCCGGTCTTCCTCCAGAACAAAGGTATCCTCTGCTTCGGCCGCGTTCCTCACGGACGTTCCGATATAAAAACGGTATTCACCCTTTTCCAGGATCCAGGCCGCGCGTTCCACCTTGCCGAGATCGTCATAAGAAGCCATCTGATCGACCGCGAAGGTAAGGAAGAGCGTCTGTGTTTCGCCCGGCAGAAGCTCTCTGGTCTTCCGGAAAGAAGCCAGCTCCCGCGCCGGTTTGCCAAGCTTTCCCTGGGGCGCGCCGTAATAGACCTGCACCACTTCTCTTCCCGGCCTTTTCCCGGAGTTCGTCACACTGACCGTGACACAGATCTTTCCGTCCTCCTCTTTTACGGACGGACGGCCGAGCGTAAACGATGTGTAGGAAAGCCCGTAGCCGAAGGGATAGTTGACTCTTTCCGCCATGCCGGGGATCGTTTCAAAATAGCGGTATCCCACATAGATGTCTTCAAAGTAATCCACATATTTCTGCGACTCGTGGAATGTCTCCGAGGAGGGATAATCCGAAAGCTTTCTGGCAAAGGTGTCGGAGAGCCTGCCGGAAGGACTGCCTTTTCCCACCAGAAGCTCCGCAGCGGCGAGGCCGCCTTCGATGCCGCCCTGCCAGGCCATCAGCACGGATGCGATCTTCGGGTCATGGATAAACCATTCCGTATCCACCACGCCGCCGACGTTCAGCACGACGACGATCTTGTCGAACCGTTCTTTGACGGCCGAGACCATCGCCTCTTCGGCTTCGGTCAGATAGAAGTCCCCGTTGTCGAAGACAGCCTCCGACTTTTCGATCATATCGGCGCCTTCTCCGGCCAGCTCGATCTTTTCGCCCTTCCTGGATTTGCGGTCCCAGCCTTCGCCGGAAAAACGGCTGATCGCGATCACAGCCGTATCCGCAAACCTGCGCGCGCCTTCCGACAGCTCCTGCGGAAGCGGCGGCTCGGTCAGAAGCCCGGGTTCATGTCCGGCTTTATACTGCGCCTTGACATACTCTTCATAATAAGAAGCGGATTCCGGATAGATCTCCACCACATCATTCTGCATGCAGAGACCCTGGAAAAGGTTCCGTGTGTAAGCCACGGTCACGTCTCCGCTTCCGCCGCCGCCTTTTACATAATCAAAGATCCCCTTGCCGAAAAGAGCGATCCTGGTCCCTTTGGCAAAGGGAAGTACATTTCCTTCATTCTTCAGCAGCACCATGCCTTCCTTGGCGGCTTTTTTTGAAAGCTCTATGTGCTCCTTCGATGCAGTTACACGCTGTCCGTTTTCTCCCAGTCCAAGACATGGCTGGTAGAGATTTCTCGCCCATCTGTCCATTCGTTTTTCCCTTCATAATGTATGGTTGTCAGTCTGCTGCTTTCATAATACACATTCTGACAAAAGAACGCAATCCCTCCGGTATTAGACCCCTTTATTCCGCACTTTTCGCGGTGGAATCAGACAGCCCCTCATAGTATGCTGTGACTGTAAACAAACACAGCCGGAAAAAAGTCCATCCGGCGCAGAACTACAAAGGAGGTAGTCGTAATTATGACAGGACAGATCATCAGATATGCAGTGATCGCGGCTGCGATTCTGCTGTTGGTTCTCATCATCGCCGCAGGATATGTAAAGGCTCCGCCGGATATGGCATTCATTATTTCCGGTATGAAAAAAAGGCCCCGCATTCTGATCGGTTCCGCCGGGATCAGGATCCCGTTCCTGGAAAGGCTGGACCGCCTGTATCTGGGGCAGATCTTGGTGGATATCAAGACCGACACGTTTATCCCCACCAACGATTTCATCAATGTGAAGGTGGACGCCATCGCGAAGATCCGCATCCGTCCGGATGCCGAAGGGATCCAGCTGGCAGCCAAAAACTTCCTGAACAAAAAACCGGAAGCCATCTCCGCGGACCTGCGTGATTCTCTCCAGGGCAACATGCGTGAGATCATCGGTACGCTGGATCTCAAATCCGTCAACACCGACCGGGATAAATTCTCCGATCAGGTGATGATGAAGGCTTCCAAAGACATGGACAAGCTCGGCATCGAGATCCTGTCCTGCAACATCCAGAACGTGGTGGATGAAAACGGCCTGATCAACGATCTTGGTATGGACAACACCTCCAAGATCAAAAAAGACGCCGCGATCGCCAAAGCCCAGGCGGAACGCGACGTAGCCATCGCCCAGGCGGAAGCCGACCGCAGCGCCAACGACGCAAGAGTACAGGCGCAGGCAGAGATCGCTCAGAAAAACAACGAGCTGGATATACAGAAAGCTTCTCTGAAGAAGACAGCGGACACCGCAAAAGCGGAAGCGGACGCGGCGTACGAGATCCAGAATCAGGAACAGCAGAAAACCATCCAGTCCGCCACCGTCAACGCGGAGATCGCCAAAGCAGAACGCGAGGCGGAACTGCGGATGAAACAGGTGGAGGTCAAAGAGCAGGAGCTGCAGGCGAATATCAACCGTGTAGCCGACGCAGAAAAGTACAAAGCAGAAAAGCAGGCCGAAGCAGAGCTGGTCAAACGCCAGAAAGCCGCCGAAGCCGCCAAATATGAGCAGGAGCAGAAAGCGGAAGCCCAGAAAAAGCAGGCCGAAGCCCAGAAGTACGCGGCCGAGCAGGAAGCTGCCGGTATCCGTGCCAAATATGAGGCGGAAGCTGCCGGCATCGAAGCCAGAGGTAAAGCAGAAGCCGAAGCCATCAAGGCCAAAGGTGAAGCGGAAGCGGCTGCCATGGTCAAAAAGGCGGAAGCCTACAAGCAGTACAACGGTGCCGCCATGGCAGAGATGATGATCCGGATCATGCCTCAGATGGCCGCCGAGATCGCCAAACCTCTCACCTCCATCGACAAGATCAATATCTACGAGACCGGCGAAGGAAAAGGCGGCGCTTCCCAGATCTCCGGAAATATGCCGGTCATCATGAAACAGGTGTTCGACACCATGTCCGAAGCGACGGGCGTAGATTTTACCGAGATCATGCGGGCCAACACCTATGACGCCAAGGTGACCAAAAACGTCAACGTCAATACGCCTGACATTTCGATCAACAAAAAGTAACCGGAAATATCACCCGGGCAGCGTGCCTTCCGCGACACGCTGCCGGATCCACAGCTGGAGCGAATCGACCGTACGGGAGATCTGCTCCAGTTTTTCTTTGATCTCGAGGAAGTCCTGCCGCTCATCCTCCGTGATCTCCCCGTCCACCGTGATCTCGATCAGCCGGTTCTTCTCGTTTTCCAGAGCGTTCAGATGCGCGAGCACTTCCAGGGCGATCTGCGAAAGATCCTTCGTGCGCACCTCCGGGACATACTTCTGCCCGATCGGACATTCATGCGAGCAGAAATAATTGCACAGCTCCGGCTTCTTGTAGCACTCCGCCATGAGCAGGATCTCGTCCGGATGCGGAAGGGACCTTTCGCTCTCGATCTTTTCGATGCGGTCATCGGAGACACACTGCATGGCCTCGGCCGCCTTCTCCCGCGTAAGGCCGGCTTCCTCCCGGCTGAGCTGGTAGATGTTTTTATTTTCTCGTGTTGATCTTTTTCCCATAATTCTCTCCATGATCGATATCAACTGTTAAGCGCATACGTTGATTCCGCGTTGCCGGGAACCCGACGGATATCCGGATTCCTCGCGGGCCAGGATCATCCGTCCTTTCCTGATCCCGCATATGCCGTCAGGATGACCACCGTCCTGGCCGGGATCTCCATGCGCTCCTTTTCATCGGTCGCCCGCTCTTCTCCCGGGCTGTATGAAGTTCCCCTTGCGTCAAACGCGACATGCCATTTCATCTCCCACGGTATGACCGGAAGAGCGAACACATGGTCTTCCCAGTGGGCGTTCACCATGACGTAGATAAAGCAGTCCTTTTCCGTACCGTATTTCTGTCTTCCTTCGGCATAAAGATAAGCAAACGCGAGGGTGTGGGATCCTTCTCTCCCTGGTGAAAGAGAAGCAGCGTACAGCCCGTGGCTTCTTTTGAGAATATGCTGAGGTTCACTCCTCTGTCCATCACGGTGGCTCCGA
>CAMOQF010000163.1 GCA_946622645.1 uncultured Blautia sp.
TTCAATAGATCGGAATTAAAAAAACAAGGATTTATAGGAGAATACAAGATGGCAAATATAAAGATCAGGATGTTTGCAAACGCATTAAGGCGATACACTGCTTTCGAAATGTTCCTTCCAAACGATCTGCGCAATGACCAGCAGCGGGAAGAAAACGAATTCACGAAAAGGCCGATGAAAACGCTCTTTTTGCTTCACGGCTACACAGGGGACGCCGGCAACTGGGTTCCGGAATACCTTGCTGAACAGTATAACTTCGCAATTGTCATACCTAACGGTGAGAACGCCTTCTGGCTGGACGGACAGTCTACAGGACACAAGTTCTGTACTTTCCTGGGGGAGGAGCTTCCTGATTATGTCAGCAAGACCTTCGGCCTTACTATAGACCGGGAAAATGCCGGCATCATGGGCCTTTCCATGGGAGGTTTCGGTGCCCTTCATACTGCTCTTGCATATCCTGAGCGTTTCGGAAAAATCGGCGCCATGTCCTCTGCCCTGATCGTACATGAAGTCGCGACCATGACGGACGGACACGGAAATGATATGGGAAACAACGCCTATTATCGCGAATGTTTCGGGGATCCGGCAGCTGTCCTCCAAAGCGACAATAACCCGGAAACTCTCGTCGACAGGATCCTTGAAAAGAAGGGGAATATGCCGGAGATCTATCTGTGCTGTGGTACAAAGGATTTCCTTCTGGAAAACAACCGTGCGTTCCACCGGTTTCTTGTCAGCCGTAATGTTGACCATCTTTATTATGAGACGGAGGGTGACCACAACATGGATTTCTGGGATGAGTACACCCGGAAGATCATTCCCTGGATGTTTGGAAGCGAGGCATCAAAAGAGTTATGATCAACCGTGAAGATATGCTGGAACTGACCCGGAGGATGACACGTTCCCGGAACTGTTTTGACCGCATCGCCGGCAGTTACATGGATGCAGAAGGATACTGCGATGGGAGCTTCAACACAAGCTTTCTGAAGCTGTCAGCCGCGGAAACAGAAGAAAAGCTGCAGATCGCAAAGACGATCCCATTTTCCGAAACAAACACGCAGCTGAAGAAATATGCTTTTTCTGAAAAAGATCCCGCATCCAGGCAGATGTATCAACTGCTTATGGGGCTCCGGGACTGCGGCTTAAGAAACGACGCCCTTGTCGACACATTCTGTGAGCTGGTCGCCGAACATTATAAAAGCAACAGTGATTACGGCATCTTCCTTTTCCACGGTTGTTATGACGTTCCTATAAAAGCTTCTGACAAAGAGAGGATGTGGGAGTCCGAAGAAGTGTACGATTTCCTGATATGTGCCGTCGGACCACTTGGGAAGGAATATGGTATGGTTTCTGCGGAGTGGGGGTTCCTGTTTCCGGCTTTTACAGACCGGAGCAGTGATTCCGGACATATCGATGTGTTTGAAAACAACCCCGGAGAAAAGGCTCATGTACTGCTTACCAGAAGCCTTGGAGTGCTCTGAAGCTGCGTCGGTTCAGGCATGGCATAGAATAATCTCATCAAAGATATTTTCGATTCCATATTTCCCGTCATTAATCTGTTGGGAAAGCCTGCTGTTGTAATATATGTCCATTGCATCCCTGATTGACATTTCCTTTATCTCTGCGAGCCGTCCGATGATCTTCTCTTCCAGCTGTTCCTTATAAATCTTTCCGAGAGTGTTTTTATCTGTCATCCCGTCACCTCTCCGGCTTCTAAAAAACGGACCTCTGTGTCGATAACCATCTGTGTGAGAAATATCAAAAATGATACTACCTTCTATTTTTGAGTACTTGTATAGAATAATGATATGCCATACAATATATCATATTCATTTTTATGACAATGGGAGAGATGTCGATGAAAGAGTTTCGTTTTGCAGTCAAAAATACGATTCCTATTTTTTTCACCTATCTGTTCATCGGTATTGCGTTCGGCATACTGATGAGCGACGCTGGTTATAGCATTTTGCTCACCACTGCTTCCAGCTTATTTATATTTGCCGGATCAATGCAGCTTGTGATGGTTCCAATGATGACTTCCGGAGCGTCCCTGCCCTCACTTGCGTTTATGGCTTTCTTCATAAATGCCCGCCATATTTTTTATGGCATCGGTTTTATCGAGAAATTCCGCAGAATGGGCTGGCGCTATCCGTATATGATCCTGACTCTGACCGATGAAACTTACTCTGTTCTCTGTTCTGTACAGTACGAAGCAGACCTTGATGAAGATAAGGCAGCGTTCCTGATTGCCATGCTTGACCACTCATACTGGGTATTCGGCTCTTTCATAGGTGCCTGTGCCGGACGATTCCTGCAATTTGATATTCATGGGATTGAGTTTTCCGCTACAGCATTCTTTTTGGTTGTCGTCGTTAACCAATGGCAGCAGTATCGTTCCAAATTACCTTTTTTAACTGCAGCTGCCTGTGCACTGGGATTTTACCTCTTGCTTGGAAAAGAATATTTCCTGATTCCAACAATGATTACTTGTCTGACCGCACTGATACTGCTCCGCAGACCCATTGAAATGAGGGAGGGCATCCGGAATGAATAATACGCTTTATCTCATTGCGGTCATCACCGTTATCGCGATCATCACATGGATTCTACGTGCGTTCCCATTCTTGCTGTTCGGCAACAGACCATTGCCTAAAACAATACAGTATCTTGGTAAAGTACTTCCTCCCGCAATTATGACGGTGCTTGTAATCTACTGTCTTCGGGCTACAAACATCGGACAATTTCCCTACGGAATTCCGGAACTCGTTGCCTGTACAATAATTGTTATCCTGCAAATCTTAAAGAAAAACATGTATTTGTCTATCATTGTCGGAACTGCTTGTTATATGATTTTGATTCGTATTGTGTAAATACAGTTTTTAAGGAGGCGTTGCGTTTTCACGGAAGCAGTGCTATTGTGTACTGTTGAGTGCGTGAACTGCTTTCTGTTATCCGCTCCATAAACAACGAAAAAAGGAGACCTTTCAATGGAATATTGGATAAACGTGATCTTGTTGTTTTTCATCTATGCTTTTGCAGGATGGTGCATGGAGGTCATTCTGAAATACCGTCAGTACCACCGGTTTATCAACCGTGGCTTTCTGACCGGCCCTGTCTGTCCGATCTACGGCTGCGGCGCCGTCCTGATCACCGTCATTATCGGCAGCCTCTCCAGCGTGGAATCCGGCCTTGTCATGACATTCGCCCTTTCCTTCGTGATCTGCGGCGCGGTGGAATACCTCACAAGCCTGGTCCTGGAAAAGATCTTCCACGCCCGCTGGTGGGATTACAGCACCAAACCGATGAACCTGCACGGCCGTGTCTGGATCGGCAACCTGCTCCTGTTCGGCGTTGCCGGCGTCGGCATCATCCATATCCTGAACCCCGCGTTGTACAGGTTTATGGGCCTTTTCTTGCTGAAGGCCAGAGAGATCGTAAGCGTGATCCTGCTGGTCGTGATCGCCGCCGATTTTGTGATCTCCTACTTCGTCCTGAAGCTTGTGAAAGCAGGCGTGGACAGCAGTGAGGCCGACAACACCGAAGAGATCAGCAAGGAAGTCCGTCAGCTGCTCACGAACAGATCCTACTTCTACTCCCGTTTTGCCGACGCTTATCCAGAAGTGGTCTATAAAACCGAACGTGTGCAGGCCCGGCTCGCCGAGATCAAGGCCGAGGCCGAGCGTCTCCGCCAGGAAGCTGAAAAGCGCCGTGCGGAACGAAGCGAAAAGATCGCGGCCGGCCTGGAGCCCGTCTACAGGATCCGTGCCGAGCTGATCGGAAAACAGGACGAGCTGATCAGCCTGCTCTACAATGAACATACAGCCGATGACACCATGAAGAGCCTCAAGGCAGAGATAGACAGACAGAAGAAACGCCTGGAATCGCACGCCTTTGTAAGAATCCCTTACGGAAAGAAAAAAGAAGGATGAAAAATCATCCTTCTTTTTTTCTTGTCAGTTTTATCTGTTCAGATGTTAAACGTTTCGTTTCCAGTTCTGTTCCCATGGCATCAAGCCTGGCCTGGCCGGCGATTTTGGCTTCTGCGC
>CAMOQF010000164.1 GCA_946622645.1 uncultured Blautia sp.
TAAAAGTTTATTTTGGATATGATTCATTTAAGCCGGGTCAGGAGGAGATCGTGGATGCGGTTCTGTCCGGAAGGGATGTGCTGGCTGTCATGCCGACGGGAGCAGGCAAATCGATCTGTTATCAGGTTCCGGCGATGCTTCTGCCGGGGATTACCATCGTGATTTCACCTCTCATATCCCTGATGCAGGATCAGGTGAAAGCCTTGAACGAAGCCGGGATCCATGCGGGGTACATCAATTCGTCCCTGACGGAGACCCAGATTGCAAAGGTCTACGCAAGGGCGTCGGAGGGAGCATACAAGATCCTGTATGTTGCGCCGGAACGGCTTGAAAGCTGCGAATTTATGGCGTTCACGGAACGGGTCTCCGTATCCATGGTAACGGTGGACGAAGCCCACTGTATTTCGCAGTGGGGGCAGGATTTCAGACCGAGCTACCTGAAAATCGTAGACTTTATCGACCGTTTTCCGAAACGCCCGATCGTAAGTGCATTCACAGCCACAGCCACGGAGGAAGTAAAAACCGATATTTCCTGTGTACTTACGCTGCAGGAGCCGAAGGTGGTTGTCACCGGATTTGACCGGCCGAACCTTTACTTTGACGTCGAGACGATAAAAAGGAAAGATGACTTTGTACTGGAATACATCCGGAAACATCCGGATGACAGCGGCATCATCTACTGTGCAACCAGAAAGAACGTTGACACGTTATATGAACTGCTTTCCGGTCAGGGGATATCTGCCGCAAGGTATCATGCCGGCATGAGCAATGAAGACCGGAAAGAAAGCCAGGATGACTTTATCTATGACCGATCGCCGGTGATCGTCGCAACGAATGCATTCGGAATGGGGATCGACAAATCCAACGTACGGTTTGTGATTCATTACAATATGCCGCAGAGCATGGAGAATTATTATCAGGAGGCGGGAAGGGCAGGACGGGACGGGGAACCGGCCCAGTGCATCCTGCTGTTTTCTGCCCAGGATATTATGATCAACCGGTTTCTGCTGGAGCATAAGGATTTTACGGATATACCTGCGGAGGATATCGATCTTCTCATGCAGCGGGACGCAAAAAGACTGCAGATCATGGAAGGATACTGCAGAACTTCGGACTGTCTCCGGAACTATATCCTTGCGTATTTCGGAGAGAAGAAAGAGAAGCCCTGTGACAATTGCGGCAACTGCTTTCGGGAATTCACGGAAACCGATATGACGGAGGATGCGAAGCAGGTCATCAACTGTGTGTGGGAGACGAGGGGAAGATATGGTCTGAATATCGTTCTTGGAACGCTTCTTGGCGCCAACCGTGCGAGGCTAAAAGAACTCGGAACAACGAATTACAAAACATACGGGGCTCTGGAAGGACGTTCCGAAGCCGGGCTGCGGCTGCTGGTCAGCCAGATGATCCTGGATGGGTATCTGTATCAGACCGCCGATAAATACAGCGTGATCCGGATGGGCAACATAGAGCCGCTTAAAGACCCGGATACACGTATTCTGGTACGGACGCATAAGGACAAGGAGCCGGAACGCAGGCCTGCAAGAGCAGCCAGAAGAAGCACGGATGCCCTTACAAAAGCGGGATATGAGTTGTTCGAGGTTCTCCGGAAGCTGCGGCTTACGATCGCCAGAGAAGAGAGCAAGCCGCCCTATATCATTTTCAGCGACAGTACCCTTGCGGATATGAGCGCCAAGGTGCCCCGGACCAAAGGGGACATGCTGAATGTATCGGGTGTGGGTGAGGCCAAGTACAAAAAATACGGCGCCCGTTTTATGGACGCCATAACCGCTTTCCTGGAGGCGCACCCGAACTGCGTCACCGGGATCGATGATACGGAAGAACCAGACGATCTGGAAGGGAAGGAAGCTGCTTCAGGAAGGAAGAAGCCTTCTGACAGGGCGGGAGCGAATTGGAAAGAGGGCAGACCGGAAGGGGCCGGAGCCGCATGGACCGAGGAAGAGGACGCACGGCTTGAGGAAGAATACAGATCCGGCATGAAGATATCTGCGATCGCAAAGCTGCACGCCCGGACAAGCGGAGCGATCCGGTCCAGGCTGAAAAAGCAGGGCCTTTCGGAGTAAAAGGTTCCGGGCAGACCTACTCCGCCCGGAAGGAATCAGGGTGATACCCGTTCAGATCAAAGAGATGAGCGGGATCGTAATCACCGAAAGCACCGTTGTGAGAAGGATGATCCGGTTGGCTTCGTCACCGCGGCCGGCGTACTCTTGGGAGAACATGCCGGCGATGGCTGCGCAGGGCATGGAGACCATCAGAGTGAAAATGCTGAAGACCTCCGTGTTTACGGGAAGGAGCCGGAACAACAGAACACCTGCCACCGGCACCAGGATCATCTTGAACAACAGATAGATCCAGGTCTCCCGGTTCCGGAAGAGATCGGAAAAACTCGACTGCGCCAGGGAAATCCCGATGACGATCATCGAAAGAGGCACCGCGGTATCCCCCATATAACTGCAGAAGGTGACCACCGGGTCCGGCACCTGGATCTGGAAAAAGAACAGTACCACCGATACCAGGCAGGCAGCCATGCCGGTATTCAGAAGGGATTTTGCGGAAAAGGAATGCTTCTTATCCGACATGCCCATCGCCAGGAAGATCCCGTAGGTATAGACCAGGATATTGAAAATCAGGAGATAGAAAACGATAAAGATGATGTATTCCGGTCCGAAAACAGCACGAACCACCGGAATGCCCATAAACCCCAGATTGGAGAAGGAAGTAAGCAAAAGATACATATTTCCGTCCTTTCTGGGGAGTTTTCTTATAAAACAGTACAAATAGCCGCAGAGGATCACGAAGACAAAATACAACATGGCCAGAAGAAGGTTCTGTCCCATCAGGCTTCCCGCGTCGCCGGAGCGTTTCCCGGTGACGGAGGACAGGATCATGAGGGGATTGAAGACCTTGACAACGAGGGTGGTGACTTTCTGACCGCCATGGCGGTCGACCCAGCCGAGCCGATACGCCAGAAATCCGGTCATCATCATGGCAAACAGAACCAGCATCTGCTGGAACAAAAGAAGTGCTTTCATAGGATCCTCCTGCTGTCTCATATCGAATAATGGTGAATGGCTTCCTGCAGCGATTCGGGCGGAGATCCTCCGCAGAGCCGGCAGAAGAAATAAAAAACAGGCAGACCGTTCACGGTATCATCCCGTTCGTGTTCCAGGCACATGCGCTCGGGATGCCACTGTACGCCATAGATGGGAAGAGCAACATGATGAACGGCTTCGATCACATCGTCATCGGAGCAGCGGCTGTCGACGACAAGCCCTTCGCCACATCGCAGGATACTCTGATGATGGGCGCTGTTATGGAAGAAGCTGTTTCCGAAGAGGCTGCAGAGCCAGCTTCCTTTCTGTGCATGGCAGGCATGCACCTTGTCTGCTTCGTTACATTTCCTGGAATGGCGGAAGGCGGTCGGAAGATGCTGGATCATGGTCCCGCCGAAGTAGACATTGATGACCTGATGACCGCGGCAGATACCCAGGACCGGCTTCTGCGCTTTGACAAAGGCGTCCAGAATATCAAACTGCAGGTCATCCAGCGCGTCAAGGATCATAAAGCTTCCGTTCAGCTTCTGGCCGTAGCGGGCGGGATTGATATCGCCTCCGCCCGGGATCAGCAGGCCGTCATAGCTTTCTACATGAAATTCCGAGTAGTCAAGGTATTCCTGGTGAACCCGCAGCTTCAGCTGTTCCACCTGCACAGAAATCACGACGGGATCCATTCCCGCCGCGAAAAGAGCTCTTGTGTAGTTGGTCATATCCTGATCGATTTCCGGTACTGCGATCCTGGGCCGCTTCATAGTAGTGTCCTGTCCTTATCGTTTTTCTACAGTATACCCTATCCGGCTGTTATCGTAAACGAAATAATTATTTCGTTTACGATATTCTCGCTCAGAGAATAAATTCTGGTTTGAGCAAGCTCAAACCGCAATTGCTTTCCTCACTTATTAAAAAAAGACATAACTTTCCG
>CAMOQF010000165.1 GCA_946622645.1 uncultured Blautia sp.
TATCTGCCGCTCTTCTTCCAGTCAAACTTCCCGGAATCCACAACCACGCCTCCCAGCGTGGTGCCATGACCGCCAAGGAACTTGGTTGCGGAATGTACGACAATGTCCGCGCCGTGCTCGATCGGCCGGATCAGGTACGGTGTTCCAAAGGTATTGTCGATCACCAGAGGCAGTCCATGCCGGTGGGCGATTTCCGCGATCGCATCGATATCCGGGATGTCGGAATTCGGATTTCCAAGCGTCTCCAGGTACACTGCCTTGGTATTTTCCTTGATCGCCCCTTCCAGCTCGTCCAGATCATGAGCGTTGACAAAGGTGGTTTCCACGCCGTACAGCGGCAGGGTATGGGCCAGGAGATTATAGCTTCCGCCGTAAATGGTCTTCTGGGATACGATATGGTCTCCCGCCTGGGCCAGTGCCTGAATCGTATAGGTGATGGCCGCCGCGCCGGAAGCGACTGCCAGAGCCGCCACGCCTCCCTCCAGGGCAGCGACTCTCTTCTCCAGGACATCCTGGGTGGAATTGGTCAGTCGTCCGTAGATATTGCCTGCGTCTGTCAGTCCGAAACGGGCCGCCGCATGGGCGGAATTATGAAATACATAGGATGTGGTCTGATAGATCGGTACGGCTCTGGAATCCGTTGCCGGATCAGCCTGTTCCTGTCCCACGTGAAGCTGAAGGGTTTCAAATCTGTATGTGCTCATGGTTTTTCCTCCTGTATGTTCTGTCTGAAACGGAATCGGATAGTACTATGGTGTCTTACCTTCACCACATTCGTCCGTTTCTGTAGTTCTGCCGCAGGAGCTTTTCAAATAGTTTTGCCATATCCACCTCTAAAGTCTATAATTCATATCTGCCCGATAGGATTTATATATTATATACATCAGATTCTTCTTCCTGTCAAGAACTATTTTCAAAAAGATCCTCCCGGCTGCTGTTTCAGGCCATCCGACAGCAGAAGATGTTCTTGCAGATGTACGGCTTCTTGACGGACTTCATGACTTCTGATGTACGCAGATGGACGACACTTTTGTCGTACAGATGCGAACAACAGAAGTTGTGAAGTCAGGAGAGAGACGAACATGCAAAACATCTTCTGCTGTCGGATGGCCGTACGTATCCATCAGCAAAAGACTGTTGAAGCAGCAGCGGATTTATGATATTTTGACATTGGAGATATCGGTTTCTCTCTGAAGGAGGAAGAAATGAAAGAGAAGGAAAAAACCCGGCAGCTCCGTGTACGGGATATTGAGATCCGCGACGACTTCTGGTCAAAGATCCAGGACCTGATCATCGATGAAGCGATCCCTTATCAGGAGAGGGTCCTGCGGGATGAAGTCGAAGGGGCCGAAAAAAGCCATGCCATCGAGAACTTCCGCATCGCGGCAGGTCTTTCGGAAGGCCAGTTCTACGGCTTTGTTTTTCAGGACAGTGATGTGGCAAAATGGCTGGAGGGGGTCGCTTACGCCCTTTCCGTCCGCCCGGACAAGGCGCTGGAGGAGCGGGCCGACAAGGTCATCGGGCTAATCGGAAAAGCACAGCAGCCGGACGGATATCTGGATACCTATTTTATCATCAAGGAACCCGATCACAAATGGCAGAATCTGCAGGAATGCCATGAGCTGTACTGTGCCGGGCATATGATGGAGGCGGGTGCCGCTTATTACCGGGAAACCGGGAAGGATGCTCTTCTTTCCATCTGCGAGAAGCTGGCAGATCATATTGCCGATCGGTTCGGTCCGGACAAAATCCACGGTGTCCCGGGACATCAGGAGATCGAAAACGGGCTGCTCGCCCTGTACCGGGAAACCGGTAAAGAAAAATACCGGGATCTGGCTTCCTTCTTTATCGAAGAAAGAGGCAAGGATCCGGACTTTTTCCACAAGGAAAAGGCCGGACGGGACTGGGTCCATTTCAACATGGATCCGAATGACCGGAAGTATATGCAGATGCATGCTCCGGTACGTGCGCAGAAACAGGCCTCCGGCCATGCTGTCCGGCAGGTCTATATGCTGATGGCCATGGCCTCTCTCGCAAAGGAGATGCAGGATCCCACTCTTTACGACGCCTGCCGCACGCTCTGGGAGGATATCACGCGCCGCCAGACGTATATCACAGGAGGGATCGGATCCACCGTTCACGGGGAGGCGTTCACCTTCGGCTATGATCTTCCCAACGATACCGTCTATGCAGAGACCTGCGCTTCCATCGCCATGGTCATGTTTGCCAAAAGGATGCTGGACATCGAACCGGACGGGGACTACGCCGACATTATGGAAAAGGAGCTGTACAACGGGATCCTGAGCGGCATGCAGCTGGACGGGAAGGCCTTTTTCTACGTCAATCCTCTGGAGGTGGTTTCCGGCGTATCCGGAACGCTTCCGGATTACAGGCATGTGCTGACACGGAGGCCGAAGTGGTATGCCTGCGCCTGCTGTCCCCCGAATCTGGTCCGTCTGATGATGTCGCTGGGCACCTATGCATGGACCGAGACCGACGACTGTATTTTCTCTCATCTGCTGATCGGCCAGACAGCGCGGCTTGACAAAGCCGAGATCGAAGTACACAGCAGCTATCCGCAGAAGGGCATGGTATCCTGGAAGGTGAGCCCCCGGACGGAAACGCCCTTCAACCTGGCAGTGCATATTCCTTCCTGCGCCGTTTCCACGGAGATCCGGTTGAACGGCAGCACCATCAACGACACTGCAAAAATCGAAAAAGGCTATCTCTACCTGCACAGAGCCTGGCAGGAAGGAGACCTGCTGGAGCTTATGTTCGACATCCCGGTGCGAAGGGTCTATGCGGACCCGCGGGTCCGTTCCGATGCGGGCTGCACCGCCCTCATGCGCGGCCCTGTGGTCTACTGTTTCGAACAGACCGATCAGGAGGGTCGTGACCGGCTCTGCACCTACCGTCTTCCCCGGGAGGCAGCCATCACGGAAGAACTCTGTACCGAAGGCCCTCTGGAAGGAATGATCCTCCTGCATATGCAGGGGCTTCATCTGAAACCGGCTGAAACACTTTATTCCGCCGAACGCCCCGAACCCGATACCGCATCCCTCACCGCCATCCCCTATTATGCCTGGGCCAACCGCGAAGAAGGAGACATGCGTGTCTGGATACCGGAATAAGTCTCATTGTAATGAAAGACAGGGGACGGTTCCCTGACATTGGAACCGTCCCCTGTTTTTTCTTTTGGCTGCCGTCTGACAGCTCTTTTCTGATATCTGTTATTTCTTTACATGGAACGCATCCATCTGCGGATATACGGCGGAAGCTCCAAGCTGTTCCTCGATCCGGAGCAGCTGGTTGTACTTTGCCACTCTCTCGCTGCGGCTTGGCGCGCCGGTCTTGATCTGGCAGGTGTTGAGAGCCACAGCCAGATCGGCGATGGTGGTATCCGCAGTCTCGCCGGAACGATGGGAAGAGATTGCGGTATAGCCGGCATTGTGCGCCATCTTGATCGCCTCCAGGGTTTCGGAGACAGAGCCGATCTGATTCAGCTTGATCAGGATGGAGTTGGCCGCACCGAGGGCAATTCCCTTGCTCAGTCTCTCCGTGTTGGTCACGAACAGGTCATCTCCGACCAGCTGTACTTTGTGACCGATCTTTGCGGTCATTCTCTGCCAGCCTTCCCAGTCTTCCTCATCCAGGCCATCCTCGATGGAGATGATCGGATATTTGTCGATCAGGCTCTCCCAATGAGCGATCAGTTCATCAGAGGTAAATTCCTTGCCGGATTTCGGCTGTTTGTAGAAGCCTTTTCCTTTTTCGCTCTTCCACTCGGACGAAGCCGCGTCCATTGCGATCATAAAGTCTTTTCCCGGCTCATAGCCTGCTACCTTCACCGCTTCCAGAATGGTCTCGATGGTCTCCTCATCAGAGGAAAGGTTGGGAGCAAAACCGCCCTCATCTCCGACCGAAGTAGCCAGGCCTTTTCCTTTCAGGATCTTGGCCAGCGCATGGAAAACCTC
>CAMOQF010000166.1 GCA_946622645.1 uncultured Blautia sp.
ATCTTCACCGCTTTGACTGAATATGCGTTCAGCCATCCGGTGGTCCCGGTCGGCTCCTCAGGTATGTTGGACTTCAGCACCGGCGTTTTGACGCTTCCGTCGTTGGCAGATTTTGAGCTTTATCTCCACGAGCTGTCCGGCTCCTGGCTGACAGAGCAGTTTGACCAGAAAGTATTTCGGATGCTCTCAGGCGAACAGGATGAGATCAACAGATACATTCTGGATGTCGATGGGGAGGATTCCATGGTGCTTTCCGGTGAAATAAGCGAAGGAGTTACAAAGGACAGCGATCAGGAAGGGCTTACAAAATACTGGATCGGAGACACGCCCGATACAGCAGCAGATACGGATCAGACGTTGGTTTACCTTCTGGTGAATGAAGAGAATGACGAAGTCGATGCTTTCCGCACAAGCGTCTCCATGCTGGACGCAGAAGAAGAGCCGGTCGACGTATCGCTGTATATCTACCGCGACAGCAAGAGCGACCGCCGCGGGGAAGAAAAGTATAATGTGATGTTCTTTGATACGCCGGAAGGAGAAAAAAGCCTCGTGAAGGTGATCACCGACGTACTGGAAGAGCGTGAACTGGAGCTTCCCAAACCGGTCCGCCTGACGCTCCGCGGCTCTGAAACCGGAGGGGCGGACCTGCCGGTATACAGTATCAGCGACCATTTCATGGCCATGAACGACGGCCTGTCCGACAAGATCATTACACATCCGGATGACAGCACGGAAAACACTGCACAAGTGGATGATACCGGAAACACGGTCCAAAACGGCACGCCGGACAGCTCCGCTCATGACGATGAACGTGCGGAAGAAAAAGTCCAGGTCAGCATGTTCGACGGCTTCTATAAGGCTACTTTCGACGGAGATGTCTTTGAAAGCAGCTATACCCGCATAGAAGGGATCTCCGGAGAAACACTTTCCATCACTCTGAAAGCGGGCCAGGACATCTGGCCCGAATGGACCGGCGAGGATACTGCCAAAGATGTCGCCGGTGAGGAGTATGTCAGAATCGACAACACCTGGTATACGAAAGAAGAAGCTGAAAAAGCCGAAAATGAAAAGGCGAAAACGAAAAGTATTAAAGGAGACAATGAAAAAGGATGAGAAGGATTCTGAAAACACTTTTTCTTATAATGCTGATGGTACTGGTATCCGCCGTGCATGTCCCTGCTGAAACCGATGATCCCGGGATCCCGGAATGGACGGTCATGTTCTACATGTGCGGTTCGGACCTGGAAAGCAGACACAGCTGTGCTACCGGAAATCTGGAGGAGATCATGTCGTGCATCACCTATGACACTCTATGGAAGGCGATGCATCCCGATGATCCGTCAGAAAATGAGCCTTCTGTTCCGGTGAACGTCGTGATCGAAACCGGCGGCTGTAAAGAATGGCACGCGCAGGAGCTGGGAATGGATATCGCGGCTGACAGGCTGCAGAGATGGCATTTTGAACCAGACCGGGCAGACGGCAGTGAAATGGAATCCTCCTTTATCCTGGACGAAGAACTGGCTCTTTCTTCCATGGCGGATCCGGAAACGTTGTCCGATTTTATCCGCTGGAGCGTTTCCGCCTATCCTGCCCGGAAATACGCACTGGTCCTCTGGGACCACGGAAACGGCAGCAAAACCGGTCTTTTTATCGATGAACTCTTTCAGAATGATACGATGTATCTGAATGAACTGCATGACGCGCTTTCAGGCGGCGGGGTGACTTTTGAAGCGGTTCTCCTGGACGCCTGCCTTATGGCAAACATTGAGACAGCCTGCGCGCTTAAGGATCATGCGAGATGGATGATCGCATCGGAGGAAACGGTGGCCGGTAAAGGGACCGCGATGGGCAGCTGGCTGCAGCAGCTTTATTATACGCCCCAATGGGACGGAAAGATGCTTGGACGATGGATTTGTGATATGACGCAGATCAAATATGCCAATGAAACGGATGAACAGGCAAAAAACAGCCTGACATGGTCTCTCATCGATCTGTCCGGGATAGACAGCCTCCTGTCCGGATTCGATCAGTTCTTCGAGTTCTGCGGCCGGATCTATGCATCAGACCCGCAAAAGATGGCGCTTATCGCTGATTTTCTGTGCAGCGCACCCACCTATGGCGTCGGCGACGATTGTATGACCGATCTTTCCGAGATTTTCTATCATCCGGCTGCTGCCGGTCTGATAGAACCGGATGTTTACAATGAAATACTGGAAGCTCTTTCGCAGGTGATCGTCTATACGACACGCGGCACGGGGAGAAGCCGTTCCGGCGGTCTGGCGTTCTGTTATGCGACCAAGCTTACAGCTGATCAGCTGGATATTTATTCGCAGAACTGTCCGTCAGCCCATTATCTGGCTTTTATGGATGCCGTTATGCCCGGATGGAGCGCGCCGGACTGGGTCTATGAGCAGGCAGACCGCCTGCCGGAGATCACGGACATGGAAGTATATCAGACAAACGTGACAAAGACGTTTTCTTCTTTGAACGAACCTTCCATTGAAGTGCAGGTCGGTGTTTCTAATTACCGTATGGCGCGGATGGCTCTGTACAGGAAGGATGAAAGAACCGGTCATACGATAAGTCTTGGCTGTATGCCTTCGTATACAGAACTGATCGAGGACAAATTGCTGGAAACGCCGGGCTTTTTCGGATTATGGCCCGCGATCGAAGATGTTTTCTGCTGTATAGAACTTGTCAATCCGTCTTATATGCTGAAGGCACTGTACAACATTCCAATCAGGATCGACAATGAAGATTGTGTGCTTCGATGCGGCTTTGATCCCCAGACAGACGATGGATTTACGATCTATGGTCTATGGGAAGGGTACGACGCGGACAGCGGCGTTTTCAATCGGAATGTCATTCCGCTTTCACAGCTTGCCGGCAGAGAATTTACGCTTCTCTATCCTGTGGACGGAACGCGGGAAAAAGGACAGACGGTATATGACATGAGCGAAATGATGGAAGTATACCGCTCTCTTGAGGTGAAACTGCAGGTGCTTCCTGAAGGGACATATTATATGGAGTACTGGGTGGAGGATATGTTTAAGAGAGATATGCCGGTCGGCAGGGTCGAGGTGTACTGGGATACGAATCAGTTAACACTTGCTGATCCCGATTCCTGGCAAGGGACTGTGACGCTTACGCCGGCGATTTCCTGACCGCTTAAACGGGATGATGACAATGAGAGTACAAGACAGATCTTTATCGACGGACGCAGAGGAACGATGAAAAAACTGATCATAACTTCCATGGAAATATTGAACAGGCCCTGTGTCGTCTGTGCCGGAATGACAGACCGGGAAGTATGGGATCTGCGGGTCTTTCCGCAGATCCCTTCAGAACATGCTTCCCGGCTGGATCATATCTACGTCGGACAGGTGGAAAACATTTCAAATAACCTTCAGGCTGCTTTCATACGCATCGCACCGGACGTGCGGTGCTTTTTTCCATTGAAGGAAGCTCCGGATCTGATTTATGCGGGTCCGCATAAGGAGGGCGCGCCCCTTCGGCCCGGCGACAAGGTGCTGGTGCAGGTCCGGAAGGAAGCCATGAAAGGAAAGCCTGACACAGTCTCCGCAGTGCTTTCCATCACAGGACGGAACATCGTGCTGGAGAACAGGACGGCAGCACCCGGCGTTTCAAGAAAACTTGATGAAAAAAAACGTGACCGGCTCAAAGCATGGGCAGCTGCATACATAAAGATGAATGATCTGCCATACGGTCTTGTTCTACGGACAAATGCCGGTTCTGCGGCGACAGATGAAATAGGAGAGGAGGCGGAGAGGCTTCGTCTGGAGATGGATGCAATCCTGAACCAGGGTATTCACAGGAGTCTGTACTCCTGCGTATATCGACCGGTTTCACCTGTAATGGCTTTCGTCCGGGATTTCTATACCGGGGACTGCTGCGAAATCGTGACGGATCTGCCTTCCGTCTATGAAGAAG
>CAMOQF010000167.1 GCA_946622645.1 uncultured Blautia sp.
AGAAAGGTTCGTCCAGCATCAGAAGCTGCGGCCGGCTGACCAGGATCCTTCCAAGCGCCGTCCGCTGGGCCTGCCCGCCGGAGATCTGAAAAGGCCGGGCCCCCTGTATGTCCCGGATCTGCAGAAGATCCAGGATCCGGTCCGTCTCTTCTTCTCTTTTCGCCTTGTCTTTTTCCGCATGCAGACCGCACATGATATTCTGACGGACCGTCATGTTCGGAAAGAGGGCGTAATTCTGGAACAGATAGCCTACATGCCTTTTCTGCGGCGGCAGGCTGATCCGTTCTTCCGAGTCAAAAAGGACCCGGCCGTCCAGCACGATCCGTCCCCGGTCCGGTTTTTCGATGCCGGCGATGCACTTTAACGTCATGCTCTTGCCGCAGCCCGAAGCGCCGAGGATCCCCAGGAAATCGTCCTCGCAGGTAAACGCAGCCTGCAGATGGAAATCTCCTGCCTGTTTTTCGATATCAACTTCCAGAGACATCACGCAAGCTCCTTGTCTGTCTTCAGATTTTTTCTCAGTCCGCTTCCGTTTTTCTGCCTGTCCTCCAGCAGGTTCACCGCCAGCAGCACGGCCGCCGAGATCGCCAGATTGATCATCACCCAGAAAAAGGCGCCCTGGTCGTCGTTCGTCCTCCACAGCTGGTACACCGTGGTGGAGACCGTCGCCGTTTTTCCCGGTATATAACCGATCAGCATGCTGGTCGCGCCATACTCTCCCAGCGCCCGCGCAAAGGAGAGGACCGTCCCGGCGAGGATCCCCTGCCGGCAGGCCGGCATGCGCACATGCCAGAAGATCCAGCTGTTCGAAAGCCCCAGCGTCTGGCCGGACCAGGCCAGGTTCTGGTCAAAGCTCTCAAAGGCGCCTCTGGCCGTCCTGTACATCAACGGAAAGGCCACGACCATGGCCGCCAGAATTCCCCCGTACCAGGTCATGACAAACTGAACCCCGAACTGCATCAGGAATTTTCCCAGCGGTCGTCTGGTGCCGAAGAGCCGCAGCAGAAAATAGCCGCAGACCGTCGGCGGCAGGACCATCGGAAGCGTCAGGACCACATCCAGGATCCCCTTCAGAACGCGGGGAAGCCTGGCTGCGTAATATGCGGCAAATATTCCCGCGAAGAAGACGATCACACAGCTGACCGCCGCGATCCGCAGGGAATTGTAAAGAGGATACCAGTCCATATCCTGTTCTCCTTACTGTATCTGTCAGATGATCACAGAAACGGCGTCAGACGCAGCTCCTGCCGTCGCGTCGGGCTGCGTCCGATGCCTTTCTCGTTCCGACAGTTGTTTCGATTGATCACTTGATCGCCGAGAAACCAACGCCCTCGAAGACAGCCATCGCTTCATCCTGGCCCAGATAATCCAGGAATGCCTGCGCCGCCTCCGCATCCGCGCTGTTCTTCATGACTGCCGCAGGATAGATGACCTGCCCGCACATTTCTTCCGTCGCGCTGTCCACGACGGTCAGGCCTGCGCTGAAGGCGTCCGTGCAGTACACGACGCCGCAGTCCACGCTGCCGGACGCGACCTGCGTGGTCACTTCCTTTACGTTGCTTCCGTATGTGATCTTGCCTGCGTCTGCAAGCTCCTGTTCGTCCAGCTCATAATACGCAAGGATCTTCTGGGTGTATTGTCCCACCGGCACGTCAGAATTGCCCATGGCCATCAGGATCTCCCCGTTCTTCAGAAGCTCTGCAAGATCCGCAAAGCTTTCGATCTGCTTCGGATTGTCCTCCGGGACCACCAGCGTCACCTTGTTCTCCAGAAGGTTCAGGCGGGTGCCTTCCTTCACAAAATCCAGCTGATCCGGGTTCTTCTCCTCGTCACAGCTGATATCCAGCTCGTTCATCTGCTTCTGTCCGGCAGAGATGAACACGTCGCACGCCGCCCCTTCCTCGATCTGGGTCTTCAGAGTGCCTGAAGAATCAAAGTTGAAAGTCAGGGTGACGCCCGGGTTGGCTTCCTCATACAAAGCCTTGATCTCGGTCAATGTTTCCGTCATCGAAGCCGCCGCGAATACGACCAGCTCCGTCTCTGCCGCTGCGCTCACGCAGAGGCCTGCCGCCATCATGACGGAGAGAACGGCAATCATTATTTTTTTCATAGTGTTGCTCCTTTCTCATCTTTCAGAGAAATCAGGACGTCCGGCGGAACCTGATCAGCCGGCGTCTTAATGTATCAGTATCTGTTCAGCACCTCACAGATACGGCTTTTTTTCATTTCCGGGCGCACTCCGAAGCGCTTCCCCGGAGGATCTTAAGGCCGTGATCCAGGGCGCCGATGATAAATCCAAGGCTCTCTTTCACTGCCTTCGGGCTGCCGGGCAGGTTGATGATCAATGATCCCTTCCGGATCACGGATACACCGCGGCTCAGCATAGTCCTGTCTGTAATTTCTGCGGAACGCATGCGGATATATTCCGAAATACCGGGCGCGTTCCGGTCCGCCACCGCCATCGTGGCTTCCGGCGTCTGGTCCCGGAGCGAAAACCCGGTCCCTCCGCTGGTCAGGATCAGTTCGACCTGGCGCTGGTCCGCCAGGCGGCACAGTTCTTTTTTCAGAAGCGCCGGCTCATCCGGCAGGATCAGTGTCTCCACGACCTCGTAGCCGGCCTCTTTCAGCATCGCTGCGGCTGCAGGACCGCTTTCATCCACGCGCTCTCCCTTCGCCCCCTTGTCGCTCAGGGTGATCACGGCGGCCGTGAAGGGTCTGTCCGGATCCGGCAGCGTCACGGTCATCACATCGCCCGGATGAATATCGCCCTCCTCCAGGACCTCAGCAAAAACGCCTTCCCGGGGCATGATGCAGTCCCCGACTCTCTGGTGGATGGCGCAGTGGCTGTGGCATTCTTTTCCGATCTGCGTCATGCGAAGCGTCACGGTTCCGGACCGGAAGATCGTTCCCACCGGGAGGCTTGTAAAATCAATGCCCTCCACCAGCAGGTTCTCTCCAAAATCGCCGTCCGTCACCTGAGCGCCCTTCTGATTGAATTCCTGTACCTTGTCGTAGGAAAGCAGGCTCACCTGACGATGCCATTTCCCGGCATGCGCGTCATGTTCGATCCCGAAATCCTTGATAAAACGCCCGTATTCCACGGGCCGTTTTTCAGTTCCTTTCGCGGGGGAAATACATACAGCTCTGACTGTTCCCTGCATAACAGCATTCATCTCCTTTTTTCATTCATGAATGTACCGCTTTTCCCACCGCTTTTTCCAAGCAGCGCGATCCGGCCGATCTCCATTGTTTTGTCTACCGCCTTGCACATGTCATAGACCGTCAGGAGCGCCACGCTGACGCCGGTCAGCGCCTCCATCTCCACACCGGTCTTTCCGGTGGTCTTTGCCGTGCATTTAGCACGGATCTCACATTTTTCCGGCACCATTTCAAAATCGACGGCAAGCTTCGTCAGATTCAGGATATGGCAGAGAGGGATCAGCTCGGACGTTTTTTTGGCGCCCATGATCCCGGCCACCCTGGCCACGCCGAGTACATCTCCTTTTTTCATGCTGCCTTCCCGGACTTTGTCAAAGCATTCCCGGGACATAAAGATACTGCCTTCGGCGACGGCTTCCCGTTCGGTGTCGGCCTTTCCGCCGACGTCCACCATCCACGCCGCCCCGTTCTGGTCAAAATGTGTAAATTCCACGCTCTCACTCCTCATCGAAGACATCTGTTTGTGCCCGCAGTCTCCACAGGCAAAGCTTCAAAGAAGGATCTCCACCTCCTCTCCTGCCTGGTAAACCGCCGGTCCGGGCGGAAGGATCACCACGCAGTTGCTGCCGATCCCGTATTTCATCTGGGCGTTCCGCTGCTTTCCGTACATCCTCACCCCCTTTCCGTCAAAAAAGCCCATCATCACTCTAGGCATGTTTCCATAATCTTTTTACGGTCATCCTTTCTGCATCCGCTTTACTCTTTCCCGAACGGGCAGACCGGGTAAT
>CAMOQF010000168.1 GCA_946622645.1 uncultured Blautia sp.
AATATCAAAGAAATGTTGCCAATCTGTTGCCAGCACTTAACGGAATTTGTTTGGAGCCCGCATAAATACTGACTTCTTTTTGGGCGTTTTCTTATTCGAGCTCGATTGTCGCGGGGGGTTTTCCTGTGCAGTCATAGAGGACGCGGTTTACATTTTTGACTTCGTTAATGATGCGGTTTGTGGCGTTGCCGATGACTTCCCAGGGAATGTCGGCGCTTTCGGCTGTCATAAAGTCGGTGGTGGTGACGGCGCGGAGGACTACGGCGTAGTCGTATGTTCGTTCATCTCCCATGACGCCTACGGAGCGCATGTTGGAAAGGGCCGCAAAATACTGGTTCACCTTGCGGGCGACGCCGGCTTTTTGTATCTCCTCGCGCCAGATGGCGTCTGCTTCCTGCACCATACGGACTTTCTCGGCTGTGATCTCGCCTATGATGCGGATGCCAAGGCCGGGGCCGGGGAAGGGCTGACGAAATACGAGCTGCTCGGGCAGGCCGAGCTGCAGGCCGGCCTGGCGGACTTCGTCCTTGAACAGATTTCGCAGCGGTTCTATGATCTCTTTGAAATCCACATAGTCGGGAAGGCCGCCAACGTTATGGTGCGATTTGATCACGGCGGACTCGCCGCCAAGGCCGCTCTCCACCACGTCCGGGTAGATGGTTCCCTGGCCGAGATAATCGACCGCACCGCTCTTCTTTGCTTCTTCCTCAAAGACACGGATGAATTCTTCGCCGATGATCTTGCGCTTCTCCTCAGGCTCTTCGACGCCCTTCAGACGATCGTAGAATCTCTGCTGAGCGTTCACGCGGATAAACTGCAGATCGTAGGGACCTTCGGGGCCGAAAACCGCCTCCACTTCATCTCCTTCGTCTTTTCGGAGAAGACCATGGTCCACAAACACACATGTCAGCTGGCTACCGACCGCTCTGGAAAGAAGCACCGCCGCCACAGAGGAATCCACTCCGCCCGAAAGCGCCAGAAGCACCCGGCCGGAACCGATCTTCTCCCGAAGGTTCCTGATAGATTCTTCTACAAAAGAATCCATTCTCCAGTCGCCGGAACAGCCGCAGATCTCCCGCACGAAGTTGTACAGCATCTTCTTCCCGTCCCGGGTATGCAGGACCTCCGGATGGAACTGCAGCGCGTACAGTTTCCGCGATCCATCTTCCACCGCGGCCACGGGGCAGTTCTCAGTCCATGCCGTCACATGAAAGCCCGGCGCGGGCTGTGAAATATAATCATTGTGGCTCATCCAGCAGATGGTCTTTTCGGAAACCTCCCGGAACATGGGAGAATGCGGGTAAACGCTGACTTCGATCTTGCCGTATTCCCGCAGGGGAGCCTGTTCCACTTTTCCGCCCAGCAGATGCATCATCAGCTGAGCGCCGTAGCAGATCCCAAGCACGGGAATGCCGAGCGAAAAGAGCTCCGGATCGATGGACGGCGCGCCCGGCTCATAGCAGCTGTTTGGGCCGCCGGTCAGGATGATCCCCTTCGGCTTTATCTCGCGGACCTTTTCAAGGCCGGTCTTGTAGGAATAGATCTCACAGTATACATTGGATTCGCGGACACGGCGTGCGATCAGCTGGTTATACTGGCCGCCAAAATCCAGGACTATGACTGTCTCTCGCTTCATATGGCCTCCATTTCGTCTAAGGATCTGTAAAGGATAACCTGCATCCTGTCTGTCTTCGTCGCGGCAGTACCGTCAAATACACTCCTCCGGTAATCTGCCGCTGTGTTATTTCCTGTCTTTGAGGGAAATGTACAAATCATAAAAGAAAGAGCCCGTCTTTCCCCGCGCCGGATGATCCTCAGAGCAGATATCGATCATCTGGCTTCCGCAGCAGTTGATGATCTTTGTTCCGCAGGGATGCGCATGCTCCCGGGTGATGCGCCCGTAATTGGTATGGATGTGTCCATGAAGCATGTATTTCGGCTTGTACTGCTCCATCAGATCGTTAAAGCATTCAAAGCCTCTGTGCGGGAGATCGTCCAGATCTCCATAGCCTTTGGCAGGCGCATGCGTCACCAGTATGTCAAAGCCGTTCAGCAGCCTCATGCGGGAGCGCATCTTGCGGATCCTTTGCTGCATTTCTTTCTCTGTATACATGTCCGGGCCGGGCTTGTAGCGCATACTTCCCCCCAGGCCAAGGATCCGCAGACCTTCGAAATCGTATATCTGGTTTTCGATGCAGATGCATCCGAGGGGCGGTTTCTGATCGTAATGATGATCGTGGTTCCCGCGGACATACAAAAGCGGACAGTTGGTCATGGTCACCAGAAAATCAAGGTAATTGACGCTCAGATCTCCACAGGAGATGATCAGGTCCACGTCCTTAGTTTTCTCCTTGTCATAAAAATCCCATAATGCTTTTTCTTCGTTATCTGCTATCACGAGGAGCTTCATTTTTCTATTACTCCGCTGATCTTGACCGTCTTTTTGCCGGTTTCCGTGAGCTGCCATTCGCTGGGAAGGGAACCCACCACATTGTCATTCAGCCAGTCCATGGACACGATCTCTTCGTTGGTCATGTGTCCTTCCTCCTGGCCGCTGCGGATGACTCTGCCGTTCTGATCCACCAGCTTTCCTGCGAAGGGATGCATGATCCCGGCAAGAAGAGCTCGGCGGATGGCATCCACCATCTTGTTGGAATAATACGAAAGATGCTGGGAAAGGATCACATCGATCACACCGGCTGACATGCCCCACCAGTAGTTGAGGGCCTGGTCGCTGGGAGCGCCGCTCTTTTCCGGCCAGGCATCGTTCAGGATGGTCTGTACGATGAGCTCATAGTACTTGCCCCAGTCCCAGACCGGCATGGCCAGATTGTATACGTTTCCGTAATCGTCTTTTCTATAGATCCCGTATTCACGCGTGACCTCGGTCGGTTTGATCAGATCCGGTCCTGAAGAGACACGGATGTTCTGTTCCCACATCTCCCGTCGCCAGTCTGTGTTTTCCACCGCGGTCCAGGTCAGATATACTTTGCATTCCGGGTCAGCAAGAGCCGCGCCGATGGCAAATGCGTTGATATTGGCCACAGTACCGAAGATAGGATAGTCCGCCACGTAGCCGACACGGTGGTTTTCACAGATGCTTCCGGCCAGGGCGCCCATCAGGAACTTGGCCTCGTACATTCTGCCGTAATAAGTGCGGACGGCGTTGTGCGACAGGTTGATGGAACAGTTCAAAAACTTGACCTGCGGATATTTGACCGCGGCTTTTAAGGTCATGTCCATCTGCGCGGGGGAAGGAGTGACGATGACGTCCGATACCTCCGCGATCTTGTCTACTGTCTCCGCAAACTTTTCTTCCGTATCGCAGTTTGAGAATGACCGGGTATAAACAAGGCCTTCAAACTTGTCCGTCACCTGGTTGCGGCCGAGCTCATGCCCGTAGATCCAGCTGGAGTTTTCGGGATCCTTGTCGTAGATATAGGTGATCCGGAGCGGTTTCTCCTTGGTATAGAGGGTCTTCTTTAACAGCGGAGTCAGGATGGGGATCACATCCTTCTTTTCCAGCGTCGGATTCTCCACGAAGGCGATATTGTCGTCTCTTGCTTCTACCAGGAATTCGTCCCATACCGAAGCGATCTTATCCGTGTAGGACTTGGGCGTTTCCTCCAGAAGGGTATTCATGTCGTAAATGCCCAGGTATACCAGAAAAGCATCCGCAGCCGAGATGGAAAGACTGCCGCCGCCCTTCGCCAGAAAGGCGATCTCAAACGCGGTATAGGCGCCTTTCAGATCTTTTACGTCCTCATCCGCCCAGGGCTTGTCCAGACTCCGCCCCAGAAGCTCGGCAAGCTTTTTATAGCTCCCTTTCTGGGTAAAGATCAGGTCGTAAAGCGGAACCGCGCGGAAGAATTCCACAAATTCATCGTAGATCTGTACCTCCGGATTGTCATGGTCGGAAGGCAGGAT
>CAMOQF010000169.1 GCA_946622645.1 uncultured Blautia sp.
GCGATCCGCTCATCCTTCCGGAGCAGCAGGCGACAGTCGTCCGTGTGATCGAAGCTATCTATGAATCCGCAGCAACCGGGAAAGTCGTCAATTTTGACTGATTCGTATCAGAGTCAGGGACAAATGCTTTAAACCTGACACCATAACATATCGGACACAACCATTTAATAAAGGAGGAAATACACATGAAGCTTTCGAAAATGCTCAGCTTTGGCCTCGCAGCCGCCATGACCCTGTCCCTTTCCATGAGTGCATATGCGGGAGAAGCTAAAAGTGCGAACGTGGATCCGGCCAACACAGAAATGACGGATGAAACCATCGTGATCAACCTCTCCGCAGAACCCTCCGCACTCTGGGGTGGCGGTTCAGGCAAGGTGGAAAATGAAATGCAGATCGTGAATGCTGCTCTTATGGATACTCTGGTCAAACAGGATCACAATACAGGAGAAATCCTTCCGAATCTTGCGACCGAGTGGGAATGGACAGATGATACGCACTGCAAATTTACCCTTCGTGACGATGTAGTCATGTCTGACGGCACTCCACTGGTAGCCGACGATGTGGTTTATTCCGTAAACACCTGGATGGAGTACAGTGCCAACAGCGATACCGGCCGTTTTCTGGCTGACGCTTCCGCTGAGGATGAGCATACAGTCACCATCGGATTCAATACGATCGCTCCTGACTTCTTAAGTATGATGTCATGGTCCAATTTCGGTGTTTTTTCTGAGGATGAGATCAACGCTGTCGGCGGACTCGAAGAGGCAGCCACAAATCCGTCCTTCGGATCCGGAAAATATCGTTTTAAAGAATGGATCAGAGGACAGTATATCCTTCTGGAAAGAAATGACGGTTATTGGAATCCTGACTACAAAGGATATTTCAAAGAGATCAAGTTCATTTTCACCGCTGATTCCGCATCAAGAGCTATGGCAGTACAGTCCGGTGATGCTCAGGTAGCATACGATATGCCTATGAGCGTAGCGCAGACCTATGTGACCGATGACACGGTTCAGGTCATTGCACACACCTTCGGCCAGAATACCAGAATCTGGTACAACATGGGACCAAAAGCAGGTGCAACTGCAGATATCCGCGTACGCCAGGCAATCGATAAAGCTCTTGACTTTGACGCTATCGCAATGGTAGGAACCGCAGGCTTCGGTGAAGAAGTGCACGGTACCTTCCCGGCGGAAAGCAAATTTTATAATGAGATCTTCACCAAAGAAGAACGTGCACAGGACCTCGAGGGAGCGAAAGCTCTTCTGGAAGAAGCAGGCTACGGTGACGGACTGGATCTTTCGATCGTAGGTATGCAGGATCAGGCAATGGTCTTTGCCGTAATCCAGGAGTGCCTGCGCCAGGTTGGCATCAATCTTACCATCAACATCGTAGATACCCCGCAGTTTGTACAGCAGGCAAATGAAGGAACCTACGACATCATCCATGTAGGCGACCTGCAGGATGCAAGATATCCGACCATCTTCAGCTCCCTCCGTCAGGCTCAGATCGATACCTTCTGCATCGGCGGCAGCAAATGGACCACACCGGAGATCGAAGAAATGATTGACGCTGTTATCCAGGAGCCGGATGAGGCAGTCGCAAAAGAAAACGCGAAAGCTTTGGAAGAGACCCTGAAGGAGCAGATGGTCTTCTCCAACACATATCCGGAAATGCACGCGGCAATCACATCTGCGGATATTAAGGGATATAACACCCTGGAACGTGGATTCCTTGACTGCACAGGATTCTATCGCTAAGGGCTGCAGGTTCTCTGTAATGAGAGATCCTTGCAGGAAAAGCACATAAAAGAATCCGGGATCACGACCGTTTATCGGAAGTGATCCCGGATTCTTTTTATGGAAATTTCAGTCCACACCCAGGACTTTGTAGTCTTTGGCTTCCACCGCCTGTGTAAGGACAGCGTCCTCCACATCCGCGGTCAGTGTGACGACGGCGGTACCTGCCTCGTGGCTGACAACGGCTTCGCTTACACCGTCCAGAGATTCGAGCGCTTTCTTTACGGTCGCTTCACAATGAGGGCACATCATTCCTTCGATTTTCAGTGTTTTGTTCATGGTTTCTCCTTTCTCATCCGGTTGTTCAGTTTCTTTTCCATATTCCGTTAACAGCGTACCATCCGCTGATAAAGGCAGTTGTTTTTTCGCTCGTTTATCTTTTGAAGGATCATGAATATCCATCAGGTTCAGACGAAGGGCGTTGGTGACGACGCAGAAGCTGGAGAGGCTCATGGCGGCGGCTCCGAGCATCGGGTTCATGGTGATCCCGAAGAGTTTTACATAGGCGCCGGCGGCTGTCGGGATCAGGAGGGTATTGTAGATCAGTGCCCAGAACAGGTTCTCGATAATATTCCGGTAGGTGCGCCGGCTCAGGCGGATCGCTGCGGCCACATCCAGGAGAGAGCTTTTCATCAGGACGATATCTGCCGCGTCGATGGCCACATCCGTGCCGGCTCCGATAGCGATACCGGTATCCGCCCGGGTGAGGGCCGGCGCGTCATTGATCCCGTCGCCGACCATGGCTGTTTTGCCGAATTCCGAGAGGCGGCGGATGACGGCTTCCTTGCCATCCGGCAGGACACCGGCGATGACTTCGTCTACACCGGCGGATTTTCCGACCGCCCGGGCGGTGCGCTCATTGTCTCCGGTCAGCATGACTACGTGGATGCCCATGTTCCGGAGTTCCCGGATGGCCTGGGCACTGTCTTCTTTCATCGTGTCCGCCACGGCGATGATGCCGAGAAAACGATTTTCGTCCGCGAAGAAGAGAGGTGTTTTGCCTTCGTCTGCAAGCTGACGGGCTTTATCCGTCATTGCCTGCGGAATGCGGGTCTTGGTCTGGATGAAAGATTTATTTCCGCCGTAGAGGCGCAGGCCGGCAGCCATACCGGAGAGGCCGTTTCCGGGAAGGGCACGGAAGTCTTCGACTGCCGTTGAGAACAGCGAGGAAGTGTCTTGTGCGTTCTTTGCTGCCTGTCCGTCATTAGCAGCATTCGGAGAAGGTTGTCCGGTCGACTGGCCGTAATGGGTCTCTGCCCAGGTCGTGACCGCTTTCGCCAGCGGATGTTCGCTTTTCTTCTCCAACGAATAGGCCCTGGAGAGCAGTTCTTCCTCGGTGACGCCTTCTGCCGGAAGCAGATCCGTCACGGAGGGGTCGCCTTTGGTAATGGTGCCGGTCTTATCGAGAGCCACGATCTGTACATTTCCGGCTTCCTGCAGCGCTTCCGCGTTTTTAAACAGGATTCCGTTCTTGGCTCCCATACCGTTGCCGACCATGATGGCTACCGGTGTAGCCAGCCCCAGAGCGCAGGGACAGCTGACCACCAGCACGCAGATTCCTCTGGCAAGAGCAAAGCCCGTTGTTTCGCCGACGAGCAGCCAGACCGCGATGGTCAGGATGGCGATGGCGATGACAGCGGGGACGAAGATGCCGGAAATCTTGTCGGCCAGCCTGGCCACGGGAGCCTTGGTCGCTGCCGCATCGCTGACCATCTGGATGATCTGGGAAAGGGTGGTGTCTTCACCCACCCGGGTGGCTTCGCAGGTGAGAAAACCGGACTGATTCAGAGTGGCGGAGGAGACCTCGTCCCCGGGCGCTTTGTCCACCGGGATGCTTTCGCCGGTGAGGGCGGATTCGTTGACGGCGCTGGTGCCGGAAAGAACCCGGCCATCCACCGGAATGTTTTCACCGGGACGTACGACAAAAACGTCTCCGGTCTGAACCTGATCGATGGGGACGGTTTCTTCCACACCGTCCCGCAGAAGAGTGGCCGTCTTCGGGGCCAGCTTCATAAGGCTTTTCAGTGCGTTGGTCGTCTTGCCCTTGGAATGGGCCT
>CAMOQF010000170.1 GCA_946622645.1 uncultured Blautia sp.
GCTTCCAGTTTCAGGCCTTTGTACTCACCGAGGGTGACGTATTCGTCCAGGTCTTCCGCTTCCAGAAGCCTCTTTACTTCCACCGCGCCAAAAGCCGAAACGGTCATGGTCAGGCAGGCAAAGCCTGCAAGCATTGTCATCCATCCTTTTTTTCTCATGTCTGTCTTTTCTCCTTTGTCTTGTGTATTAGAAGCATGAAAGAGGCTTTCATACCCGTTTGTGAAAACTCTTATGCAGGCAAGCATTCTCATGGTACTAGAAATAGATAACCGTTTCCTGTGAGTCCGTCAGCTCCTCTTCCGGTTCCGTCCCGTCCGAGAGGCCGGGGGATCCGTCTTCCTGTGCCTGCGGAGCCGGAGCTGTCTCTGCAGCAGGGGCTTCCTCCGTCACAGCCGCCTCCTGTGCGGGAGCTGCCTGCGGGGGCGTCGTCTCCGTTCCAAGGCCCTGGGCTACGATATCGTCCACCACGCTGTGGTCCGGCGCGCCCTCGGTCCCCATGGGAGGAACCGGTCTGGGTCTCGCTCTGTCCCAGACATCCTTGATATCGAACAGATCCGAACACATGTCAGAGTTATAATACATCCGGTACCCATCCAGGTTGCGGCGTCCCTGCCGGAAGCACTGATCCGAAACCTGCACCCAGTACTGGCTGGAATCCACATTGCAGTAATAGTGGTACCCGTGGCTCTTGAAATACGCGAACTTGGGATTGTCCATCGTGTACGGTTCCCAGCCGCCGATGTCCGCTCCGAAGGCAAAGATGACCATGTCTGTCTTGCCGAGGATGGGGGCCACGCAGGCCTGCCATTTTCCATCGTCGGTCTCCAGCTCCTCCGCCGTGGAGTCGGTGGCGTTGCGGTGGCCCCAGGTGTGGCTTGCAAACTCCCAGCCGTTCGCCTTCATGGCTTCGGCGACGCGGGTGGCTTCCGCAACGTCTTTGTCATAGTCGAAGTCCGGGTTCTCCTGCAGGAACTGTGCCTGGTTCTCCTGCAGGTTCTCACGCGTTTTGTACGCGATATCCGTACGGTAGCCCAGCACGCCGTTGTATCCGGTCATGGCCAGGATGCCCTTTCGTCCGTGATAGGAGAAATCCGGATGTTCTTTTATAAAGCTGTCAAGCAGGGGGACCATGTCATAGTCGCCCACGAGAACCGTGCCGTCCGCGCACTTGTACTCGCACTTGACCTCGCCGGCGTCGGTCACCACCAGACGGGTGGCAAAGCCGTCTCCGTCCATATAGTGGTAATAGCTCACGTCATCCTGGGACAGAACAAACGGCGTCTTGCCCTGCGGCAGATAGATGTGTCCCCGGCTGACGGTACCGTCCTCCGATACCGTCGCCATGTCGTGCGGGCTGACGATCACGTATCCTCTGTCGTACATGGACTGCATGATGGCGTTGAACTCGCTGATGGTCGTCATCATCTGGTTGTAGCCGGCACTATCTTCATCCCCGTCAAAGGCCAGGGCTGTATCCGCCACCAGAGTGTGGAAGAATATATGGGTGATCTTTTCCAGCGGATAATCCACGCAGGTGGAACGGGCGTTCCGGTACCGCTGGGCTGCCTGCTGAAGCTCCTCGGACGCAGCATAGTCCGGATGGGTCTCCACCAGCGCGATCGCGTTGTCATAGTCATACTGCACCGCCAGGGCGTCAGCCTCATCCACGACAGACTGATATGCTCCGGGCGTTGGCACAGGTGTCCCGGTCGGTTCAGGCAGCGGTGTAGGCGTCGGAGTTTCTTTCGGCTGTACCAGATACGCCTTTTCCCTTTTTGCATCATCGTTGACGACCGAGACCGGATTGTCTTCAAACGGCAGGATCTTTTTAAAGCTGCAGCCGCTCCCTTCCAGGGCTGCAAGCGAAAGGATCATGCCGGCGAAGAACAGGATCTTGCATCTTTTTTTCATTTTGACTTCCCCTTTTAGAATCCCCTCATCGATTTACATAATACCCGCCTTCCATTATACCTTCTATCCCCTCAAAAAGCAACGTAAAAAAGAGGTGACAGCGGCTGTGTCACCTCCTTATTCTTTACAGATGCAGCTGACCGGCGATCCCTCTCCAGACCAGCTCCCATGCCTGTATTTTGCGTTCCAGCGTGTCCTCGATCTGCCTGCGGATGATCCGCTTTGCCACAAAACCGGCCACGTCCGTCACATAAGCCCAGAAATATTCCTGGTCTATTTTCTGATACAGGGAATACCGCACCAGCAGCTTTTCCAGGATCTCCGCATATTTGGAAAAGTATTTGGAATTCATGTCTTTGTACTTATCCTGGAGATAATCGAAATAATACTCTCTGTATTCCAGGAAGAACATCGTTTCATGAGGTCTGTCGACAAGGATCTGCAGGAATCTTCTCCAGATTATCTCCGCGATCCGGTCGATCTCCTCCGGCGTCTGCGGCATCTCGACCGGAATCTTGTCCATCTCTTCGCTGATATGCTCCAGTACTCTTTCAAAACAGATCCAGAAGAGATTCTCCTTGGTTCCGAAGTGCCGGTAGATCAATGCCTCTGACACGCCGATCTTCATAGTCACTTTCCGCATGGAGAAGGCGGGCATACCCTTTTCGGCCACGATCTCCATAGTAGCATTGATCAGTTCTTCCTTTTTGTTTTTTCTGCTCATGTTTTGTCCCCGTGACTTTCGTATATGCCCAGAATGATTAGCGAGCGGTTACACATTCAAAAATATTAGTACTATTGTAACAAAGTATTAATATTTCCGCAAGCCATTCCTTTATATTTCCAATATTGTCAACAAGGAAAAGTGTTTGCGTATTGCCTTGATTGATGTTACAATGACTTAGACAGAAAAACCAAACCAAGGAGGCGCTTATGAACACCGTAACCATCGTTCTGCTGGTCATCATGGTCGTCCTGATCGGCCTGCTGATCGCACTCTATTTTTTTGGCAAAAAAACACAGAAAAAGCAGGCTGAGCAGGAAGCTCTCATGCAGGAAAACAAGCAGACCGTTTCCATGCTTGTGATCGATAAAAAACGTATGCCCGTCAAAGAATCCGGTCTTCCCCAGATGGTCATAGACCAGGTTCCGAAGCTGATGCGCCGTCAGAAGCTCCCCATCGTAAAAGCCAAGGTCGGCCCCAAGATCACCATCCTCATCGCGGATGAAAAGGTGTTCGACCTGATCCCTCTTAAGAAAGAGATCAAGGCGGAGGTCAGCGGTCTTTACATCATCGGCGTAAAAGGCATCCGCGGCAATCTGGAAGCTCCGCCCCAGAAGAAAAAGGGACTTCTTGCGAGATTCCGCAGACGCTGAGCAGACGCCGGCTCCTGCTTATGGCTGCAGAGAGAAAACGGGCGGCATATTCAGCCCTCTGTCGTTTCCTGCACATGGAGCTCCAGGCAGCATTCAGCTACAAATTCATTGTTGATATCGAGAGAGTATTCCACGCGGGCCTCCAGTCCGTCCTCGTTTTCGGTGAAGGACAGGCCCGTGGCGGCGATGCCCATCTCCAGCGTCCCAAAGGGCGTGGTGTAACAGGTCATGTTCTTCTTGCCTCGTTCGAAGACCATGTGCACGTTCACCAGGCCTTTTTTTCGTACCTCCATGGA
>CAMOQF010000171.1 GCA_946622645.1 uncultured Blautia sp.
ACTGGCTGGAAAACATCCGCGACTGGTGCATTTCGCGTCAGCTCTGGTGGGGACACCGCATCCCGGCCTACTACTGCGACGAATGCGGCGAGATCGTAGTCGCCAAGGAAATGCCGTCCGTCTGCCCGAAATGCGGCTGCACGCACTTCCACCAGGACGAAGATTCCCTGGACACCTGGTTCAGCTCGGCTCTGTGGCCTTTCTCCACGCTGGGCTGGCCGGATGAAACGCCGGAGATGAAATATTTCTACCCGACAGACGTACTGGTGACCGGCTACGACATCATAACCTTCTGGGTCATCCGTATGGTATTTTCCGCCCTGGAGCAGACCGGAAGCATCCCCTTCCACCATGTGCTGATCCACGGCCTGGTGCGCGATTCCCAGGGACGCAAGATGAGCAAATCCCTCGGAAACGGCATCGATCCGCTTGAAGTCATCGAAAAATACGGCGCCGACGCCCTCCGCCTGACCCTCATGACAGGCAACGCTCCCGGAAACGACATGCGTTTCTACTGGGAGAGGGTGGAAGCAAGCCGCAATTTTGCTAACAAGATCTGGAACGCTTCCCGCTTTATCCTCATGAACCTGAAGGATAAAGAGGTCACAGAGCCCGCCGACATTTCGGCTCTCTGCCCCGAGGACCGCTGGATCCTGTCCCGCATCAACACCGTGACCAAAGAAGTCACCGAGAACATGGACAAATATGAGCTCGGCATAGCGGTCTCCAAGATCTACGACTTCCTCTGGGATGAGTTCTGCGACTGGTACATCGAGATGGCCAAGGTCCGTCTGTGGAAAGCGGACGAAGATCCGAAGGCCGCCTCCGAAGCGCTCTGGACGCTCCGGACCGCCCTCACGCAGGCGCTCAAGCTCCTGCATCCCTTCATGCCCTTCGTGACAGAAGAGATCTACTGCACGCTGCTTCCGGAGGAGGAATCCATCATGATCGCTCCCTGGCCGGAATACCGCAGCGACTTTGCCTTTGCCGAAGCCGAGCTGAGCGTCCTCCGCATGCAGGACGTCGTCCGCGGCATCCGCAACATCCGTACCCAGATGCAGGTCCCGCAGGGCAAAAAGACCCACGTCTACATCGTGGCGGAAGATCCGGCAGCTGCTGAACGCTATCGTTCCTGCGCTTCTTCCTTCCAGAACCTTGCATCCGCCAGCGCCATCATCGTCCAGGCGGACAAGACCGGCATCGGCAGCGACGCCGTCTCCGTGGTGGTGTCCGACGCGGTAGCCTATCTTCCCCTGGAAGACCTGGTGGACCGTGAAAAAGAGATCGAGCGTCTCACCAAAGAAAAAGCCCGCCTCGCCTCCGAGATCAAACGGTGCGAAGGCATGCTGAATAACCCGAAATTTGTGGACAAGGCTCCCGCCGAAAAGGTGGCCGCCGAGCGTGAAAAGCTTGCAGGCTACCGTGAAATGGCAGAGAAGGTCGAATCGCAGCTTGCCCGCCTTTCATAAAGGAGCAGCTTCATGAAGCTAAACGACTTTTGCAACAGGATATCCCTGCTGGTGCAGGCGCTGGGGTGCATCGTCCTCTACTTCGTGATGGAAGCCATCTGCAGACATTCCGCGGCCGAGGCTTTTGCGTACATGACGCAGAAGCCCCTGGTCTTTGCCTACAACGCCGGCTTCATCTTCGTCACGATGCTGCCGGTGTACCTTTCACGAAGACGTGTCTTCTGGAGGACTGTGATCACGGTCTTCTGGCTGCTGCTCGCCCTCATCAACGGGATCCTGCTGATGAACAGGGTCACCCCCTTTACCGGACCGGACGTCAAAAACCTGACCGACGGCCTGGCCATCGCAAAAAAATATCTGCCTTCCTACGGCGTTACGCTCTGTTATATAGTTCTGGGCATTATACTGGTCCTTCTGATCATCACTTTCTTTAAGGCACCCAAGTATAAGGGGAAGATGCACTACAAGATCTACATCCCCCTGGTACTTGCGGGATGTCTGGGATTCTGGGGCATCACCCAGCTTGCGCTGGAAAAAAGAGTCCTTTCCAACTACTTCGGAAACATCGCCTTTGCCTATGAGGACTACGGATATCCCTACTGTCTGGCGACCACGATCTTCAACACGGGCATCAGCATGCCCAGAGACTATTCCAAAGAAGAGATCGACCGCATCGCCTTTACCGAGCGCAACCTTGCCGATACCCGGGAGGAGGAAAAACGCCCCAGCATCATCTTCATTCAGCTGGAATCCTTCTTCGACCCGGAGACCGTCAATTATCTGAACATTTCGGAGGATCCCATCCCCTGCTTCCGGCAGCTGATGAAGGAATATTCCTCCGGTTACTATAAGGTCCCCTCTGTCGGCGCCGGCACGGCCAACACGGAGTTTGAGACCATCACCGGCATGAGCCTGCATTACTTCGGGCCCGGAGAATATCCCTACAAAAGCATCCTGAAGGAGACAACCTGCGAGAGCGCGCCCTACATCCTGAAGGATCTGGGCTATACAGCCCACGCCATCCATAACAACGAAGCAAACTTCTACGCCAGAAGAACGGTCTTCCCCAACCTTGGCTTTGACACCTTTATCTCGGAAGAATACATGGCGCGGGAGGACGAAGTGAACCCCCTCGGCTGGGTAAAGGACGAGATCCTGACGGACGAGATCCTCAAATGCCTGGACAGCACCGAAGGACCCGACTATATCTACACCATCTCCGTGCAGGGGCACGGGGACTATCCCGACGAACCCATCCTGGAGGATCCGTTGATCACCGTATCCGGTTCTCCAACGGATGAGATGGACTGCAAGTGGGAATATTATGTAAACCAGATTCGGGAGATGGATGATTTCGTCCGGGATCTGACCGAAAAGCTCACCGACTATCCGGATGACGTTGTCCTGGTCATGTACGGGGATCATCTTCCCACCATGGATCTGACAGTAGAAGATCTGGACAACCGGTATCTTTTCTACACCGAATACGTGATCTGGGACAACTTCGGCCTCCAGAAAAAGGATGAAAATCTGGCCGCCTACCAGATCGCGGCGGAGGTCATGGACCGGATCGGCATCCATGAAGGAAACATCTTCCGCTATCACCAGGCCCGCCGCAGCACACGCAACTATCAGGTGGATCTGGAGACCCTGCAGTATGACATGCTGTATGGAAAACGGTACTGTTACGAAGGCGACGGCTCTACGCCGTACAAACGGGTGAAGATGCGGATGGGCCTCTATGACCTGACGCTGGACGCCATCGAGCCCGGTTCTGTCCGGGACAATTCGTACTATATCCGCGGGACGTCCTTCACGCCCTCCAGCCAGGTACAGCTGAACGGAGAGTGGTACGATACCGTCTACATCAATCCGAATCTGCTTTTGATCTCCGGCACGGAGCTCTCCGATTTTGACAGGATCGCGGTGGCCCAGCGGAGCAACAGCTCCACCCGGAAAGCGCTCAGCAAGAGCTATGACCGGGCGGTGTACGCGCTCATGTCCGACAGCAAATGGAAGCTCCCGGAACAAGGAAA
>CAMOQF010000172.1 GCA_946622645.1 uncultured Blautia sp.
TGCATGGAGATCGGAAGAGATTACAATGCCTGATGTAAAATAAGATCAAAAAAAGTCCGCTCGAAGAGCGGACTTTTTTTTCAGATCTTTTTCAGGAGAACGGCGGCTGCGCGGAAGTTTTCCAGCGGCTCCCATTCCACTTTATTGCCATGGACGCGTACAACGGGAGGGGCATCCGAGATCACATCCGCGATCTGCCAGTCGCCGTCATCCGGCAGCATGACAGAGACGCTTTCCGGCACTTCTCCTGCAAAGGTATGCCATACGATCATGGCTTCCTTTTCTGTTTTCCTGACGACCGCCTGCCAGCCTTCCGGATGGCGCAGGGCCCTGATCTCCGGACCGTAGTGGTATGATACTCCGTCTTTCAGCACAGGGACGATCTTTTTGTAAAACGCGATCCCGTCTTCGATCATTTTCCACTGCGCATCGGACAGCTCCAGCACATCGCCGGAGATACACATTCTTCCCAGATACGTGCTGATCACCGACCAGGCGATCCGCTTGAGGGAATCGGTCTTACGTACGACTGCCCAGATCTGGCTTTGCCTGGGCAGAATCACCCGGTGCAGGTCGCCTGCGATCACAGGGATCTCCGGGCATTCGTGTGCATCCGAAAACGAAGCCATGCTCGAACGCTTCATGTATCCCGGCTCCAGCCTGTGGCCGCCGGACGCACAGTTCTCGATGACCAGGTCCGGGAGCTTCTCCCGCATCCTTTCAAAATAACGGTAGCTCGCCTGCATGTGCGCGCGAAGCTTTTCGCCGGGAGATTCGCAGCCGTCGGCACCCACGCCGGTCTCGTCGTTATAATCTACCTTGATATAGCCAAAACCGTTGTCCCGCAGCATGCCGATGACCTTCCGGTCCAGATATTCCGTGACCCAGGGATCCGTCATATCCCAGAAACGCCTCCGGGTCGTGGTGAGCGGAACGCCGTCCCGGTGCAGCTGATGCTCCACTAAGCTGTACGCTCTGGCGGACGGCCCTACATTTTCCATCTCAAACCATACGCCCGGGATCATGCCGGCTTCCCGGATCATCGCAGCGATCTTGTCGATCCCTTCCGGGAAATATTCGGCCGACGGAACATAATCTCCGATGCTGGATCCCCAGTCCACGTCTTTCTCGCGGTACCAGCCCGCGTCGATCACAAAGTAGGCAAAGCCCTTGTCCTTGATGGCTTCCACGATGGAACGGACGTTTTCGGAGGAAGGATTGCCCCAGGTGGTGCAGTACTCATTGAACAGCACAGGCAGATCCTGCTCACTGGAGGGCAGGAAAGGCTCGATCTCTCTGGCGGCGCTGACAAGCCTGGCGCAGAGTTCATCCAGCCTGTGCGTCCCGGAGAGAGACGCGTCCGGATGGCAGACCGATACGATGGCCTGCGGAGCCTCGAAGGCTTCCCCCGGTTCGATCGTTTTCAGCCAGTGGCCCAGCTCTCTGTCTGCGATGCCGCCGTCCATGGTCAGGTTTTCGTCAAGCCGGTAGAGCTCCATCTGCCAGGAAGAGGGCGTCTCCAGCTGCGCGCCCCACAGGATGCTGTTCCGTCTGTCTTCCACGGCAAGGAAGGGGAAGAAGCCGTTGACCGGCATGGATCCGATGCTGCCAAAGCGCTCTGCGCGGACGCACCAGAGGCTCCAGGCGGTCTCCATCTCCAGGTCTTCCAGAGGACGGGTCTCCAGCCGACCCTCGGAACTCCAGCGGCTGCGTATCCGGTGAAGCAGAAGATCCCCATGCCCGTCGCCGTCCAGATATCCGGAGAGCTGTTCCAGGCTGAAGCTGCTCAGCATTTCCAGGCTGACCGGACTGTCCCCGGCGTTTTCAAAGATCGTGGAGATGCGGACATAAGCGGCGCCGGGTCTCCAGAAAAGCCTGTGGATGGCGCGGCATCCGCGTTCATCCTCCAGGATGGTCTCGATCGTCACAAGATGTTCGTTCCGGTCTTCCTTCTGGGAAACCAGCCGCAGCTGATGGACGGTCTCGCTGTCCCGCAGGGTGTTTCCGGGGGCATAGCATCCCTGGTAGATGTCGCCTGCGATCTTCACCTGCACCAGGCTGTCCACGCCGGAGCGCTCCTTCTTTCCGCACAGATCCGGCAGGGATTCCGGAACCAGCGCGAGTCCCACCTGACCGCTCTCGTCTGTCTCATATACTGCACGCATATCCCCGAGGGAGAATTCACTGATCCGTTTTCTCATACATTTCCTCCTTCATTACAGATATCCCAGATATTCGTCAAAAAGATTGAACAACATGTCTCCGGAACAGACCGGGAGCTCCGCAGTGCTCTGCGGAAGCTGCACCCAGCTGTACAGATCCTCTCTGCGCGTCAGCACCAGCGCCGGGACGACGTCATAGTCTTCTCCGAAGATCACATCCAGATACGGCGCGTATTTGACCGCCTGCAGCTCTTCCTCCGGATCGATCGCGTCCTTCATTTTGAATTCCAGGGAGAAGACCCTGTTCCGCGTGATCACCAGAACGTCCGCGTAAATGCGGATGTGTCTGGATCTTTTGATCCTCAGCTCAAAGCAGAGCTCCCACTGCCTGTGATCTTCCAGGTCCTTCCGATCTGCCGAAAGCCTGTCCAGATCCGCGAACAGACCGGCCATGACTTCCCGGGCGTCACGGAAGGAATGGAACAGTCCCCTGGTATCGTTCAGATTCCGGCCGATCGACTTGCAGCCCTTTTTCAGCTCTTCCAGCCATTCATCATCCGGCTGCTCCAGGAAACGTTCCACCGTACCATAGTAACCGCAGAAGTCCCCAAGCCCTGTGTGCGGATATGCCTGCCGGATCAGACCGTGCCAGTTATAATCCGCGTCCTGATAACAGAGCTCATGGACAAACGGTATGCCGTACAGCATATGGTTGATATCCGTGCGGCTTACCCCGGCGAGCTTTGCGATCTCTTTTGCTTTGATGCCGTCGCGGCTGCAGATGATGGAATAGATTTTTTTCTCGATCTCGTTCATGACGTTCAAATGGTGCTCCAATCTCCTTACAAATCAAAGCTATCACGCGGGAATGTCCCTGTCAACAACTGCGGAGCCGGCAGGTCATTGAAAAACTGTTTTTTGTGGTTTATAATTGGAAACAAAAAATGACATGCCGGTTACAGACAGATCATAATCAGAGGAACAGAATGAAAAAAACATCAAACCTGAAAAACGGAACACAGACCTACACCTCCGGGGAGCTGATCCGCAGATTTTGGCCGTATCTGCGCAGATACCGCCATCTGCTCATCCTGGATCTGTTTTTTGCGTCTCTCACGACGGTCTGCGACATCGTCCTGCCCATGATCATGCGGCGGCTGACCAACTCCGCCATGGGCACCGGCGAAGAGCTTACCGTGCAGATCGTGCTGACGATGACGCTGCTCTACGTAAGCTTACGGCTCGTGGATGCCGGCGCAAACTTTTATATGCAGTCCCAGGGACATATCATGGGCGTATATATCGAGACGGACATGCGCCGGGACGCGTTCGA
>CAMOQF010000173.1 GCA_946622645.1 uncultured Blautia sp.
TGATCCTGGTACTTGTGTGTATCATCTGCCGCCCTGTTTTTTTCAGATCCACGACCATCTATCTGCCGGCAAACAGTCTGCTATATGACCCTGTGACCGGGGAAGCACGTGATCCCAACGGTCCAGAAGGTGATTTCGTAAAGGATCTGGAGATCCACGCAGAAACACCCGGAATCATAACTGCAGATGACATTGAACGGCATAACGATAAGATAGGCATCAAAATCCGTCCGGAAGGCTCAGGCGATACCTGGATCGAACTGAAAAAGCCCGGATCAGATAATACCTTCGGCATGACGCAGCTGCATGTCGGCGCGTTTCACACTGTTTATGACACTTCCACGGGCGCATTCACGGGAGACAGCATCGTTCTTGCTTCCGTGACGGTCTTCTGCCTGCTGGTGAGCCTGATCTGCCTGAACGCGTACAGGCAGGCCCGCGGTCCGGAATTCTACTCTTACCAGAGTATCTTCTACAGCGGATTTTTCCTTTTTTCCTTATGTACCGGGATCACGATGCTCCTGGTGACGGTACAGCATATCATCGATCCTGCCGGGTATTTAATGCTGAACGCCTACAGCGCGATCAGCGGGGCGCCTGCAACCTTTATACAGATCACGTCGCCTCTGATCCTTGTTTTTGCCGTCGGAATGATCATCAGCAATATCGAACTGCTGCGTCATGAAAGCCTTCGTCCGCAGAATCTGCTGGGCATCCTGACCGGCATTCTGATGATCGCCGGAGCGACTCTCGTCCTGTACCTCAAGTATCGTAGTTTTATGGGTTCAGAATGGGAATACCGCATCCAGTCGACGATTGAAAACTCCTTAGCCGTGGTGTACGTATATTTTGAATGCATGCTCGCCGGCGCCGTGATCTGCGGTCTTCGGGCCGCCCGCCATGTGCCTCCCTTTGACCGGGATTTCGTCATCATCCATGGCTGCTGGTTCCGCAAAGACGGCTCTCTCCCTCCGCTTCTGCAGGGAAGGGCGGACCGTGCCGCCGATTTCTGGAAGCAGCAGAAAAAAGCCACCGGCAAGGAGGCCGTACTGATCCCGTCCGGCGGCCAGGGTCCCGGCGAATCCATGTCCGAAGCGGAAGCCATCAAAAGATATCTGCTCACCTGCGGAATACCGAAAAACTGCATTCTGAAAGAGGATCAGTCCACCAACACCTATCAGAACATGGTCTGCTCAAAGAGGTTGATCGATCAGGCAAAAAAGAACGCGAAGGTCGGCTTTTCCACTACCAATTATCATGTCTTCCGCAGCGGTCTTTGGGCGGAACTCGCAGGGCTTCCCGCCGAAGGAATGGGCAGCAGGACCAAATGGTGGTACTGGCCGAACGCATTTATGCGGGAGTGCGTCGGACTGCTTCGGAACCGCATCGTCCAGGAAATCCTCCTTCTCATCTTTTTCATTGCATTCTTTGCCGTTTTGTCCATGGCGCTGGGTTACTGACCCTCTCTCAAAAAAACGAACGGGCTGTCGTACGACAGCCCGCTTTTTTATTTCTTCTTCAGTTTTTTATTCCAGTACCATCTTGACACTGCCATAAATGCCGGCGTTGTTGCCAAGGATGGCAAGCTTGAAATCAGTCTCTCTTGCCGCATGGAAGGCAAAGGGCTTGAAGGCTTCCTGGATCTTTTCGATCACGCATTCACCTGCTTTGGACATGCCGCCGCCGATAACGAACGCCTGCGGATTGACCACACATGCGATGGAGGCAAGGCCTTTGCCAAGCAGTTTAGCCCAGTCATCCACGACTGCGATGGCGCCTTCATCACCGTTCTTGTATTCATCCCAGATATCCTTGGAGGAAGCTTCCGCCGTCAGGACGGTCTTTGCGTCCGGATTGGCCGCCAGATATCTTCTGAACATGCGGGCGATGCCGTTTGCGGAGCAATACTGTTCCAGGCATCCTTTTTTGCCGCAGCCGCAGCATTCTTCTTCATCGTCGACCAGCGGAATATGGCCGATCTCACCGGCAGCGCCGTTGGTCCCGGGCAGGATGTGCTCGTTCAGGATGATGCCGCCGCCTACGCCGGTCCCCAGCGTCACCATGACGAGATCCTTGTAGCCTTTGCCGCCGCCCTGCCACATTTCACCGAGGGCTGCCACGTTGGCATCGTTGCCGGCTTTGACTTTAAACCCGGTCAGACCGCCGAGCACCTGCTCCACGTTGAACTCGCCCCAGCCGAGGTTCACGCATTTTAAGACGTTGCCTTCTTCATCGATGGGACCGGGAACGCCGATGCCTACGCCTTCCACGTCATCCTCGGAGATGCCTTTCTCTTCCACTTTTTCTTTGATGGAGGCTGCTATGTCGCCCAGGATGAGAGAGCCGCCGTCTTCCGTCCGGGTCGGGATCTCCCAGGTCTCCAGAAGAGCGCCTGCCGTCGTAAAAAGGCCCATTTTCACAGTGGTTCCACCCAGATCTACACCAAATGCATAATCCTTCATTGTTTTCTCCTCTCGTGCATTGTCCCTGCCTGTGCAGAAGAATCTGTTCTCAACCGGAAGCATCCTCTTCCACGATAACGGTTATTATAGAAGTAATTATATCATACTCTTTTCTTTTCGAAAATCTTCTGACGCGCACTTTTTGTGCTTATTTTGACATCTTTGCGATCAAGGCTCCGCTTCCGGGAAAACAGGGCATTTCCAATGTTGCTTTTTTGCCCTGAAAAGAACCGTCCGCTTGCAAGACACGGCTGTTTTCGTGTATGATGTAAAGGAAAAGACATATACTCTGAGAGTCGATGGCGGCTCTCGAACAAAGGAGCGGTTTCTTTTGAAGACACGTCTGGAAGCACTGAAATACGGTCTTTCCTTCCCGGACACATACCAGGATGCGCCGTTTCACGATCAAAACTGGCAGCTGGTGCGGGTGAAGGGCAGCAAAAAAGCCTTTCTGTGGACCTACGAGATGGACGGCCATATCCATCTGAACGTCAAAGCAGATCCGGAGTGGAAGGATTTCTGGAGAAGCGCCTGCGCTTCCGTCCTCCCCGGCTACCATCAGAACAAGGAGCACTGGAACACGATCATTCTGGACGGCTCCATCCCCGACCGGGATATAAAGCGCATGATCGCGGAGAGCTACGATCTGGTTTCGGACAATCCCACGCGCAGGATCTACGAAGCGGTTAAAAAGGTCCCCCGTGGAAAGGTGGCCACCTATGCGCAGATCGCAGAGATGGCAGGCAACCGGAAAATGTGCCGGGCGGTGGGAAACGCCCTGCACAAAAACCCGGATCCCCTCCATATTCCGTGTTACCGCATCGTCAATTCGCAGGGCAGGCTGTCCGGAGAATTCGCTTTCGGAGGGGAAGGCGCGCAGCAGAAGCTGCTGGAAGCCGACGGGATCGTCGTAACCAACGGCCGGGTAGACCTCAAAAAATACGGTTACCGCCCGGTATCAAAATCAAAGGAGGAAAAGTATGAACCGTGATTTTACCAA
>CAMOQF010000174.1 GCA_946622645.1 uncultured Blautia sp.
TCCGCCAGGTCGCTCACATAAAAGCGGTAGGGGAATTCCTCCTCCCGGGTCTCCGTGCTTAGGAGATCCTGCTCCTGCAGCAGATGCCTCAGTTCGCACGCCGTCTCATACGCCGGATTGACCAGCCGTACGTCCGGCCCCATCACTTCGCCGATGGTGGAGCGTATCAGGGGGTAGTGGGTACACCCGAGGATCAATGTGTCGATCCTCTGGTCCTGCAGTTCCTGCAGATAACGCTTCGCGATCTCGCTTGTCAGCGGATCATGGAGCCACCCCTCCTCCACCAGGGGGACAAACAGAGGACAGGCCTTTCCGATCACCTGGATCTCCGGGTCAAACTGATGCAGGACCGCCTCGTGGATGCCGCTCCCGATCGTGCCCTCTGTGCCGATCACGCCGACCCGTTTGTTTTTGGTCTCAGCAGCCGCCACCATCGCGCCGGAGCGGATGACGCCGATCACCGGGATATCAAATTCCTTTTCCACCGTCTCCAGAGCGAACGCGCTGGCTGTGTTGCAGGCGATGACGATGGCTTTCACTTCCTGCTCCATCAGAAAACGGATGATCTGCCTTGAATAACGGATCACCGTGTCTCTGGACTTGCTTCCGTACGGCACTCTGGCCGTATCGCCGAAATATACGATCTTCTCGGAGGGAAGGTTCCGCATGATCTCGCGGGCTACGGTGAGCCCGCCCACGCCGGAATCGAACACCCCTACGGGAAGGTTTCTCTTTTCAGTCATTGATTTTGTCTCCTGTATCATGGATCGTCCCGTGTTTACCGCCTTTCATCATCCGGTCCGGCGTTGGAAACGTGGAACGTTCTGGTCACATGGACCGTCCCGGCAAGACCGCTTTCATACAGTGCGCGGGCAGCCTTCTGCGCCTGGGCGTGCGTATCGAAAAGCCCGAAGACCGTGGGACCGCTCCCGCTCATCATGGCGCCGCGGGCTCCGTTCGCCTTCATCAGCTCCCGGATGTCCCCGATCACCGGATGCTTTGCTTCGATCCCCGGTTCAAACACATTTTTCATGCGGGATGTGATCCCGGCGAGGTCCTGCTGCCGGATCGCTTCGATCATCCCGTCGATATCCGGTCTTTCCGTCTGTTCCGTCAGGGCCAGGTTTTCGTAGGCAGTCTTGGTGGACACCGATACCTTTGGTTTTCCGATCAGCACGGCGCAGTCCGGCATGGCCGGAAGAGGCGTCAGTATCTCGCCGATCCCCTCCGCCAGCGCGGTCCCGCGCAGCACGCAGAACGGAATGTCAGCGCCCAGCAAGGCGCCCTTTTCCATCAGTTCCTGTGTGGTCAGGCCAAGGTGAAACAGATTGTTGATGCCCACCAGGGCTGCCGCGGCGTCGGAGCTTCCTCCTGCAAGGCCTGCCGCGACGGGAATATATTTGCGGAGACGGATCCCGATCCCGGACCGGATATCATATGTACGCATCAGAAGATCCGCCGCCTTCCACACCAGGTTCCGTTCATCCGTGGGGATATAGGGAAGGTTGGTCGTAAGAAAAATGCCCGGTTCCTCCCGCAGCGTAAAATCCAGCACATCATACATGGCGATGGTCTGCATCACCATCCGCACATCGTGATAACCGTCTTCTCTTTTTCCCAGCACATCGAGCGCCAGATTGATTTTTGCCATTGCCTGCAGACGCATTTTGGGTCTCCCGTCGGTGCATAAACACTTGCACTTTCCATCTACTTTGTATAAAATAGGTCTGGAACTATTGTATATGAAATCACTTATGTTTTCAAGTATGGTGTAGACATGCTGAGATTTATCATCTGTTGTATTATCGTAGGACTTTTTCTGATCCTGTCGCTCCCGGTCCTGCTGGTCGAATGGCTGGTCGGCAAAAAGTGGCCGCATGCAAGGGATGTCAGTTCTTTTCGTATCATACAGGCCGTTTTCAGGCTGCTTCTGTTCATCGGCGGCGTTCATGTGACCCAGGTCGGACGGGACAATATTCCGGCAGACACTTCCTGCATGTTCGCGGCCAACCACCGCAGCATATTCGATATCCTGATCCTGATCAGCATCATGCCGCGGCCGACGGGCATCGTAGCCAAAAAAGAGCTGGACCGTTTCCCCGTCTTTAATCTGTGGATGCGCATGATCCACTGCCTTTTCCTGGACCGGAACGATCTGCGTCAGGGCATGAAGACCATCCAGACCGCGACGGAATATGTGGAGCAGGGGGTTTCGATGCTCATCTTTCCCGAAGGCACCCGAAACAAGGAGGAAGATGAACGTTCGCTGCTTCCCTTCCACGAAGGAAGCTTCCGGATCGCCGTAAAATCCGGCCACCCGATGATCCCTGTCGCCCTTTCTCATACGCAGGAGATCTTTGAGCGGCAGTTCCCCCGGATCTGCCCGGCTCAGGTGACCGTCGGCTTTTTACCGGCCGTCGATCCCGCCGCTCTTTCCCGTCAGGAGCAAAAAAAGATGGGCGAAGCATCCCGGTCAGCCATCCGGGAATTCTTAGGAGGAAACTAAAACCATGGGACTCAGAAAAAAGAGGATCGTCATCAAGATCGGAACATCCACACTCACCAACGAAGAAGGAAAGAGCAATCTCCGCCGGATGGAAAAACTGGCCTGCGTACTCTCGGACCTTCAGAACATGGGCAACGAGATCGTGCTGGTCTCGTCCGGGGCCATCGCTGTCGGCGCCAACAAGATGCACCTTGCAGAACGCCCCTCCAGCATGCGGCTCAAACAGGCTGCCGCCGCCGTCGGACAGTGCGAGAACATGTTCCTTTACGATAAGTTTTTCGGCTATTTCGGCAAGACCGTCGGCCAGATCCTGCTGAACGCGGAAGACATCAGCCAGGAAGAAAAAAAGGAGAACCTTTCCAACACTTTTGAGGCTCTTCTGGAAAACGACATCATCCCCATCGTCAACGAAAACGACTCGGTCAGCTATACCGAGATCGAATCAGAAGAAAAGCTCTTCAGCGACAACGACGTTCTTTCCGCCGTGGTGGCCATTCTCTGCAAAGCGGACCTTCTGGTGATCCTTTCCGATATCGACGGCTTCTTTGACAAGGATCCCCGTTTTTATAAAGACGCACAGCTGTTAAACCGCATCGAAGAGATCAACGAAGACGTCTACCGGCTGGCCGGCGGCGCCGGAAGCCGCAGGGGCACCGGCGGTATGCGGACCAAGCTGCAGGCCGCGGAGCTTGCCACCAGCCAGGGCATCGGCACCCTGGTCATGAACGGCAAAGATCTTGAACATATCTACGATATCGTGGAAGGCAAAAAGGTCGGCACTCTCTTCGCGGCAAAAAAATAAAGCCCACAAACCACTTATGCAAGTAATTCATGGACTTTCGTGCGCCCTCAGGGGCTCGAACCCTGGACACCCTGATTAAGAGTCAGGTGCTCTGCCAACTGAG
>CAMOQF010000175.1 GCA_946622645.1 uncultured Blautia sp.
GTCGCCTTGGTAAGGCGGAGGTCACGGGTCCGATTCCCGTCAGCAGCTCTTTTTTTATGCAAAAAACAGGGAGGAGTCCTGTATGGAAGAATCTTTCATACCCGGTCATGAAAACGCCGATGCAATAAAAACCGCGCGCCACAAAGACAGCGGACATTCTCATGAAAATGAAAAAACAGAACGGATCATCCTGGCATCGGCATCTCCACGCAGAAGAGAACTGCTGACGCAATATGGCGTCAGCTATACCATCATTCCTGCCGCAGGAGAAGAAACCATAGAAGATACAGACCCATCGCTGGTCGTACAGCACCTGGCCCAGGCAAAAGCCAAGGAAGTAGCTCTGTCTCTGCCGGAAAATGAGCTGCAGAACGATACGTTGGTGATCGGAGCGGATACCATTGTGGTTTATAAAGGAAAGATCCTGGGAAAACCGGCAGATCCGGAAGACGCCGTCCGTATGCTCACCATGCTGCAAGGCAAGATACACCAGGTCTATACAGGCGTTGCCTGGTATCACCACAGACCGGACGGATGGCACCCGCACACGTTCTATGAATGCACAGATGTGGAATTCTATCCGGTATCGGAAAAAGAGATCAGAATGTATGTAAACACCGGAGAACCGATGGACAAAGCAGGAGCCTACGGGATTCAGGGCACCTGGGGGAAATATGTCCGGGGAATCCGTGGAGATTATAATAATGTAGTAGGGCTTCCCGCCGCACGACTGTTTCACGAAGCAGCCGGGCAGGGCATCAGCCTGACAGAATTATAAACCGGGAGGAAAAGCATAGAATGATCAAGGCATGTGTTTTTGATCTGGACGGTACACTGGCAGATACGCTGGACAGTCTCTCTTTTCTGGCCAATCAGGTGCTGAAAGAGTTTGGGCTCAAAGAGCTTCCACGGGAAAATTTCAAATACTATGCGGGAGAAGGAGCCACCATGCTGGTACGCCGGATCCTTCGGGATGCCGGAGATCCTGATCTGACCCTTCTGCCGGAAGCAGACCGCATTTACAGAGAACGTTTTGCAAAAGACCCTCTGTATAAAGTGGTTCCCTACGATGGGATGATCGAAACGCTTCAAAAACTGAAGGAAGAAGGCATCCTTCTCGCCGTCTGCACCAATAAACCGCAGGCCGCGACAGACAAAGTGATCCACACTCTGTTCGGAGACCTGTTTGACATCATGGTAGGGCAGCGGGATGGGCTTCCCCGAAAGCCAGCCCCGGACAGCGCTCTTCTGATCGCGAAAACGCTCGGCGTCCGCCCGGAAGAATGCATGTATGTCGGAGACACCGCGACGGATATGCAGACAGGGCTTAGCGCAGGCATGTTCACGGTGGGCGCGCTGTGGGGGTTCAGGACCCGGGAAGAACTGGTATCAAATCACGCCCAGGCGCTGGCTGAAAAGCCGACGGACCTGCCCGGGATAAGGAGGCAGCATGATCAGACTGGTTGCAAGTGACCTGGACGGAACGATCCTGAAAAACGGAGCACAGTCTCTGCCGGAAGGCTTTACGGATCTGATAAAGGAGCTTAAAAAAGCCGGGATCCATTTCGCGGCAGCCAGCGGGCGCCAGTATCCCAACATGTACCGGATGTTTGAACCGCTGGGGGACGGGATCTCCTATATCTGCGAAAACGGCGCCGTCACGTTCCATAACGGAAAAATGCTTTATCAGGACAGGTTTCCGGACGATCTGCTGCGCGATATCCTTCACCATGCTATGGAAAAAGAAGGAACGCAGGCGACCAGCTCCCAGTGGGATCTGCAGTACCTGCTCCCGAAGGATGAAGCATTTGAAAAATACCTTACGGAGACGGTCGGCTACATCTGTAAGACCGTTCATTCGGTTGAGGAGATTCCTCACGACTGCATCAAGGCGGCCGTTTTTGAAGAACATGGCACCATGGAAGAAAACCTGCATTACTGGCAGGCCCGTTTCGGAGACCGCTGCAAGGTCGTTACAAGCGGGAACCGCTGGCTGGACTTTATCCCCTTCCATACCAACAAGGCCAACGGCGTGAAACGTCTTCTGCAGGAGATGAAGCTGGCCAGGTCTGAATGCATTGTCTTCGGGGATGAATTCAACGACATAGAAATGCTGCAGAGTGTGGAAAACAGCGTGGCCATGTCCTACGCCAAGGAAGGCGTAAGGGCCGCGGCGCGTTTTCAGGCGGACAGCGTGGATGAGATTCTGAAAAAGCTGCTGTATTCCGGCGGCGACATAGAGGGGGTGTTGTGATGTACAGCAAAGAAGCGGTACAGACATTTCTGAAAAAACAGAGACAGCTTTTCGACGAGACTGTGGCCGAAACGCCTGAAGAAGCCCAGGAGTTCCTGGAAGAATGCATGGCGGTGGAAGTGAAGAACCTGAAGGAGGTACGCCGTTATCTGGACGAAGCGGGCGCCGATGTGGGCGGCATGACGGAACAGGATCTAAAGGAAGCCTGTGAAGTTTTTTCACTGCCGTCAGGCCGTTATCTGATCGTTGATGGCTGAAGCAAAGCCGCTTCTGTGATCGGGAATATGCAGATTACAGAGGCGGTTTTTTTCGTGCTACAATGACCTCAGACATGAAAGATGATCAGCGTTCATGACAAAGAACGACGAACAAAGAAGGAGGATACGTCATGAAAAACAAAAGATGGTTTGCCGCGGCAATGGCTTCCCTGCTTGTTTTTTCGGCTGTCCCGGCGGCCGTATACGCAGAAGAAGCGCCGCAGGCAGAAGAACAGAGCCTTACAGAGCTTGACGGAGAGCTGAGTATTTCCGGCTGGGCTTATCCGGGAGGGAGCCTTTCGGCAGATCTTTCCGCGGTGGAACCTTCGTGGATCACATCGGAGGATCTCTTATACACATGGTCCAAAACAAATGACAGCGGCGACCAGACAGATCTTGGTTACGACTCTTCCTATACAGTGACACAGGAGGATATGGGCTCTCAGATCAGGCTTTCTGTATCCGGAAATCCTGATCATGGATATACAGGCAGTCTTTCTGCAACCTCTTATCCGGTCCTGGCCACCGAAGCGGACGCCATCGCTTATGCGGCAGCCCGTGGAGATGAGGACGCCATCGAGGCTCAGGAAGCGATTCCTTCGATGGGACTTGCCGGTATCGGGGAATACTTACCGGAAGAGTACGGCAATACAGACGAGGATTCTTACTCGTACGACTATTCTGAGCCGGACCAGACCCAGACAGAGGAAGTGTACTTTGAAGAACCCGCTCCTCAGGAAGAGAGCGTTCCGGATCCCGTTCCCCAGGAAGAAAGCAGCCCTTCGGAAGGGACCCAGGAAGAAACTGCAGGCAATGAAGGCACGATCCTCCAGGAAACTGATCCTTCCCTGATCGATAATGCAAAAGAAGAAGACTACGCATTAGATGAAAACGG
>CAMOQF010000176.1 GCA_946622645.1 uncultured Blautia sp.
TCAGAATACGGATGATCAGGCTGATTGAATTCCATTTTTTGATAATCTTCATTTCCTTTTCTCCACGCTTAACTATGATGTCAAAAAATGCTATCCTTTTAAATCTATTATAACACGTTTTTTACGGCTTGTAAAAACTACAGACGTCTGCTTTAATAATTTATCAAAAAACCAATTTCTAAAAAAAAGTCAGAAGACACAAAATAGACACAATTTCAATCTATAATACGAAAAATAAATCAAAGGAGGAAACAAACCTTATGAAGAAAAAAGTATTATCCATGATCCTGGCCCTTTCACTGGCAGCTATCCCGGTGTGCGCATATGCTGAGACCGCAACAGATGATGCCGCAGCAGCGGATGCAGCTGCAGGTGAAGACATCGATATGTCTGCTCTTCTTGGCATGCTCGGCGGCGCCGGCGAAGGCGAAGAAGGCGGCGAATTCGATATGGGCGCTCTCCTTTCCCAGCTGGGAATCGGCGAAGCACAGCCGGTCAACTTTGTCGAAGCTGAAAGCATCGACCAGTTCTATGGCTCATGGTCCTTCTCAAGAGCGATCTACGGCGGCTATGAGATGAGCGCCGAAGCACTTCAGACGCTTGGCATGGATCTTGCTCTGGATGCAACTGTCCTGGAAGACAGCATTGAATTCACTGCTCTTGAAGAGACAAAGGCAGTCGACATGTCAGAGTCCGAGTTCGCGGACGGCGTTCTCAACGTTACCCTGGACGGCGAAAAGGCTGTCCTTGCCATCACCGAAGAAGGCGAACTGTGCCTGTCCTTCACCGTAGGCGAAGGCGAAGAAGCTTCTGATATCATGGTCATCATGGTTCCGGCAGGCGCCAAGGGCGATGCAGATGCAGAAGCGCAGGCTGCAGCAGAGGCTGAGGCTGAAGCTGAAACCGAAGAAGCAGCTGAATAAAAAATAACAACTCTATAAAAACAATAAAGCGAGGCTCATCACCTTCGGGTGATGGGTCTTTTTGGAGGACAGAGAAATATGAATAAGCCCCAGACACTGAAAGGAGTCGTTCCCGCCACGGTGACGCCGTTCCATCCGGATGAAAGCATCAACACCGAGGCGCTGACAGCACTCATGAAATGGAATTTAAGCCAGGGTGTGGACAGCTTCTTTATAGGAGGAAGCTCTGCCGAATGCTTCCTGTTAAGCCCGGCGGAACGCATGGAGATCTTTGAAGCCGCGTCCCGGTTCAAAGAACAGGCCTATATGATCGCCCACGTAGGAGCCATCTCCACCAAAGAAGCAAAAACCTACGCGTGTTGTGCCCGGGATCTGGGGTATGACGCCATCGCAGCCACGCCGCCTTTCTATTATGGCTTCGGCCCTGAAGAGATCTACTCTTACTATGCCGACATTGCGGACGCCGCCGGCATGCCGGTGATTATCTATAATTTTCCGGGAAATACCGGAAAGAACTTCGACCTCTCCAATCCGGCGACCCGGAGGCTGTTCCAGAGTGATTTCATCCTTGGCGTGAAGCACACCAATCAGATCGTTTATCAGCTGGAACGCATCAAAAACCTGAATCCCCGGCTCATCCTCATGAACGGGTTCGATGAGACCATGGTGGCCGGACTTGCGCTGGGCGCGGACGGTTCTATCGGCAGCACCTTCAACTTCATGTATCCGCACTACAAAAAAATATATGATCTTTTTAAGGACCATCAGACTGAGAAAGCGCTGGAGCTTCAGATCAAGGCCAACACCATCATGAACGCCCTGTGCGACGTCGGCCTGATCCCGGCCATCAAATATCTGCTGACCACGATGGGGATCGACGCCGGCGTTCCGAGACGCCCGTTCAAGGAGCTGACCCCGGATCAGAAGGCGGTCCTGCAGAAAGTCGTGGAAGAAAACCTCATCGTATGATGGGGTTTTTCTTATCTTCTCAGATATTCCGCCGACACCGGGAACTCAAAATAAGTGTCCGGGTAAGGCTCGTTCTCCAGCATGAAATGCCACCATTCACAGTCGATGGGAAGAAAACCGTTCCGCAGCATGACGCGCCGCAGGATCATGCGGTTTTCATACTGTTCTTCGGTGATCCCGGTATAATCCGGATGAGAGACTTCGCTGAACAGATCAAAGGGACCGCCCATATCCGCTTCCCTTCCGGTCTTCATGTTGAAAAGCGTAAGGTCTACGGCGCTGCCCCGGCTGTGGCTGGAGCGTTTTGCAATATATCCTCTCGAAAACAGCTCCTGTTTTTCCAGATCCGGATAGAAATAAGGCTTCATCCGGATATCCTGATCTTCGATCCCCCATAAGACAAACTGTTTTACGGCGCATGCAGGTCTGTAGGCATCAAACACTTTCAGACGGTATCCCTGGACGATGAGCTCGTTGCTGACGGATCTCAGGGCTCTGGCAGCCTCTTTTGTCAGCAGTGCGCATGGTTCTTCGTAACCGTCGATCCTTTCGCCGATAAAGTTGTAGGAAGAATGATACCGGATTTCCTGAATGATGCCCGGGACAAAATCCGCCAGTATGACAAATCCGGACGGATCCGTGGTCTCGGTCTTATAGTCTGACCTCATGGTTTCTCCTTTTGTTTCCGTTTTCTATGATATCAACAGTTCCTTGAGCGTTTTCATGATCGTGGGGATGTCATACGGCAGAACGGCCGTCACGAAAAGCATCGCACAGACGAGCATGGCTTTCCGGAGTACCGGCATCCTGCAATTAAGGTCTTCTGGCCTTTTTTTCATGGCTGTCTGGTCCTTTCTGCTGCTTTGAAGATTTCCTTTTTTCCGTTTCCTCAGCATTCTTTGCCGCATGTTTTTCAGCCAGCTTCTGCTTTCTCTTTTTGGAGCAGATCCTGGTGTTGCAGCGTTCGCACAGACAGATCGCGTTCTCTCTGACCCGGTCCTGCTCATCGTCGATGCGCCTCAGGACCGCGTCGCCGAGGGACAGTCTCCTCCCGCAGTTTCCGCACTTTTTATGTTGTGAATCCAGCGTGCTTTGTTTGATCGCTCTGTACTGGATGACTTTGTCTTCCACTTTTTTGTACAGCGCACGCATGTTTTCTTTTACGTCTTCTTCTGCATGCAGGCTGCTGATCAGCTGGTTGGTCGGAAGCGACGAGCCTTTCCTGAAATTGCAGTGCGGATGGACGATATAAAGGTTCTCCGGGCTCTCTATGGTTCTCTGTATTTTCCGTCCAGGGACCCATTTGTATACAGCCCGCGGAATAAAATGATCCACGGACCATTTGGCCTGATTCCGGCTTAGAGGCCTTCCGCAGACGATGCAGATGCCCCCTGTTCTGTCAAAGGCTTTCTTTTGTGTCGTTTTGGATATGTTTGCCCTGTAGCCCAATTTATGCTCCTGTCGTTAATCGGTTTTCCCGGTGAGGGTCTTTTC
>CAMOQF010000177.1 GCA_946622645.1 uncultured Blautia sp.
TCCCCACGGAGAAAAGCCGCAAGTCTGGGGTCATCCTCGTGCAGGTTGATACAGACTTCTACTTCTCCCCTGTGGAGGGCCAACGCAAAACTCTGGGAAGGCTCAAAGCGGTTCTTCTTGCTTTCTCCCAGAAAAAGGCCATACCGCAGATAAGAGAGTCCATCAAACGAGGGAGCATCCGGGGGCAGTAGATAAACTTTCTCTCCGCGGAACAAAATCCGGTTGTCATCAAAAGACTGTCCGCCCAAAGCATGCAGCCCGATTTCATCCATAAAACCATGCAACCGGGCAAGAGCTTCTCCGTTCAGAGCAGTCCCTTTCCCGGATCTTCCACGGCCGGAATTCCCAGTAAGAGCCGCAGTTTTTCCAAACTTCCCATTTCTGGAATTCCCAGTAAGAGCCGCAGTTTTTCCAGGCTTCCCATTTCCGGAATTTCCATCAAAAGCCATAGTTCTCCCTGATTTCCCGCGACGGAAATTCTTTCCAGAACCAGCAACACTCTCAGCCATATATGCAGACTTCTCTGCACACGCCGTCTCGCTATCACCAATACTTTCCTTCCGCAGCAGCGCCATAAAATGCCCTTCTCCCTCGATCTTATGGGGAAACAATCTCACACACTGCCTGATCTCCTCCCGCCCGTCTGCATACTGCGGGAACCCCTCCGCAAACCCTTCCGGATGCGGCAGGGGCATCAGCTTCATATCCTCCCGGACGGTCAGGATATGCCCGATCACTTCTTCATCCTCACACGGCGCGAAGGTACAGGTGGAATAGAGCAGCAGCCCTCCCGGCCGCAGCATATCGCAGGCAAGTCCGATCAGCTGCTTCTGCAGCCCGGACAGAGCCTGTGATTTTTCAACAGACCAATCCTTCAGCAGCGCTTCCTCCTTCCGGAACATTCCCTCGCCGGAGCACGGCGCATCGAGCAATATCTTGTCAAAATACCCGGGAAAGCGATCCGCCAGTTTTTCCGGCTTTTCATCCGAAACGATCATGTTTGCGCAGCCGAAAAGTTCCAGATTACGCAGAAGGGCCCTTGCCCGGCTGGTACTGATATCATTGGCAACAAGCAGCCCTGTGCCGTCAAGCTTTGCCGCAAGGGCAGTAGCCTTCCCGCCCGGCGCCGCGCACAGATCCAGCACTTTATCGCCGGGATCGACAGGCAGAAGAGAAGCCGGCGTCATCGCGCTTGGCTCCTGCAGATAGTACAGTCCGGCATGGTAAAGAGGACTTTTGGAAGGACGGCTGTCAGCATCGTAGAAGTACCCTCCCGGGATCCAGGAAACCGGCCGGAGCGAAAAAGGTACCGCCTCCAGAAGCTCCGAAGGGGATATTTTGGCAGTGTTAGCCCGCAGACCATAATGCCGGTCTTCGAGCTGGCTTTCCATATAGGCCGGATACTCTTCCCCCAGCATCTCTTTCATCCGGGAAACAAACTCCGGCGGGTACTTTTTTTCGAGAACAGAAATCTCCATAGCTTCTCCTTGAAAAAATCCTGATTTATGATAGAATATAATGATGGTTCATACTGTTCAGACAGCACAGAGCACTTAAAAGCACGTGTGCTGAATGACATAAATCCATGTCAGCCACAGAGAGAAACATAATGACGACCATACGAAAAGGGTGAAGAAAACGCTTATGCGAACATGAAAAACACCCTTGTTGTTCATTATCCCGAAGCATAAACCATGGATATAAAGAACTTACATACCCAAGTATACCATAGAAAGGAAGGTTCGTCATGACTGATAAAAAACTCTATCGTTCAAAAGAAGACCGAAAGATCGCCGGTGTCTGCGGCGGCATTGCCGAATACTTCAACATCGACCCCACCGTGATCCGTGTAGCATGGGTCATCCTGTGCGCATTCGGAGGATCAGGTATTTTTGCTTACATCCTCGCGGCCATCATCATTCCCGAAGAAGACGATTAACAAGAACCTGTAATCATAAAAGGAGAACACACCATGAGCAAAGAACTTGCCAAGACCTATGACCCTAAAGGCATCGAAGAGCGCCTGTACGAAAAATGGATGAATAACGGGTACTTCCATGCAAAAGTCAACCCGGACAAAAAGCCGTTCACCATCGTCATGCCGCCGCCCAACGTAACCGGTCAGCTGCACATGGGACATGCTCTGGACAACACCATGCAGGACATCCTGATCCGTTTTAAACGGATGCAGGGTTACGAGGCCTTGTGGCAGCCGGGCACAGACCATGCGGCGATCGCCACCGAGGTCAAAGTCATCGAAAAACTGAGAAGCGAAGGCATCGACAAAAACGAGATCGGGCGTGAAGAATTCCTGAAATACGCCTGGGCCTGGAAAGAGGAATACGGCGGAAAGATCATTAACCAGCTGCACAAGCTCGGCGCTTCCGCCGACTGGGACCGCGAACGTTTTACCATGGACGAGGGCTGTTCCCGCGCCGTCAACGAAGTCTTTATAAAGCTGCACAAAAAAGGCTATATCTATAAAGGTTCCCGGATCATCAACTGGTGTCCGGTCTGCCAGACCTCCATCTCCGACGCCGAGGTGGAACACGAGGATCAGGACGGCTTCTTTTGGCACATCAATTATCCGATCATCGGGGAAGAAGGACGCTACGTAGAGATCGCCACCACCCGTCCCGAGACCATGCTGGGCGACACGGCCGTAGCCGTCAACCCCAAGGATGAAAGATACAAGGATCTTGTGGGCAAGATGCTCCTCCTGCCGCTGGTCAACCGGGAGATCCCGGTCATCGCCGATGAATACGTCGACAAAGAATTCGGTACCGGCTGCGTGAAGATCACCCCGGCCCACGACCCCAACGACTTCGAAGTGGGACGCCGTCATAATCTGGAAGAGATCAACATCATGAACGACGACGCCACCATCAACGAGTATGGCGGCAAGTACGCCGGCATGGACCGCTACGAAGCCCGCAAAGCCATCGTAGAAGACCTGAAAGAGCTTGGCCTCCTGGTCAAGGTGGTGCCGCACCAGCACAGCGTCGGCACCCATGACCGCTGCGGCACCACGGTGGAACCGCTGATCAAACCGCAGTGGTTCGTCCGCATGCACGAGATGGCGCAGGAAGCCATCCGCGTCGTCAAGACCGGCGAGATGAAGTTCGTTCCGGAGCGCTTTGACAAGCCGTATCTCAACTGGCTGGAAAACATCCGCGACTGGTGCATTTCGCGTCAGCTCTGGTGGGGACA
>CAMOQF010000178.1 GCA_946622645.1 uncultured Blautia sp.
AAAAAAGGAGGACATTTGTCCGAAAATTCAGAGCAGACAGATGTCTGGTGAGTATAGGAAGTTCCTGCAGCTTATGTTTGACAAGACACAGTAACGCTGTTGTATAATTATATGTGTTTCAGAATGACGAGAACATGGTTATATCAGAATTGGAGTGAAAGGATGAAATCAGATGACGTACGGAGAGATTGTCCGCCACAAAGAAATACTTGAATATTATGAACGGGGTAGTATGATCCTGGACGCACTGGGTTATACAGATCACTCGATTGCACATACAAAACTGGTAGCGGAAAGGGCAGCAGATATTCTGAATGCTTTCGGCTACGGACAGGATCTGATCGAACTGGCGAAGATGGCCGGTTTCATGCATGACATCGGAAACGCGATCAACCGGCACCATCACGCAGAGTATGGCGCTTTACTGGCGAATGAGATTTTGAAGGAAACCGATCTGGATCTTCAGGATCGGGTGCACATAGTGTCTGCCATAGCGAATCATGATGAGTCCCATGGAGTGGCAGCAGATCCGGTCACTGCGGCTCTGATCATCGCAGACAAGACAGATGTACGAAGAAGCCGGGTCCGTGCAAAGGATCCGATTCTGTTTGATGTACACGACCGGGTCAACTATGCGGTAACCGCAACAAGACTCAAATGCAGTCCGGAGGAGAAGAGGATCACGCTCTATCTGACGATCGATGAGAGTATTTGTACGATGTACGAGTACTTTGACATATTTCTGGCCCGTATGACCATGTGCTCCCATGCGGCCAGAATTCTGGATGCGCAGTTTTCGTTGAAAGTAAACGGTCAGAAGGTTTTGTGACAGTTTTCTACCTATGACTGATCCTGACAGGAAAGGGATTATACATGGAGAGGATACGTAAAGAAATGTTGATGGAAGCGCTGCAGATGGCCTGGCCGGCAGTGCTTGAAAGCTTTTTTGTTGCTCTGGCCGGTATGATTGACACGATGATGGTAGCCACGATGGGCAGCTATGCGGTGGCATCGGTCGGACTTACACAGCAGCCGAAGTTTATCTCGCTGACGTTGTTTTTTGCCATCAATGTGGCAGTCTCTGCCATCGTTGCAAGACGGAAAGGAGAGCAGAAAAGAAGAGCGGCGAACGAAATGCTGGTTACCGCATTGGCGGTATGTACAGGATTGTGTATTGTGATCACAGGGCTTTTCCTGTTGTGGACCCCGGCGCTGATGCGGTTTGCAGGCAGCAATGCAGATACGCATGACAGCGCAGTTGCCTATTTCCGTATCATTATAGGGGGATCTTTTTTTAACATTATCACCATGGTGATCAATTCGGCGCAGAGGGGCAGCGGAAACACCCGGATCTCCATGAAGACAAATCTTGTTTCCAGCGGTGTAAACATAGTGTTTAACTATCTTCTGATCGGTGGGCACTTTGGATTTCCTGCTTTGGGAGTTACCGGTGCCGCGATCGCAACCGTGCTGGGAACGGTGGTCGCTTTTCTGATGAGCGTGCATTCCATGTTCCTGAAAAACAGTTACGTCAGCATTCCGCTGATCCTTCGGGAGAAGATCACTCCGACCAGAGATTCGCTGAAGAACATTGTCAGGCTGGGAACCAATATGTGTGTTGAGAATCTGGTCATGCGGGTCGGATTTCTGGCAACCGCACTGCTGGCCGCGCGTCTGGGCACCGATGAGTTTGCAGCACATAATGTCGGAATGAATCTGTTGAGCCTGACATTTTCCTTTGCAGACGGGATGCAGGCGGCGGCTGTGGCTTTGTCGGGACAGGCGCTCGGTGCAGGAGAAAAGGAGCGTGCAAAACAGTACGGAACAATCTGCCAGCATATCGGACTGGGAATTTCCGTCTGTCTGTCGCTCCTTCTGCTCATAGGCGGGCGATGGTTCTTTGGTCTGTATTTTGCAGAAACGCATATCATAGATATGGGCGTGATCATCTGCCGTTTTATGTGTGTGATCGTGCTGCTGCAGATTTCACAGATCATCTTTGGCGCATGCCTGCGGGCCGCAGGAGATATCTTCTATACGCTGATGGCTTCGCTGATATCGGTGGCGGTCATACGTACCGTAGTCACGTGGGTGCTGGTAAGTGTGTTTCAGCTTGGACTTGTCGGTGTCTGGCTGGGTATCCTTTCGGATCAGATGACCCGATTCCTTCTGATGGGCTTTCGGTTCCGTCAGGGAAAATGGGTTGAAATCAGGCTTTGATCCGGGAATACGGATTCGGTTCAGATCGATCCGGATAACCGGCCGTACACCCGGTGTGAGCGCCGTGGAATCTCCACCGATGAAAATATCTCCGTCGGTAAAGACAATGAAATGACAGCAAGGTAAAAAAGATGAAAAATCGAAAAGAACCATGGACGTCCGAACCTTCCGGCTGGCAGGCCTGTGTATGCTTTCCGGACTGGACGGGCCGCATCGACGACACGCTTGCTTTGAACAGCATGTACAGCTTTTACGGGAATCACGGGCAGGGAAGCCTCTGGGTTCAGGTCAAGGAGACGGTGACGTCTTTCCGGATGTATGTGAACGGGACCCGTGTAGAGACCTCCTGCCTGACCGGCGGCAGCAAGGCGCATCTCGATATATCAGCCTATACGAAGAACGGAGAAAACACCGTGCAGGTGTCGAACATTACACCCACAGGACGCAGCGGGGCGGTGACGCTCTGGATCCCTTATCCGCAGATCCTTTCGGGGACTCCGGAGGAAGAAGGAATCTCCCGGGAGGCGCTGGATATGATCGACGCTTTGATCTCCTCGGATGTGGAGAATGGCTTTCCGGGCGCCCAGCTGGCCGTCATCCGGCATGGGCGCCTGGTTTATGAAAAGGCCTGGGGCAAGACAAACAAATATCTGCCGGATGGGAGCACCAATACGCTGAGTCCTGATGTTACCACGGAGACGCTCTATGACCTGGCTTCGGTAACCAAAATGTTTTCGGTCAATTATGCCCTTCAGAAGCTGGTGACGGACGGTCTTGTCTGTCTGGACAGCCCCGTGATGGATTTTCTCGGGGAAGAATTTGCCGGAAGCACGGCTCTTTCAGAATACCTTCCGGAGGGAACGTTTCCCGCCTCGGATCCGGAAACGATCAGAAAATGGAAAGCGTCTCTCCGGATCCGGGATCTGCTGTATCATCAGGGCGGTTTTCCGGCGGATATCCGGTATTACGCC
>CAMOQF010000179.1 GCA_946622645.1 uncultured Blautia sp.
AGAAAGCGTCCGACTGGATCATGAAAGAGGTCCGCTTCACCGACCGTATGTTCAGCGGTTTTATCATCGGCAAGCTGCTTGATTCCTTCATAGTGGGCGTCCTGTGTTTTGTCATCTCGATCATCTGCCGGTTCCCCTACGCCGCCCTGGTCAGCGTGATCGTCGGTGTGACCAACCTGATCCCCTTCTTCGGACCGTACATCGGCATTGTTCCGTCCGTGATCCTGATCCTGACCGAAAGCCCTCTCAAGGCGGTGATCTTCCTGGTCGTCGTCCTGATCCTGGAGCAGATCGACGGCAATGTCATAGGGCCTAAGATCCTCGGAAACAAACTGGGGATCAACAGCTTCTGGATCCTGTTTTCCATCCTGTTTTTCGGCGGACTGTGGGGCCTGGCCGGCATGCTGGCCGGCGCGCCCATCTTTGCCGTGCTCTATGATCTGATCCGCAGATCGGTCTACACCGGGCTCGACCGCCACGGACAGGAAGATATGAAGAACAGCTACAAAGAACAGTTCAGCCCGGATGAACCCGAAAACGAACCCGCCAAGGAGAGGCCCGATGAATAAACCTTCTCTCAGAAAGCCTTGTGACGTGACCGTCATCGGCTCCGCCATCATGGATGTGATCGGAGGCCCCTTCGGCCCGGAAATGTTTGAAAAGGGCTCCATGGGCGCTTCCTCCATCAAGATGACCTACGGCGGAAACGGCCTGAACGAAGCCGTCGCCCTCTCGAGACTGGGCGCGCAGGTCGAGCTGATCACCAATCTCGGGCAGGACGAAGCCGGGGAACGGGTGAAGCGTTTCCTCTCGGAAAACGGCGTTTCGACGCAGGGCGTGCGCGTCAGCGACGAATACCCCACAGGCATCAACATCGTTCTTTTTGACAAAGAAGGCGAGCGGTATTTTCTGACAAACCCGCAGGGCTCCCTCCGGAAGCTCTCGGAGGAGGATATCCTGCCGCAGCTTCATAACGCCGCCGGCATCGTGAGCTTCTCGTCCATGTTTGTCTCGCCGCTTCTGGATCTCCCCGCCATGGAACGGATCTTCCGAAAGATCAAGGAAAGCCCTGACAGGACGCTCGTGGTGGACATGACCAAGGCCAAAAACGGCGAGACCTGGAAGGATCTTTCGCCTCTTCTGCCGTATATCGATTATATTCTGCCGAACGAAGCCGAGATGAAGCTTTTGTCCGGCCCGATGGACATCCCCTCCACAGGAAGATTTCTTCTGGATCAGGGCGTCGGCTGCGTGGTCGTAAAACGCGGTCGAAAAGGAACTCTGGTCATGCAGAACGATTCGGTGGACGAGATCCCTGTTTTTCCGGTCTCTAGTGCGGTGGATACCACCGGCGCGGGAGACTGCTTTGCCGCCGGTTTTCTGTACGGTCTGACACGGAAGATGGATGCGGTCGGGTGCGCGTGTTTTGGAAACGCCGCGGCGTCCTGCTGTGTCGAACAGGCCGGAGCCACCGACGGGATCGTCTCCGGCGAGATCCCCTGGGAACGATTTAAAGAACTGAATGCTCATCCTCTTCTTGCATCAGACCTCCAGTGATGTTATAATCAGTTCATACAAAAAGTTTCAGAAAAACGAACAAAAATAGGGCGTTTTGCCATACAGCAAGGAGGGAATCGACATGTTACAAGAATTTTCGATCCAGTCTCCGCCGGATCCGGAATCATTAAACGCTGAGCTCAAGACCGCCCGGGAGGTCCTGGCCGGTTTTCAGATGAAAATCAAAGAAAAAAAGCTGCCGGTCATGGTCATCTTCGAGGGCTGGGACGCAGCCGGCAAGGGCAGCGTCATCAGCAAGATCATCCGGAACATCGATCCACGGTTCTTCCAGGTGACCACCATGCCGCGCCCCACCGAAGAGGAAAAGCGCTATCCGTTCCTGCACCGCTACATGGTCGAGATCCCGGAAGCCGGCAAGTTTGTGTTCTTTGACTCCTGCTGGATGGAAGAGATCACCAACGCCGTCCTGCACGAAAAGCTCCCCGAAAAGATCTACCGGGAGCGGATCGCAAGCGTCAACACCATTGAACGCCAGCTGACGGACAACGGCTATCTGGTCATGAAGTTCTTCATGCACATCGACAAAAAGGAACAGAAAAAGAGGCTCAAAAAGCTGGAAGAAAACGTCGATACCGCATGGAGGGTGAGCGACGCGGACCGCTGGCAGAACAAGCATTACGACGAAACCCTGGAGGTCTATGACCGCTATCTCTCCGACACCAACCGTTCGCAGGCGCCCTGGTACATCATCGACGCGGACGACAAAAAATGGGCAGAGCTGCAGGTGCTTCGTTTCCTGAACCAGGGGATCCAGACCGCGCTCATGAACCATTCCATGGCGGTCCCGATCCTGCAGAACACCTTCCCCTTAAAGAAAATGCCCCATCTTGCGGACGTGGATCTGGACAAGACCATCTCCGACGAAGATTACAAAAAGCAGCTGGATGAACTGCAGGACGAGCTGAGAGAACTGCACTACAAGATCTACCGCCGTAAGATCCCGGTGATCATCGCCTATGAAGGCTGGGACGCGGCCGGAAAAGGCGGCAACATCAAGCGCATCACCGGCGCGCTGGATCCCAGAGGCTATGTGGTGCATCCCATCGCGAGCCCCGAGCCGCATGAAAAAGCCCGTCATTATCTGTGGCGGTTCTGGAACCGCCTCCCCAAGACCGGCCACATCGCCATCTTTGACCGGACCTGGTACGGACGTGTCATGGTGGAAAGACTGGAAGGCTTCTGCAGCGAGAACGACTGGCAGCGGGCCTACAACGAGATGAACGAGTTCGAGAAAGAGCTCAGCGACTGGGGCGCCGTGATCATCAAGTTCTGGGTGCAGATCGACAAGGATACGCAGCTTGCCCGCTTTACGGAGCGGCAGAATACCCCGGAGAAGCAGTGGAAGATCACGGACGAAGACTGGCGCAACCGGGAAAAATGGGACCTGTACGAAGGGGCCATCGACGAGATGATCCAGAAGACCAGCACGACCTACGCGCCCTGGTATATCCTGGAATCGAACGATAAAAAATATGCGCGGATCAAGGCATTGCAGATCGTGATCAGCGCACTCAAAAAAGCCTGTAAAGAATAATACGGCATATAGCAAAGGAGACAGAGGAAATCGCCCTCTGTCTCCTTTATTATGTCCGTTATTAT
>CAMOQF010000180.1 GCA_946622645.1 uncultured Blautia sp.
GCAGGATTATTCAGAGAATGAACACTTTACTCTGTGGATTTTTGTGTTATAATGGTTCATGCGCCTGAAACGGCGTGACTACGAATATGAAACTTTTCATATCGGGAAACAGAGGTGTTTATATTTGAATGGCAGAATGACAGAGGGGCGCCCGATGCCGCTTCTCTTAAAATTTGCTGTACCGCTTCTTCTGGGGAACCTGCTGCAGCAGACCTACAACATGATGGACGCGGCCATCGTGGGAAGGATCCTCGGGGCAGAAGCGCTGGCCAGCGTAGGGCTCAGTACCAGCGTCCAGTTTCTGATCCTGGGTTTCTGTACCGGCATGTGCAGCGGATTCAGCGTTCCGGTGGCAAAGAACTTTGGCGCCGGCGACCTGAAGCAGATGAAACGCTGCGTCTTTCACGGTGCCGTGCTTTCAGCCGTCGTGGCAGTGATCCTGACAACCGTCTGCGCGCTGCTATGTCCGCAGATCCTGCACATGATGTCGGCTCCTGCAGAGCTGTTCGACAATGCGTGGATCTATCTTCTGATCATCTTCCTTGGGATACCCTTTACGATCATGTATAATTACCTGGCGGGGATCCTGCGGGCGATCGGAAACAGCCGTGTTCCTTTTATCTTTCTGGCGCTTTCCACGGTTCTGAATATCGGCCTGGATCTTTTCTGTATTGCGGTGCTTGGCTGGGGATGTGCCGGTGCGGCGCTGGCGACGATCATGTCCCAGGCGATAAGCGGAATACTGTGCCTTTTGTATATCTGGAAGAAATGCACTCTGCTGCATCCCGGTTCCGGGGAGAGAGTGCTGGAAAGAAGAGTCACCGTGTCAATGCTGGCCATGGGGATCCCGATGGGACTGCAGCTTTCTCTCACGGCCATCGGAAGCATGGTGATGCAGGCGTCCAACAACAGCCTGGGCAGCATCTATGTATCCGGCTTTACAGCAGGCACCCGGATCAAGCAGTTTGCCATGAGTCCCTTTGACGCGCTGGGTACGGCGGTTTCCGTATTCTGCAGCCAGAACTATGGCGCAGGCAAACCGGACCGCATCAAGCGGGGCATCATCGACGGATATTCCGTCGCGATCGGCTACAGCATCGTGGCAGGGCTGGTCCTCGTTCTGTGGGGAAGAAATCTGTCCATGCTTTTTGTCGGACCGGAAGAAACGGCCATCCTGGATGCGTCGGCAAAATACCTTGCCGCGATGGGACCGCTGTACTGGGCGCTGGCGCTCGTCGTGATCGGCCGGCTGATCGTACAAGGGCTCGGACATCCGGGAATGGCGGTCGTGACAGGCGTGATCGAGATGTTTGCAAGAAGTCTGATCTGTCTTATTCTTGTACCCAGGTTCGGGTACACGGTCATCTGCTGGGCGGATCAGAGCGCCTGGCTGACCGCGGATCTGTTTCTGGTCCCTACGATCATCATCATCTACAGAAAAATCTGCAGACAGGTCTTCCCGTCGGAGTCTTACGGCAGATGATTCCGGTATTCGTTGGCGCTCATGCCGACAAGCTTTTTAAAGACACGGGCAAAATGGGCGGTATCCGCATAACCGACCATCTCTCCGATATCGCCTATGCGGAGACTGGGGTCTGTCAGCAGTTCTTTTGCGGCTTTGATGCGGAGAGAGTTGAGAATATCGTAGAAGCTGTTTTCGGTATAGCGGTTTAACAGCTTGGAAAGATGCCACTGTGAAACATAACAGGCGTCGGTCACTTCCTGAAGGGTGAGCTTTTCGGCTTTATGGTCTTCCATATAAGCCAGAGCCTGCCGGACAAGGAAGCTGCCGGCGCTTTCTGCGTCTGTGGCCTCAGCCCCGGCGCCTTCCGGCTGCAGACGGTCAAGGCGCTCTGTCATGGTCTGGAGCGCTTCGCGGATCTCGTCCATCCGGGAGGGCTTTAACAGAAAACGGGAGACGCCCAGGCGGATCGCTTCCTGGGCGTAGGCAAATTCACGATAGCCGGTGAGCCCGGCGATCACGACGACGCAGAGAGTCACCGTGCCGGAGATCAGAAAGCTGTTCAGATAAGCGTTTTTAAAGTCGGAGCGTTCCCACGCCGTCCTGTAATTATCCAGGGTGAAGGCCTCTCCCAGCGGAAGAGAGAAGGAATCCGACATGATCAGGCCCTTCTGACGGAAGGAGTTGATGATGACCCAGACAAAGGGATAGATCGTCGTCAGGGCCCAGAAGGAAAGGATCAGGTAGATCACGATGCGGGATGCTTTTTTTCGTCCTGTATGCATAGACCTTCTCCTTTCTTAAATGTCTTCCGATGGCCGGAAGATACGGTTTGCGATATTGGAGAGAACGACGCCGAGCACCACGATCAACACCGCGATGGTGGAACCGTAGTCCACGTTCATCTTGTTGAAGGTCTGATCGTACATGTAGGTACCGGTGAGCCATCCCAGGTTTTCGGGCATGCCGGCTCCGAACATGACCCACGGCAGATCGAAGACCTTCAGAGCACCGGTGATCGCGAGGATCAGGCAGGTGCAGAGCACGTTCCGGAGCAGAGGCAGCGTGATGTAACGCGTGCGTTTGAGACCGTCCGCTCCGTCGATGGCGGCTGCTTCAAAAAGATCCTGGGAGATGTTGTTGAGTCCGGTGACCAGAATAACAAAATAGAACCCGACATACTGCCACATGACCGGAAGGAACATGGTAAACAGAAAATGCGCCTGGTCCTTCCAGTCCACCCATTCGACCAGCATTTTGCCGCTCGGCTTGACCTCGTAGGGAAGCTGACCCATGTGCAGCAGCAGCTGGTTCACCATGCCTCCTTTGTACAGGAAGATCAGGTTGAACATAAGGCCGAGGGCCGTTGCGGAGATGACGATGGGAAAGAAATAGACGGTGCGGTAAAACTTTGCGCCGACGCGGATGGAATCCACGAGCAGCGCCAGGATCAGCGCGATACCCACCTGAAACACGATCGTACAGGTCTCCGATGCCGATATAGTTGGTCCACGAGACCGGCAGATCCACCCGGTCGATCACATATTCACGCTTCTGATTATCGAAATGACCGTATTGCATAACGGTTCAACCTCCTTTATAATGATACTGAGGGTTTATACTGATTTTCAGTATACCTGATAACCGGTCTGAAAGAAAGGACTGAAGCTGTTCCTTTTTGTCTCGGATTGGTATTCAGCGAA
>CAMOQF010000181.1 GCA_946622645.1 uncultured Blautia sp.
GCTGTTTGAGCCCTCAGGCGAGTTCGAGCTTTTGGGGTGCGCTTTTAGCAGATCGCCGGGCATTCTATGTTTTTCCCGACGCGGAAGCCAGTTGAGATGACCATGTGCTTCCCACCCGGCGTCCGGTTCGACCTCCTTAAAAACAGCCGATACATTTCCGGCGAAAGCAACCGTGCAAAAAAGCAGCGGGCGGTTCCGTGTTGTCAGGGAAACCGTCCGCTGTCTTGTGATCGTTACTCTGTACGGAGTGCGACGACCGGATCTTTTTTTGCGGCCATCCGGGAAGGAATGGCACCTGCTATGATGGTAAGCACCACGCTGATGATCACCAGGATCAGGGCGCCGAGCGGCGGAAGCGCCGCAGCAACATTGACCGATGTGAGAGACCGGATCACCGCGTTGATCGGGAAGGTCATCAGCCACGCGGCCAGGACGCCCAGGATTCCGGCACCCAGCCCTATGATCAATGTCTCGGCGGTAAATACGCGGGACACGTCCTTTTTGGAAGCGCCGAGAGAACGGAGAATGCCGATCTCCTTGGTACGCTCCAGAACGCTGATATAAGTGATGATGCCGATCATAATAGAAGACACGATCAGGGATACAGACACGAAAGCGATCAGAACATAAGAGATCGTATCGACGATGTCCGTCACAGAGCTCATGAGCACGCCGACATAGTCTGTGTACTGAATGACCTTTCCTTCATGACCGGTGCTTTTCATTTCTTCATTATAGGCATCGATCATGGATATCAGCCGCTCTTTGCTGCCAAAGTCCACGGGATAGATCCGTATCATGGTTGGTTCACTTAAATCGGCCGCGCCAAGCTTGTTCAGGTTTCCTTCATAGGTCGCCGTCGTCTGCATACCGGCCATCCGCTCCTTTGCCATGGCAAGGATGGTTTCTTCGCCCATCAGCTTCATCATGGCACGGGTCTGCTCAGCCTGTTCCTCCGGAAGTGTTTTCAGATATTCTTCGATCATATCCATGGTCACTTCTTCATCAACAGTGCCGTCAAAACGGATCCCTGTAAAAATATCGGTTTCCGGATGCGCCTTCTGCTCCTGCAGCGCTTTGGTGTTGTTGTTGGCTTCGATCACGTACTCCACCAGATCATGGGTGTAGCCGATCCCGCCCGCAGCAAAGGTAGTGATCAGGGATTTGTTGTTCACGCGGGCAATGCCGGACACGCGGATCGTGAGCGCGTCCGATAGAACCTGCGACAGTTTCTCTTCATCATCTCCGACATAGGCGTAGACGCCTGTTCCGGTGTCCTGATACAAATCGCCCGGAAGCACGAGCTTGAAGGACATGTTCAGCAGATCCTCATACGAAAAACTGATGTCCTCATTGGCCTCCATGGTCTTTCCGGCCATCAGGTCGCCGAACTTTTTGGACACGTCGTTCATGTCCCGAAGGCCCAGCGTGTACAGGACCAGGTCGCTCAGATCATAGTTTTCACCGACGATCAGCAGGACTTCGTCCTTGCTCTCCGGATAATGACCCGCGATCACGCTGTAACCCGTGCCTTCTTCCCGGTTCAGCTCAAAGAAAGCATTCATGTTGTACAGGTTCATCATGTTCGAGGTATTCGCCATGGAGGACATGGCGGCCATGTTGTTGATATCGCTCATCATGTTCGTCTGGGTCATGTTGTCGATCACTTTGCTGGGATTTACCTGCAGCGTTCCGCCGACGGCATTCTCGTTAAAGACGATCATGGTGGTCCCGTATTCATAGCTGATGCTGGTGGTCAGCTTCTTGATCTCCGGGGTGGTATCCAGATATTCCTTGAAGCCCTTCAGGTCGTTCTCCTGCACCTCTGATACCATAGCGTTCAGGAATTGTCCCATGACATTGCTGGAATAGATGCGTTTATCACTGCCATCGTGCTCTTCCGATTCCGCGAGGCCCATAAGAGAAAGCATCATGCTCTGACGGTCAACCGTCTGGGACTGGATAGAGAGCGGATAGGAAGCCATGGTATCCTCCTCCACGTTCTGGATGAAAACATCGACGCCGTTGGAGATAGAAAGGATCAGGGCGATCCCGATGATCCCGATCGATCCCGCCAGAGCCACCAGGAAGGTTCGTCCTTTTTTGGTCATCAGATTGTTGAGCGATAGACGAAGCGCCGTAGTGAACCCCATGGCAGTACGGCCTGTTTCCACCTGGGACAGGTTTTCTTCCTTGCCGTCGAAGGGCTGGCTGTCGTCCGTGATCTTACCGTCCAGCAGCCGGACGATACGGGTGGCGTACTGATCGGCCAGATCCGGATTGTGTGTGACCATGATGACCAGACGGTCTTTTGCGATCTCTTTCAGCACTTCCATGATCTGGATGCTGGTCTCACTGTCCAGGGCGCCGGTCGGTTCGTCCGCAAGAACGATCTCCGGATCGTTGACCAAGGCACGGGCGATGGCGACGCGCTGCATCTGCCCGCCGCTCATCTCGTTCGGTTTTTTGTGGATCTGATCGCCGAGTCCTACTCTTTCAAGCGCTTTTCTGGCGCGGTCCTTACGCTCTTTGCCGCTGACGCCGGAGAGGGTCAGGGCAAGCTCCACGTTGGCCAGGACGGACTGATGCGGGATCAGGTTGTAGTTCTGGAAGACAAAACCGATTGAATGATTGCGGTAGCTGTCCCAGTCTTTATCTTTATACTCTTTGGTAGAACGGCCTTTGATCTCCAGATCGCCGTCGCTGTAGCGGTCCAGACCTCCGATGATGTTGAGGAGGGTGGTCTTTCCGCAGCCGGATGGGCCAAGGATCGCAACGAACTCGTTCTGGCGGAAAGAGATGTCGATCCCCCGGAGGGCTTTTACCGTGATCTGACCGGATACATAATCTTTATGGATGTTTTTCAGAGTGAGCATATGTGCATCCTTTCTTCAAGTCAGTTTCTGTTTTCCGTCTGAAAGGGAATGTAAACCAGTGTCTTATATCACAATATAACACTCCCGCTCCCAAAAGTATAGCGTTTTTTCTTCGCGCCAGATGGGCGCCCCTGCCGGTGGGGAGGCTTCGCCGGGAGTCCTGCGCGGACGGCGCCCCTGCCGGGGGGATGGCTGTCGCCGGGAGTCCTGCGCGGACGGCAGGGGG
>CAMOQF010000182.1 GCA_946622645.1 uncultured Blautia sp.
GGGCCACGTCGAAGACCGCCATGACGATGTTGAAGGTGTTGGTGATCAGCATGACTGCCACGAAGGTCTTGAAGATCCATTTGAAGAAGATCCAGGTTTCGAAGTTTGCCAGGTTGTTGTGTTCGATGATCAGCTGAATCAGCTCATAACAGGCGATGAACGTTAAAAACATGCCTGCAATGGGAATAATGACAGATTCGGAGATGTTCCTCACCAGGGCGAAAACCCCCGGCGAAAAGCTCGCCGGGGTGCTCCCGACCTGTGTGGCTACATCCGCCACCTGCCTGTTGACGGCATCAAACATACCTGACAAGTTGTTCATAATGCCGTCTACCAGCATACCCTTGAGCCATTCAGCGATTTGCTCTAATAGCGCTCCCAAGGGCTGGTACCTCCTTTACCGGTTAACCGAAGAGACCGGAAAGCAGAGGCACCAGTACGACGCCGATCAGAGCGACACCGCCGCCAGCCATCAGCTGCTTCATGCCCTGGGACTTGGCACCGGGGTTATCGTTGCCGTAGCCTTCGAGCAGGTTGATCGCGCCCCAGATACCAAGACCGGCACCAAGCGCCACGACGAGAGTCTGCAGTACACCGACTGCACTGTTGAAAAATGCCATAAAGTGTTTCCTCCTTTGTTTGCTCCGCCTGAAGCGGGTGATAGGGTTGATAGAGACGAAAAAAGCCCTCCTCCCGCAGCGCATGTGCACCTATGCCGCAGGAAAAGGGCATGAAAAAAGCCGGGGACTGATTCGCGTGTCAGCCTCCGGCTATGTAAATCGATTATTCTTTATCCGTTCTTTGTTCTTCTTTGTCCGCTGTTCTCCGTTCCTCTGACCTCCTCGTGGTAGAAGTAGTCAACAATTATCGGATGTCCCTTCGGAACACGTTCATAAGGCGTTTCATTGTCTACGAACCGGCAGCCGTGCTTCTTTGCCATTTCTTCCGCTTTCTTTTCCAGCGCCTCAAAGTAGCTGCGGTCCTTCCTGTTGTAGATCTCTTCATAAAGCGGCAGAAGCTCCGGATGCTTTTTCGCGATATAGTTCATGATATCTGCCTTGAAGCCGCCCCTGAGATTCAGGTTTTCCAGCCAGATCAGATCGCACTGGTCCTTTGCGCGTTCAAAGATCGCTTCGATATCCGTAATACCCGGGAAGACAGGGGAAATGAAGCAGATCGTCCGGATCCCCGCGTCATAGATCTCCTTCATGGCGGCAAGACGCCGCCCGATGCTTGCAGCCGTATCCATATCATCCTTAAATGCTTCGTCCAGCGTATTCACAGACCAGGAGACTGTCAGACGGCAGTTCTTATTGATCTCCTTCAGAAGATCCAGATCCCGGAGCACCAGATCCGACTTTGTGCAGATCACGATATCGCCGCCGCTGTCCTTCAGCTCCGTGAGCAGTTTTCTGGTATTCTGATACGTTTCTTCCAGCGGATTATAGCCGTCCGTGACCGTGCCGATCACAATCTTCTGACCGGCATATTTTTTCGGGTCTTTGATGGCTGGCCAGTGCTTCACATCCATGAAGGTTCCCCAGGGTTCCGTATGTCCCGTAAAGCGTTTCATAAAGGATGCGTAGCAGTATTTGCAGGCATGGGGACAGCCCACGTATGGATTGACCGAATAGCCGCCAAGCGGCGTATTCGATTTCGTCATTACACTTTTCGTTTCTATATGGTTTACTTTGATCTCCGGCTGTTCCATGCCTTCTCTTCCTCCAAAACTTCATTCATTGCTTCGGGGAGCTCCTGCACCATGTGTTCCTCCCCGATGATCGGAACCAGATCTTCCTTCATAAAGACCGGTATATTCTTTCTGTGCGCCTGTTCTGTCAGGCTGTATGCCCACTCCGGCGCAGTATGGACCTTTTTCTTCATGGGACCGGTCATTGTTCCGACAACGATCCAGTCGATCCCCGTCAGATCCACTTCACCGGGATCATCGAACAGCGGCTCAAACGTCACATGATAATACTTCGCTCGGACGTTTTTGCGCAGCGCATCCAGCCGCCAAAGCTCGGATCTTCTTGTCACCGTGACTCCGAACCAGGCATTCTCCAGGTCTGTATGGATATTCAGCAGGTCCGGCCGCTTGGAAAGGAAGATCGCCTGATGCTGCGGCTGCTCACGTAACTTCTCAAATGTGGCACCCAGCCATTCCTGTTTCCACGCACACAGATCACTCATGCCTGTCAGCAGCCAGTTTCCGGGTTTCTCCCGGTCAAGAAGACGCAGTTTCTGCCCGTAGTACTCCGGCACAGAAAAATCATCCGTGATATGGAACCGCCGGCAATTGTTTCTGGCATAACAGTAATCGCAGCCCACGGGGCATCCGACCACCAGGTTCAGATTTTTGATCAGGTTTTTAATGCAGACACTCATTTCGGCTGCCACCCTTCCAGGTTCAGACGGATCCTTTCCAGACAAGCCTCAAAGGTCCGGATCTCATCTTCCGTAAAACCCTGATAATAAATCTCGCTCATCCTGTCAGAAATGGCATCATAATCATCCTTCAATGCTTTGGCCATATCGGTAAGGAAGAGCAGGGTCTTTCTTTTATCTCCTGGATCCTGCTGTCTTATGATCAGTCCGGACTTCTCCATACGCTCCAGCATTGTCGTCAGGGAAGTGATTGCCAGACCGCACTTCTCTGAGATCGTTTTGATTGGCACACCGTCTTCCTGCCAGAGCACATAAAGGATCCTGCCCTGAGCTCCGTTAAATGCCTCTATTCCCTGAGAAGCCAGTATTTTTTCAAAAACACGGTCTCCCAACTGCTTGATCTTGGAGACCTGAAAACCCCCGTTTGTTCGCATAAAAAATCTCCTATATGGTAGTATATTGCTACTATATAGGAGAATTATGCTTTTGTCAACTGTTTTTTATGATCTCATGAAACCGCTCAGACTCTCACTCGCCATCTGTAATACGCCTTCGATTATGCCGGTTCCGGCAGTGATAAGGACCAGAAAGACTTCCATCACAATCAG
>CAMOQF010000183.1 GCA_946622645.1 uncultured Blautia sp.
CCGCCGCCGTTTTCGCCCGTCACATACGGGAATTTCCATACGTTTCCGATCCCGATGGCACAGCCTGCGCTTACCAGCAGAAAGCCCAGTCTTGACTGGAAATTTTCGCGTTCCATTTCTCGTTTATCTCCTCAATAATATATGTATCTGCGGTATCTGAACAGATCGTTCATCCCCCGGATGTAACTGCTTTATGGCCTGCGTTTGACAGGACCGGTCTTTTTCCTGGGCTTCTGCACGGAATAGCCGAATTTACCGAGTTTTTTCCCAAGCGCAAAGTACTCTCCGTGACAGTACGCGATCAGACCGGCAGAAGCCAGGTCAAACCGGTCGTTCTTGTCCATGAAGCCTTCATCCACCGTGATGCCGGCGACTTCTCCCAGGAACAGATCATGAGATCCCAGCGGCAGCATCCGGGTCACCCTGCAGTATATGTTGACCGGGCTCTCCAGAATGGCCGGCGTTTCCATCAGGTCCGACCGGTACTCTGTCAGACGCATCTCCTGAAACTTGTCGTACTCCCTTCCGGAGCGGACCCCGCACCAGTCGCAGGCCCTTGTCAGACGTTCCGTAACAAGATTGACCACAAATTCCCCGCTGTCTTTGATCATATCGTGGGAATATCTCTCCGGCCGTACGGAGATGGATATCATGGCAGGATCGGAGCACACGGTCCCTGCCCATGCAAGCGTGATGATATTCGGCTTTTCATCCGGCCGGGCACAGCTGACCATCACGGCGGGCACCGGATAGAGCATGTTGCCGGGTTTCCATATCTGTTTTGACATATTGTTTTCCTCCTGAGCAAAGCCCGGTTTTCCGGCCTTGTTCTGCTGTGTCAGCTTTTCATTCCGGATACGTTCTTCTATAGGCTGTACTTATATATAGTAGCATACCAGATGCCTCCAGGCTATTGTTTTTTTACACATGGAATGATCCTTCTACACAGGGATTGCCGGAAACGGATACTGCCGCGTCAGGCACCGATGGAAATATTCAGATACGTTTTATTTCCTTGTCAGAAACCGAATTCACCAAAAGAAATCTTTGAACATCGAAATGGTCATTCTCCGTAAAGCCGGGAAGCAGGAAATGCGGTAATATAGAACATGTAAACAGTCAGGAACGAAAGATCATTTACATATTAAAAAGGAGAAAAAGAACAATGTACCATTATGAACAGAAAGGGCCGAAGCGCGGCGTCGCTCTCTACAGCTACTCTGCGGAGTATGGTTTTGAAAAAAACCTCGAAGACTGCTTTGAAGAGCTGAAAGACATGGGCGCTCACGGGATCGAGATCCTGGCCAACACCCACATCGACAACTATCCGTATCCGACAGACGCCTGGGTGGACAAGTGGTTTGCCCTGTGCGAAAAATATGAAGTAGAACCGGTGGAATACGGCCACTGGATCGACTGCCGGGTACTGCAGGACCGAGTACTGACCACGGAAGAAGCGATCGAGCGTCTGAAACAGGATATGCGCCTGGCCCACAGGCTCGGCTTCCACATCATGAGGACAAAGATGTCTGTCATCTCCGGTGAACTGGATCCGGTGGAAAACTGGAGAGAGATCATCCGGGGAGTCCTTCCGCTCGCGGAACGTCTCGACCTGAAGCTCTGCCCGGAAATCCATATCCCCACCAGCCTGAAGAGCAAAATGGTGCAGGATTATGTAGATTTCATCAAGGAAACCGGAACCAGAAACTTCGGACTGAACATCGACTTCAGCGTGTTCCGCACCGCTTTTGGACCGACCGATTTTGTATCGCCCGGCTTTGTGGCCAGCAAGCCTGAGGATATCATCCCGCTGCTTCCCTACGTGTACTGCTGTCACGCCAAGCTGTTCCACATGAGCGACGACTTCGAGGAGACCATGGTGCCCTACAAAGAGATCCTGACGATCTTAAAAGAGCATGAATGGGACGGCTATCTTCTCAGCGAGTATGAGGGGAACGACAAATACGATTTCGGTTACGAGGTCGGCCAGACCCTTCGTAAACAGCACATCATGATGAAGAATATTCTTGGATATTAAGGAGGCGCAGCTATGGATAAACAGGTGATTCAGTCGACAGGCTTCAGAAACATCGAGGAGAACGGCAAGGTGACTGGATTTCAGATCAGGATCCGCCTGCCTTATTATCGGGGCGTCTATCTGAGCCAGATCAAACCGGGCCATCTGATCGTTGACGGAGAGACCTTCGGAGAAAACGAGATCATGTGGCGTGTGAACGGCGAAGATTATTCTTACGCCGAGATGAGACAGGACTGCCATACCCACTGGCATCCGCTGGAGCCGGCTACCCTGATCGTAAAAAAGGAAGGCGGACTGGCGCAGGGCTATCACGATCTCACTTATGGTTTCTACTGCACGCATTCCTACATGCCGCCGGAAATGGAAGCTCTGGAGGATCCGGACAAGCCGGCCGTGGTGTATTTTGTAGAATTCGGACAGAACACTAACAGCAGAAGGCTTCTGATCGTGTAAAGAAAAAACTTCATAAAATACCAATAATCTGAAAGTGTCAGCTTCCATGCGGCTGCAGTGTATGATAAGATATAACTGCTGATGAAAGTGCTCTTGCCGCTTAATTGGAAACACAGACAGATGCCGGAGTGCCAGGAACTGATTGGCACTCCGGTTTTTTATAAGGGAGATCCATAAAAGAGACCTTATTGATCATCATTCTGCAGACAGCAAGACGGATTCCGGCATCAATTATACTGAATTGAAATTTACATGCTCTTAACAAAGAAAGCGACCATACCTTATGAATATAATGACACTCGAACATATCCGTATAGC
>CAMOQF010000184.1 GCA_946622645.1 uncultured Blautia sp.
CCGCGGCTGGCAAAGCACCAGGTCTGGAAGAAGAAACCGATATCCTGGAAGGAAGCGCCGGGCGTCTCGTTATGGCGGATGTTGTTCTCCGTCAGGAAGTCCCTGCGGTAGATCCCGCTCCAGGTGTTCATCACAAAGTCGCATCCCCTGGGAAATTCGCCCGGGTTAAAGACTTTGTTGTAGTCTTTTTTATTTTCCGAAAGAGCGATATACCGCATGACCAGATCATTGGTCTTTTCGTCATACCAGAAGCGGTAATGGTCTGCCTTGACAAAATCAAGCTCGTTTGCGGCGGCGATGTTGTAAAGATCTTCAAACATGGTGAGCTTTACGTAGTCATCCGGCTCCACAATGCCGATATATTCTCCCTCTGCCCGGTCGATGCCGGCGTTCATGGCTTTTCCATAGCCGCCGTTCGGCTGGTCTATGAGGACAATGCGGCTGTCTTTGGCTGCATATTCCTGCAGGATGGAAAGGCTGTCGTCCGTAGATCCGTCGTTCACGCAGACGATCTGGATATCGGAAAGAGTCTGCCGCACAACGCTCTCCATGCATTCTCTCAGATATTTACCGACGTTGTAGGTGGGAATAATGATCGATACTTTTGGCATGTGGTTCTCCTTTTACTATCAGGTCCTTACACCTCCAGCAGCTTTCTGAGCGTCAGCCACTGACAATCCTTGCCCTTTTCTTCAAACCAGGGGATGTCCACTTCTTCCTGCAGAAATGCTTTTGTGTCTTTTCTGACCTGGTCGGAAAGGGTCTTGTTTTCCGAAAACTTGCGATACCAGTTGGCCATGTCAAACAGCTCGGCGTCCAGCACGCGGAAGCGCACCCGGCCGCTCACCTGATTGTCATCACAGTGCTTTTTGACGATGCGGAAGGAATCAAACTGACAGTCAAAATGCTCCATCCGCTTAGCCACCAGGGAGCCGGACACGTTGGTCCTGTGTTTTATGATGTCATGCCGTACCACCATCCCGCGGTTCCCCTTGATGCAGGTCTCCACAAAGAAGGATCTGTCGTTGACACAGAAAAGGCTGTTGAACCGGATATTGTTCTCCAGCAGAAAGCTCTTTTTATAGAGCGCGTTCCACGGAACCAGGCTCATGCTGCTCATAAACATGTGCGGATATTTTTCAAAATCCAGGAGCGTTCCGTCATAGGTCGGATCGATCCGGTCCATGGTGTAGCGGATGTTCTCCACCCGCTCTCCTGTCTGGTCATCGATGGCAAACGCGGTGGTCTTCAGCCAGTCCAGATCGTTTTGGGTCGCGATCGGGTACAGCTGATCGTAAATGCCGGGACATACCAGGTCGTCGGAATCCACAAAGTGCACATACCGTCCCTTTGCCGCCAGAAGGCCTTTGTTCCGCGAAGGACCAGCGTACAGATTAGTCTCGTTTTTCAGGACCTTTACATTTGAGCAGCGGGAAGCGTACTCCTCCATGATGGAGACGCTGCTGTCCGTGGAGCAGTCGTCCACGCAGATGACCTCCAGGCCTGTTCTGTTTCCGTTCAGGATGCTGTCCAGGCACTCTCCGATGTATTTTTCCGCGTTGTGGACCGGAATGATCACCGAGATCTTGACAGGGAATTCTTCAAATGATCTGGTCAGTATCTCGATGCTCTCCTGATACTGCGCCTGATCGTAAAAATACTCAGACGGCCTGCCGGCGATACCAAGCTCAGACAGCCACTCTGTCTGAAGTTTGTCGTAGAGTTTTTCTTTGGTCTCTCCCGCAAGAGTGTTCAGGTTCCAGAGGGAAAAGTGCAGGGCATAGTTGATAAAGTCCTGCTCCAGCTCTTCATACAGCCCTTCTTTCCGGAGATACTCCCGGAGAGCTTTCAGCGCTTCGTAAAAACAGTGCCAGGACTGGCTGCGCGTGTTGGAAAGAGAGTTCTGGTTGTTCTTTCTCTGATGCGCAAGAACCTCGTCGACGACCGAGATCCGCCTGGCTTTTACAAGAGCGCTGAACACGAACAGCATGTCGTTGGTGGTGCGCTGTTCCTGAAAGAGAAAGCCGTTTTTGCGGACAAAATGACCGTCGTACAGCTTGTCCCAGGCCCATCCCACAAAGGCGCGGAAATGGTTGCCTGCCATGTTGCGCCAGGAAAAAGCGCCGTAATCCCGGGGCGGAAGGATCTCCGCCTTGACGGTGTACTTTGCGGGATGAAACTTTCCGGTATCCATGCGGTAGGAATCGCTTCTGCATACCACAAAATCCGCTTTTTCATCCCGGAGCTTTCTGGCCATTTTTTCCAGCATGGTCTTTTCAAAAAAATCATCCGCATCCAGGAAGGAAAGATATCTGCCTTTGGACGCAGCAAGGCCCGTGTTGCGGGCAGCCCCGGCGCCCCTGTTCTCCTGTCGGAGGACTTTGACCCGGGCGTCTTTTCCGGCGTATTCCGCAAGGATATCCTGCGTGTCGTCCGTCGAGCCGTCATCCACACAGATGATCTCGATCTCTTTCAATGTCTGGCCGGTCACGCTGTCCAGGCACTGCCGCAGATGATCGTGGGCGTTATAGACAGGTATGATCACGGAAACGATTGGTCTGTTCAAAAGGATCCCTCCTGCAGCGCGGTTGATAATGTATCTTATAAGTTTACCATTTTCAATAAGAACCCGCAAGTCCATCATTCGATATCGGGTGTCACGCTGGCCGTCAAATATATGCTCGTTCAGGCAAAACGCCCGCCTGGCAGCCGTATCGCGTAACAAAAAACGGGAGCTTCCAAAGAAGCTCCCGAGCAGGGCTAGGAGGATTCGAACCTCCAACTGACGGAGTCAGAGTCCGTTGCCTTA
>CAMOQF010000185.1 GCA_946622645.1 uncultured Blautia sp.
TTTAAAAGCTTTCTCATATATCTTGCGTTTCTGCGGGGAAGAAGTTTTGTCTGGCGTCGCCGGGAACGGAGTGAAACTGTTTTTTGTAGGCACGGATGAAAGTGGTGTAATCTCCGAAGCCGCACATGACAGCGGCTTTGGTAACCGGGACGCCGCCGGAGATCAGTGTCCTGCCCTGAATCAGCCTTTTGCTCAGGACATATTGGTGGAGAGTGTATCCGGTCGCTTCTTTAAAACGCCGCATCAGGTAATATTTGTTGATATAGTATTTCTTTGCGAGAGAATCAGCTGAAAGATCATCAGTAAGATGTGTGTTGATATAGTGCAGCAGCTGATCCACCTGCGTATCGCTGCGGACATTTTTCCATTCCGGGAAAGAAGTCTCTCCCAGGATGATCCTTTCCAGAGAGATCATAAGCCTGACAAAAATACTCTGCATGAGCAGATCCGCACCATAAGAGCCTGCCCCGGAAAGGCCGGCCGCATTCTGCTTCAGAGCGATGTCCTCCTTCTCCAGCTCCGAAAGCAGGCTCCGGAGGGCATGCTGTTTATCCGGCGATACCCGCAGCAGAGCGGTGGCTCTTTTCTGCATGGTCTTAAAACATTCCAGAAGTCTCTGTTCAGCCAGGTCAGCGCGGATCCAGAGCACATATCTTTCATAAGGAACGGACGCGTCTATTTCCGGCTTATGAATGGCAAAGCGGTCCACCAGAAGAATATCGCCCGGCAGAAGCGTATAAGTGCGTCCTTCGATATGATAACCTGCCATCCCGCTTACAAAAAAGACAATTTTATAAAAATCATGATAATGAGATTCAAATTCCCTCTTCACCTGATCTTTCAGATGAAAAAGCCGGAAGTTTTCATGCAGATAACCGGTTTTAACGGATCCTCCGGAAACCGGTTCCGCCTGCCCGATCCTTTCTGTGTTCAAAAATGCTGACATCCCTGCCCGATCCTTTCTGTGTTCAAAAATGCTGACATCCCTGCCCGATCCTTTCTGTATTCAATGATACTGACATCCCTGCCCGATCCTTTCTGTACTTAATTATGCTGACCTCCCTGTCCTCCCTGTCCGGACGGGTTACTATTGACATTCTAAAATGAAATGTCATTTTTTGCAATATAATCCGCAAAATACGCCATTTACATGGCGTTTTATTTGGTTTATACTGAATCTGATTGAGGGACAAGTGCGCGGTCAAGCGCATAAGCCGCCCCGAGCGACTGTTTATGTACAGATTATATATGGAAGGAAAACAAAAATGAGCGGAATCATTCTTTCAAAATATCAGGGACTTGGCAACGATTATCTGATCCTGGACGCGCGTAAGAACCAGATGCAGCTGGTGGGCAAGAAGATCGCCCTGATGTGCCGCCGCGGTTTCGGCCTTGGAGCGGACGGCGTTCTGTACGGCCCGGTGGAGATCAACGGAAAACTGGGCGTCCGCATTTTTAATTCAGACGGTTCCGAATCTGCCATCAGCGGAAACGGCGTCCGTATCTTTGCAAAATATCTCATCGATCAGGGCTATGTCACAGGCTCGAAATTTGACGTAGAAACACTGGCAGGAACCATTCACGTGGAAACACTGAATGCAAGAGCCACAGAATTCTGCGTCAACATGGGCAAGGCTTCCTTCATCTCCCGCGAGATCCCCGTCACCGGCGAGATCCGTGAAGTAGTCAACGAGACCTTCACCTTTGGAGATAAAGAATATAAAGCGACCTGCCTCACGATCGGAAATCCCCACTGCATCATCTTCACCGACCAGATCAGTCCCGAAGCTGTCAAAGAACTCGGACCGCTGGTGGAAAACGCAGACGAATTCCCGAACCGTATGAACCTCCAGCTCTGCCATCTGATCGACAAGGGCAACATCGACATCGAGATCTGGGAACGCGGAAGCGGCTACACCAGGGCTTCCGGGACCGGCAGCTGCGCGGCAGCCATGGCGGCATACAAGCTTGGCCTTGTAGAATCCAGGGTCAACATCAACCAGCCCGGCGGAATGATCCAGATCGATATCCGTGAAGACGGCACTCTCTATATGACCGGTACGGTAGGTTATATAGCCGACATGACCATCGCGGAAGGATTTTTCTCCTGATTCACAAGTCCGCATATCAGTTCTTCAAAAGTCTGATATGCGGACCTTTTTTCGTCTGAATACCGGACGAACGCTGCTGCCTGCTGCGAAACCATGATTTGACGAATCCCCGCATATAAGATAAAATAGCCTCGGCAAACAACCAACCCACCAAGGAGGAGAGATCATGAAGAAGAGACCCAAAATCGTTTTTAACGCACCGCTGGTACTGTGCTTTGCACTGATCTGCCTGATTGCGACGATTGCAAATGTGATCACGAACGGAGCCAGCAACGACGCCTTATTTTCCACCTACCGTTCTTCCCTGACGTCACCGCTCACCTATCTGCGGCTGTTCACACACGTGTTCGGACACAGCAGTTTCAGCCATCTGGTCGGCAACATGGCCTACATCCTGCTGCTGGGCCCCATTCTGGAGGAAAAGTACGGCAAAGGAAAACTCATCGCCGTCATGGCCTGCACAGCTCTGGTCACCGGCCTCATCAACAACATTTTCTTCGGAAACACCGCCCTCTGCGGCGCAAGCGGCATCGTTTTCGCGTTCATCCTGATGACCTCCTTCACCAGCTTCCATGAAGGCGAGATCCCCCTCACCTTCATCCTCGTAGCCGTGATCTTCCTCGGCCAGCAGATCTACGAAGGCATCACCGTCCGCGACAACGTATCCAACCTCTCCCACATCCTCGG
>CAMOQF010000186.1 GCA_946622645.1 uncultured Blautia sp.
TTCAAGCCGGCTTTCTTCTCTCTATTTCTTCAGATGGATCTCCGGCATCGCCAGAGAATGAATACTGACGGTTGGCTTTTTTGTTTCTTCTTCCGGCTCTCCGGAGGTCGTCTGCGCATCTGCTGTTTTCTGTTCAGAATCCCCGGCGTTTTCTTCCCGAGCCTGTACTTTTCCGGTATGGATCTCCGGCATGGCCAGATTTTCACTCTGTACATCCGGTTTTTTCTCCTCTTTCACAGGATGGAACAGGATATCCAGATCCTCCGCTCCCTTATGGATCTCATCCCCGACCTTATGGATCAATTCTTCTATGATGTTCATATCTCTTCCTCCTCAGATCATATTGATGAAAAACGTGATCACCAGACTGTTGATGAAATCTGCAAAAAGACTGCCCACTATAGGGATGAGCAGATAGGCTTTTATAGAGGGAGCATATTTGTCGCAGATCGCCTGCATGTTCGCCATGGCGTTCGGAGTCGCGCCCATTCCAAAGCCGCAGGTGCCTGCCGTGATCACTGCTGCGTCATAATCGCGTCCCATGATCGTAAAGACCACAAAGCGGGCAAACACGAACATAAAGACTGTCTGCGCGATCAGAAGGATGAAAAGCGGCACTGCAAGTTCGGCAAGCTGCCAGATTTTCAGCGTGATCATGGCGATTCCAAGGAAAAGCGAAAGCATAATGCCGCCGATGTCGTTGATCTCTCCCATATGGATCGTATATTGTCCGAAATACTCACCGATGTTCCGGATGAAAGCAGCTGCGATCATGGCCCCTATATAAATTGGAAACGTCATGCCTGTTTTGGACAACAGATAAGACAGTATCGTACCGATGCCGACTGCGATGACCAGCTGAAAAGACGCCGGAGCGTAGTTTGTAAACGCTCTCTGATGCGCTTCTTCATCTGCTACAAGAACGGAATCATCATCCTTCACCACTGTCTTCATCAGATCTTTTTTACGGACCAGATGATTGGCGATGGGACCGCCGATCAGGGAACCTGAGATCAGTCCGTAGGTGGCGGCCGCCGTACAGACCGTTGTCGCCCCAACGAGGCCGAAGTCCTCCAGCACCGGACCGAAGGCTCCCGCCGTGCCATGCCCTCCTACCATGGGAATGGAACCCGTGCACATTCCAACCAGAGAATCCTGGTTTAACACAGCCGCGAGGCCTACCGCGATCAGATTCTGAGCCACGATCATCACGATCACCAGTCCCAGAAAGATAAACAGCGCCTTGCCGCCAGATTTCAGGACCTTCAGATTAGCCTGAAATCCTACGGAGGTGAAGAAAAAAACCATACAGACTTCCCGCAGCGTGTCCGTAAATGAGATCTCGACCAGGCCTGTCACATACAACACACAGTTGAGGATGGCGAACACCAGGCCGCCCACGACCGGTGAGGGAATACAGAATCTTTCCAGGATGCTCAGCCTTGATTTCAAAAAACTGCCCAGGAAGAGCGCTGCGACTGCCATTGCGAGTGTCTGGTACATATCCAGTGTGAATGTAAACATTTCCTCATCCCTACTCTTCCTGTATAGTGATCCCCTGCTCTTTATAATATGCAGCAGCTCCTTTGTGGAAAGGAACAGGGATATTCTTCACCGCGGTTTCCGGAGTGACAGAAAAATCCACCGGGACTGCCAGCTGCAGCTCGGATGCATGCGCAAACAGACCGGCTGTGATCTTCTTCACCGTTTCTTCCGAAAGCTTATCACTGGCGAGCAGAACGGCTTTCACACCGACCGTCACTGCTTCTTCCTCCTGCCCTGTGTATGTACCGGCAGGGATCGTGCATTCCGAATAGTAATCATAGCTGTCAAGCAGAGTCCGGATCTCATCTGTCCCGATACTGATCAGCCGTATGTCCGTACGGCGTGCAAGCTCCTCCACAACAGTCGTCTGGACGCCTGCTGTGCAGAAGAATGCGTCGATCTCACCTTTCTGCAGCTGATCCACAGCTTCTGTATAAGTCAGATTCACTTTTTCCACCAGTTTATCGTTCAGTCCATAGGCCAGAAGGATCTGCTGTGCATTCTGCTCGGTGCCGGATTCCTTCTCTCCCACACTGATCTTCTTCCCCTGCAGATCCTTTACGGTTTCTACGCCTGAATCCTTCAGGGTGACGATCTGACAGGCTTCCGTATACAGGCCCGCTATCGCACTGTAGCCCTTCAACGGCGCATTCCCCTCAAACATGCCTGTCCCGTAATAAGCATCATTCAGCACGTCTGTCTGCGAAATTCCGAGCTGGATATATTTGTCTGACAAAAGCCGGAGGTTCGCCGCCGAACCGGCCGTTTTCTTGACCTCGATCTCCAGATCTCCTATATCCTCCTTTAAAAATCCCTCGATCATCTGCGCGGTCGCGTAATAATTTCCACCAATCCCCGCCGAACCGAACCGTATCCTCTCACTTCCCCCGCAAGAAGCACACAACAACCCCATCAAAACAGCCAGCCCCACCAGGACACTTCTCTTTCCTCTTTTCCTCATAAGCCTCCTTCTCCAGCACTCAAAACTTTGTTTTCATTATACCATTCCCT